>JAOPYG010000362.1 GCA_025964685.1 Actinoallomurus sp. | reverse complement strand
GGTGGCCGGCCTGCAGCACCTCATGGGGCTGGCCGGGGCGGTGATGATCTACGCGCTGCTGCGTAAGAGGTTCGGCCTGCCGGGCTGGGGCGCGGCCCTGGCGACGGTGCCGCTGCTGTACGACGCGTACCAGATCCAGCTCGAGCACCTGATCCTGTCCGACATCATGTTCGAGTTCCTGCTCGTGTCCGTGGTCACGATCCTGCTGTGGCACGGCAAGGCGCTGACCTGGAAGATCGCCGGGGTCGTCGGGCTGCTGCTCGGGCTGATGACGCTGACCCGCACCGTCGGCGAACCGGTGCTGATCGCCGTCGTCGTCTACTTCCTGATCCGGCGGCTCAACTGGCGGATCCTGGTCGCCACCGTCGTGCTGTGCGCCCTGCCCCTCGGCGCGTACGCGGGCTGGTTCTGGGCCTGGTACGGCAAGCCGGGCATGACGACGAGCAGCGGCGTCTTCCTCTACGCGCGGGTCACGGAGTTCGCCGACTGCAACAAGATGAAGCCGCCGGTCTCGGAGTACCCGCTCTGCAAGGACAGCAAGACCTCCCACACCCCGCTGACCTTCTCCCAGGACGCCATCTGGGATCGCAACTCCCCGTTCCACCGCATCCCGGCCCAGCGGTTCACCGACTACCAGAACCAGCTCGCCGGCGACTTCGCCAAGCGGGCGATCCTGGCCCAGCCGCTGGACTACGCCCGCGTCGTGGCGAAGGACTTCTTTTACACCTTCAGGTGGCACCGCACGGTCTTCCCCGACAAGGCCACCTACCAGATGTACGAATTCGGCAAAAAGTCGGCGGCGCTGCCCAACTGGCGCATGAGCCGCGACCGCACGGCCGCCGCAGAGGCCCACGCCTACGAGGACGGCAACGCGCGCACCCGCGTCATCGACCCGTACGCGAAGACCATCCGCACCTACCAGCACGTCGCGCACCTTCCCGGCACGCTGCTGGGCGGCATCCTCATCGTCGGCCTGGCCGGGATGATCCCGATGTGGCGGCGCTGGGGCGGAGAGGCGTTCCTGCCCTGGATCACCGCGACGGGGCTGCTGCTGGTGCCGCCGGCCACGGCCGAGTTCGACTACCGCTACGTCCTGCCGACGGTGCCGGTCGCGTGCCTGGCCGCCGCGATCACCTTCTCCCGCGAGCCGCGCGAGAAGCTGGGACGCGTCCTCCGCCGGCGTGGCCGCACGTCGGCCGAGAGCACCGGCTCCTCCGGTGACGAGCCGTCGGAGTCAGGACAGCCGTCGACCAAGGACGCGGTCACCGCGTCCTGACCTTCAAGAGTGCTCAGCCGAGGGCTCTGTACTCCGCCGATGGCTGGGCCAGGTCCGGGTGCTCCACCCAGTACAGGTGGTTGTGGATCTTCAGCATCGCCCAGTGCCATGCCTCGTCATGGAAGACAAGCCCGCGACAGGGCGCATCGCTCGCCTCGTAGGGGTACTGCTCCAGGGCCACTGCCTCGGCTTCGGCCGATGTGAGGCCCCCATGCCGCCGCATCACCCACGCGAAGCGTCGACGCTCGCCCCGCAGGTACTCGGCGTACTCCTCTTCGGTCCACTCCACGCCTTGACCGTACGGCGGGCGAAGCCGCCGTCCAGGACCAAACCGCCGTCACCGTGGATCCCAGGATCCACAAGGTTCCTAGTACGCGTGGAGTCGGCGGAGACGGAAGATCATCTCGAGCTCGGCGTAGCGGTGGCGCTGCAGCGGGAGCGCCGCCGCCCATCCGGTCGGCAGCGTCTTCACGTCGTAGCCGCCGCACGACGGGCAGAACAGCTCCGTCCAGGGTGAGGTGCACCGGTGGCCCTTGCGGCTGTACACGACGGTCTCCCCGCCGTGGCCGTCCGAGGAGCGTCCGACCTCGAACTCCTCCTGCCACTCGTGCAGGCAGCCGAGGCACTCGTACTTCCACGTCTCGCGCGAGATCATGGATTCGTGCATTACCTGTCACCCCCGGGCGAACCGGATAACGTCCCATCTGAGTTTCCCCGTCAAGGACCGCCACGGGCCTCTGAGCTGCGTAAAGATTGCGTCAAATAATCGTCATCGCGCGGTTTTTCGTGCAATAACCGCAGCATAAAGATCCCTTTTTGGCACCCGATGTCTCCTCGCGACCTCTCCGATCGCCTCTTTTCTGACCACACCGTCCGCGACCTGTCGCTCGACCTCCTCGGCCAGCGCCTCCAGGTCCGCCTCGCCGGACCGGTCCGGCGCTCCCCCGACGACGAGCGTGATCTCGCCGCGTACGCCGCCGGCGGACCACTCGGCCAGCTCCCCGAGGGGACCGCGGCGTACCTCCTCATAGGTCTTGGTGAGCTCGCGGCACACGGCCGCCGGGCGATCCGCGCCGAGCGCGGCGGTCATCGCCTCCAGGGCCGCGGTCAGCCGGTGCGGCGCCTCGAAGAAGACCATCGTGCGCGGCTCTTCGGCGAGGGCGGCCAGGCGCGCCGAGCGCTCCCCGGCCTTGCGCGGCAAGAACCCCTCGAAACAGAAGCGGTCGCTGGGCAGCCCCGAGATGACCAGCGCCGTCGTGACCGCCGAGGGCCCCGGCAGGACGGTGACCGGCACGTCCGCCTCGATCGCCGCGGTGACGAGCCGGTAGCCGGGATCGGAGACACCCGGCAGTCCGGCGTCGGTGATGACCAGCACGTCACGGCCGTCGCGCAGGTCGTCCAGCAGCTCGGCGGCGCGGGCGCGTTCGTTCGCGTCGTAGTAGGACACGACCCGCGCGGAGGGGCTGACGCCCAGGTCGGCGGTAAGACGCCTCAGCCGGCGGGTGTCCTCCGCGGCTATGATGTCGGCCTCGCCGAGAGCGGCACGGAGGCGTCCGGATGCGTCCTCCGCACGGCCGATCGGCGCGGCGGCCAGCGTCAGCGTCCCAGTGGTCTGCACACCCCCATCTTCGACCCCCGTGTGCCCGGCTCGCATCTCCGGTGGCGCGGCTTCATGCGAGAGCAGGCGGTGCGAAGTGCACGATCGGGCCAGTTTCCCCCCGTACGATGTCCGGGTGGTGGCGATGACAGGGCTTGAACCCGCACCCCGGTCCGAGCGTGACAAGCGCCCGCCATCGTTGCGCCAGTGGCTGGCGCCGACGATTCCGGGCAACAGGCTGCTGGGGTGGCTCGGCCCGCTCGCCGTGACGCTGTTCGCCGGCGTGCTGAGGTTCTACGACCTCGGCAAACCCCGGGCAGTGATCTTCGACGAGACCTACTACGCCAAAGACGCCTATGCCCTGCTGAAGTTCGGGTACGAGCACAACACGGCCAAGAACGCCGACAAGCTCCTGCTTCAGAATCCTCCGAACCACCACATCTGGATCGACGGCGGCAGCTTCGTCGCCCACCCCCCGGCCGGAAAATGGCTGATCGCCATCGGCGAGTGGCTGTTCGGCATGACCCCCTTCGGCTGGCGGTTCTCGGCGGCGCTGATCGGCACCCTGTCGGTCCTGATCCTCGCCCGGGTGGCGCGGCGGATGACCCGCTCGACGCTGCTCGGCACCGCCGCCGGGTTGCTGCTCGCGCTGGACGGTATGCACCTGGTCACCAGCCGCACGGCGATCCTGGACATCTTCGTGATGTTCTGGATCCTGGCCGGGTTCGCCTGCCTGGTCATCGACCGTGACCGCACGCGCGGGGCGCTCGCGCGCAAGGTCATGGAGAGCGGCAACGACAGCGAGATCGGCCCGTTCGTCATGCACTGGTGGCGGGTCGCGGCCGGGCTGTGCCTGGGTACGGCCGTGGCCACCAAGTGGACCGGCGTCTACTACATCGCGGCGTTCGGCGTCATGGTGCTGATCTGGGACATCGGCGCGCGGCGCGCGGCCGGGGTGCGCCGGCCGTACGCCGGCGGCTTCCTGCTCGACGCGGTGCCCGCCTTCCTGTCCCTCGTCGTACTCAGCGGCATCACCTATCTGTCCTGGTGGAGTGGCTGGGTCTTCAACGCGGGGGGCTGGGGGCGCGGTCGCGTCGCCGGTAACCCCATCACCGCGTTCGTCCAGGCGATGCCGCGGCTGTGGAGCTACCACCAGCAGATGTGGCATTTCCACACGACGCTCACGGTCAAGCACGACTACCAGTCCTGGCCATGGAACTGGCTGATCCTCAAGCGGCCGGTGGCGTTCTTCTACACCGAGCCGTCGGGCTGCGGCGCCACCAAGTGCTCACGCGAGGTCCTCGGCATCGGCACCCCGGCGATCTGGTGGGTGTCGATCGTCACGCTGTGCGTCATCGCGGGCTGGTGGCTCGTGCAGCGCGACTGGCGCGCCGGCGCCACGCTCGTGGGCTTCATGGCCGGCTGGCTCCCGTGGTTCTACTTCGGCTTCGGCCACCGGACGATGTTCTTGTTCTACGCCACCCCGATGCTGCCCTTCATGGTCCTGTCGATCGTGCTGGTGATGGGGATGATCATCGGCTCGGCCGACGCGATGCCGATCAGACGGATCTCCGGCGCGGCCGTGTCCGGAGCGTACGTGTTCCTCGTGCTGATCAACTTCTACTACCTCTATCCCGTGCTCGCGGCGAGGATCCTGACCTACAGCGCGTGGTACGACCGGATGTGGTTCGGCTCATGGATCTGAAGGCCCGCACCCGGGTCTGGCGCGACGGGAAGATGGAGGCGGAGAACTTCCCGGCCGCGCGGATCAGCGACTATCTCGCCGAGCCGGACACGATTGTGTGGCTGGACCTGTGCTCACCCGACGACGAGGGCCTGCGGGTGATCAGCGAGGAGTTCGGCCTGGACCCGCTGGCCGTCGAGGACGCGGTCAGCCGCCACGAGCGCCCCAAGCTCGACCGCTACGAAGGCCACCTGTTCCTCAACGCCTACGCCGTCCGCCTCGTCGACGACAGCGGCGCGCTGGAGAGCCACGAGATCTCGGCGTTCGTCACCGACCGGGCACTCGTCACCGTACGCGGAGATGAGGAGTTCGACATCGACGCGCTCGTGAAGCAGTGGGACGCCTCTCCCGACCTGGCCGAGCACGGCGTCGCCTACCTCCTGCACGGGCTGCTCGACCTCGTCGTCGACCAGCACTTCGAGACCGTGCAGTCGCTCGACACGGCGATCGACGGCCTGGAGGACCGGTTGTTCGACGGCGACGTGCCCGATCGGGAGGCCCAGCGCCGCGGCTACCGGCTCCGCAAGAGCCTCACGCTGCTCCGGCGGGTGGTGCTGCCGATGCGAGAGGTCGTCAACGGGCTGCTCCGCCACGATCTGGAGATCGTGCCGGAGGCGATGACGCCGTACTTCCAGGACGTCTACGACCACGTACTGCGCGCCACCGAGTGGACCGAGAGCCTGCGTGACGTGGTGACGAACCTCCAGGAGACCCGCATCGCCATGCAGGGCAACCACCTCAACCAGGTGATGAAGAAGCTCACCGGCTGGGCGGCGGTGATCGCGGTCCCGACGGCGGTGACCGGCTTCTACGGCCAGAACGTCCCGTATCCGGGCTACGGCAAGCAGTGGGGCTTCGTGGTCAGCCTCGCGGTGCTCATCGGCACCGCGCTCGCCCTCTACGCCGTCTTCAAGAAACGCGACTGGCTCTAGATACGGTCGATCTCGGTCAGGTCGATGTCGATGTCGAACGGGACCGTGAGCTTCAGCAGCTCATGGTGGATGCCGGTGAGCGTGTAAGCCTTGGTGGCCGGATCCAGCTCGTACACGTAGACGGTCGGGCGGCCCTCGGTGTTCTCCACGCGCCAGAAATGCGAGATCCCCGCCGCGGCGTAGAGCTGTGGCTTGCGCTCCCGATCGCGAACCTCAGAGTCCGGAGAGACGACTTCCACCACCAACAGCACGTCTGAGGCGTGAAAACCCGTCTGATCGGGTCCAGTGACCGCTTCGGCTCGGACGAGCATGACGTCGGGTTCTGGTCTCTGCCGTCTGGAGAGGGTCACCGTCATCTCGCGACGGATGCGGACGTCTGGTGGGGCGGTGCGGCACATGCCGTTCACCAGCGTGTCCATCGAAAGCAGATGGAAGTTGGCCTGGGGCCTCACGAAGACAAGGCTGCCATCGATCAACTCTGTGTGACGCGGCAACTCCGGAATGCGATCGAGGTCTTCGGCGACGAAACCGTCGGCGGGCGGCATGAACCACGGTCGCCTCGTGGGCGTCTCGGGCACTTCGGGCATCGGCGCCGCCGTCATCAGAATCTCCTCCACGGAGACGACCTCGTTCACTGCTTGTGCAACGCTACCAAGCCGCACCCATCGTGACCGCCTATCCGCTGATCGTCACTTCACCAGGTCGGCGGGGTCGGTGTTGGCACCGCAGCAGATGATGGCGACGCGTTCGTCCGGAGAGGGCTCGTACGCGCCCGTGAGCAGGGCGGCGTAGGCGGCGGCGGTGCCGTGTTCGACGACGATGCGGTGGCGGTCCCACAGCTCGCGGCGGGCGGCGATCATCTCGTCGTCGCTCACCAGCAGTGAGGTCACGCCGGTGCGGCGGGCCACGGCGAAGGGGATGTCGCCGGTGCGGCGGGCGCCCAGTGAGTCGGCCGCCACGCCCGACACCTCCGCGTCGACCGGTGCGCCGGCGGCCAGTGCCGCGTGGAAGGACGGGCAGCCGCGCGGCTCGACCGCGACGACCTGGGCCCGGCCCTCGAGGGCGGCCGCGATGCCGGCCATGAGACCTCCGCCGCCGACCGAGACCAGCACCGTGTCCACGCCCCCGGTCTGTTCTTCCAGCTCCAGCGCCAGGGTGCCCTGGCCCGCGCAGATCTCCGGCTGGTCGTACGGGTGGCAGAACAGCGCCCCCGTCTCGGCGGCGCGCTTCATGGCGGCCTCGTAGGCGTCGGCGTACTCCCGGCCGACCTGCCGGACGGAGGCGCCCAGTGCGCGCAGCCGGGCGACCTTCACCGGGGGTGCCGTCTCAGGAACGTAGACCTCGGCGGCGGAGCCGACCTCGCGGGCCACATACGCGACGGCCAGGCCCGCGTTGCCGCCCGAGGCGGCGATCACTCCCGCCTCCGGCAGGTCGCCGCGCTCGGTCGCCGCGAGGACGCGGTTGAAGGCGCCCCGCGCCTTGAACGAACCGGTTTGCTGCAACTGCTCGAGCTTCAGCCACAGGCCATGGTCGTGGAGATCGGTCGACAGAACCGGGGTCCGGCGCACCCTCGAGCCGATTCTGACACGGGCCGCTTCCACGTCGATACGGGAGATCACTCATCCACCGTACGGCGTCACGTCGTACAGGGACCGCCTGCGGGGCACGGACGGGCGTCGTGGCGGTGGCCACGAGGAGAAAAATGGCGAAGTCCGTTGATAACAATTGGGATGCACCCTCTTACGCGGAAACAGCGCCACAGGCAATGCTATCGCCGTGACGGGCTCCCCGAAGAGCCGGAGCGCGGCCGAGCGGGTGGCCGCGCAGTTGACGACGTGGCCAGGTCTGGAGGCCGGTCGTCCATCCTGTGGTGCCGGTCGCAGCTTCAGCTTCCAGGGTGGCCAGATTCTTCACCTGCACACGGGTGAGGAGGCCGACCTCCGGCTCTCGCGTGTCTTCGTCCAGCGCCTGGACAAGGTGCTCGTCGAGAGCGGGCATGTCGTGACCCGGCCCGACGACGACTGGGTGACCGTGCTGCTCGACACCGACACGGACGGGGCCATGCTGATCAGCCTGATGAGCCTGGCGATCCGCGCGACGTCGGAGCCGAAGGTGGCGCAGCCCTGCACGTGGCAGCGCACCCGTCCCGGCGGCCGCCTCCGTGCCCACTGGGCCTGAGACAGCGTCAGCGGTCGACCAGCGCGAACATCCGCTCCCAGCGATCCATGACCATCTCGGCGGAGAAGCGCTGGATCGACGAGCGCGCCTGCTCGCCCAGCTTGGCGCGCAGGCCCTCGTCGCCCATCAGGCGTGCCAGTTGCTCGGCGAACTGCATCGTGTTGCCCGGCCGTACGAGCAGCCCGTCGGACTCATGGGTGATCAGCTCCCGTACGCCGGGCGCGCAGTCGAACGCGACGGTCGGCAGACCGTAGGCCATCGCCTCCATCACCGACATCGGGAAGCCCTCCACGCGCGAGGACAGCGCGACGATCGACGCTTCGTTCAGCGCGCCCTCGACGTCGGCGGTCGTCCCGCGGAACTCCACACTTCCGGTGACGCCGAGGTCCTCGGCCTGACGGCGCAGGGCCGCCTCGTCGGGACCGGCCCCGTACAGGCGCAGCCGCCACTCCGGGAAGCCGGCCCTCACCTCGGCCCATGCCTCCAGCATCATGTCCTGCCCCTTCTCGAAGGACAGCCGCCCGAGGAGCTCGACGACGGGCCGCGACAGGTCGGGCCGCACCGTCGGGGTCACGTGCAGGGGGTTCGGCATGAAGTCGGCGTTGGACATGCCGTCGCGGGCCCAGGAGTCGGCGTCCTCGGTGCTGAGGACGAGGAAGCGGTGCACGTCCGCGAAGTGGCGTTTCACCCGCTCATACCGGGACGAGGTCTTCGTCGCCTGGTACGACTCGTGGCTCATGCCGATGACGGGCATGTCGGCCGTGTCGGCGAGCGCGACCCATTCCATCGCCCACACCTGCGCCGCGATGATGACGCCGCCCGGCCGCGCGGCGCGGAACATCCGGCTCAGCCGGGCCGCTCCCTGCCGCTGGACGGCGCGGCGGCGCATTTCCCGCAGCCGGCCCTTGCGCCGGTCCGGCGGCGGGACCTCGTGCAGAACGGTCAGGTCGTACGGGAGGTCGCGCCCGTAGTCGTGCCGGTCCTGGGCGTGCGTCACACCGATCAGGTGCACCCGGTGACCGCGCTCGGCGAACAGCCGGCCGACGTGGTGCGCCCACCGCTGGAGGCCCCCGAGCTCTTCGAGGTTGTTGCAGACGATGAAGATGTCACGCATCGCGGCCTCCCGTGAAGAAGCGGTCGATGACCTGTTTCGCGGCGGTACCCCGGTCGTATTCGCCGTAGCGCTCGACGAATCCGCGCCGCCGCTCCGCGTAGCGCACCGCGACGCCGGGCAGGTCGGCGAGCGCCGCGAACAGCTCCCCGGGCTCGGTCACGACCGGGCCGGGCCCCTCCCGCCGCAGGTCGAAGTACGTGCCGCGGGAGCGGGCGTACTCCTGCAGGTCGGGGGCGAACAAGATCGTGGGGCGGTCGAGCAGCGCATAGTCGAACATCAGCGAGGAGTAGTCGGTGACGAGTGCGTCGGCGAGCAGGAGCAGCGACGTGACGTCGTGGACGGCCGTGACGTCGCGGACGACGCCGCGCAGGCTCGGCGGCACGACCGCGGCGTTGAGGTAGTGCGGCCGCACCAGCAGCACGTGGGTCTCCCCCAGCTCCTCGGCGAACTCCTCCAGGTCGAACGGCATCTCGAACCGCTTGAGCGCCTTGCCTCCCGGACCGGCGCGGAACGTCGGCGCGTACAGCACGACCTTGCGGTCATCTCCGGTGAGCTTCAGCTCCTCGGCCAGCTCGGTGGTGTCGCCACCGTTCACGAGCGGGTCGTTGCGCGGATAACCGCTGCGGATCAGCTCCGCGCGCACGCCGAGCCCCTTGGCCAGCGTCCGCGCGTCGTGCTCGGACCGGATCAGGAAGGCGTCGTAGCGGTCGACGGTCCGCTGGAAACGGTCCCGTTGGGCCCTCGTACTGCGCTTGACCTGCGGCTCGTCAAAACCCATGCGCTTGTACGCCGAGCCGTGCCACGTCTGGACGTAGATCGTCTGCGGGCGTTTGACGGCGTCGCGAGGGAAGCCCTGGTTGTCCACCCAGTAGCCGGCCCGCGCGAGCGCCAGGTAGTACTGCCACGAGCCACGGCGCACCAGCCTGGCGTCCTTGGGAAAGCCGGCGGGGTTCTTGGCGTAGGACCAGATCGCGGTGTGGTGCGCGCCGGACTTACGTAGCTCCTCGTAGATGTACCTGGGGTTGTCAGAGTACTGCTTGCCCAGGTGGCTCTCGAAGACGATCGTGTCGCGCCGGATCGGCAGGCGGATGAGGATCTTGTTGTAGACGGCGAGCTTGGTGCTGCGCCGGGTGAACACCGTCCGCCAGCGACGTTCGGCGCGCAGCAGCGCCGTCCACCAGCGCCGCCCGCGGCCGGTCGCGGTCAACCTCCGGAGCGTCGCGAGCGTGACACGCCCGGCGCGCCCGTGCGCGACGAGACGGAACGCCATCTCCCCGGACTCGGGGACGTACGCCTCGAAGTGGTCACCGGCGAGACGCGTCAGGCGTGGCCGTACCGGCACCGACACGTCCATCGGATCATCCCCGAACAGCCGGATGATCAGCTCGTCCTCGCCCGCCTTCAGCCGCAGGCGCAGGCCCCAGCTCTGGTCGACGAAGCCGAGGGGGCGTACGTCCCGTCCCGGCACGACCCTGGCGCGCCACCGGAGCCGGCCGCCCGCGAGCGTCACCTCGGCGGGCACGGCGAAGAACCGGCCGGTACGGCTGCGGTCGCGGAACTCCAGCCGCGCGCTCAGCCCGGCGTCGGCGCGGATCCGGTTCAGCGGGTTGACGACGTCGCCGCTCAGACGGAGCTCGCGCCCGGCACGCGCCATGCCGGTGACCCGGCCGCCGGGGTTGAGCGACTTCAGCGGCAGCGAGTGGATGCCGAGCTCGGTCACGTCGAGGATGCGGCGTCCTTCCTCGGTGTCGAGGTGGTCGCAGGACCAGTAGATGCGGCCGTCGCGTTCGACGAGCGGCGCGGTCAGCCGCGGCTTGCCGGTCTTGCCCTTCCCGACGTAGTCCGCGGCCGTGACGGCGCCCTCGTCGTCACCTCTGGCCACCAGGAAGCCGATGATCGCCTGGAGCTCGTGCGCCTCCCCGTACGCCCGCGGGTCGATCGTCGCCATGTACTCACGCGCCAGGGCGAGGAACGCCTCGCGGTACTCCCGGTCACGGCTGCGGAGGCCGCGGACGTACAGCAGCAGGTCGTGGTTGAGGAACTTGACGTCCTTGGACAGCTTGAGGTCATCGGCGCCGTACCGCACGTACACCGCGTCGATGCGCCGGAAGATCTCCAGCCGGTCGGCGAAGTTGCGCAGCTCGGCCCGCTGATTGGTGATCGAGAGCGTCTCGGCGTTCTCGTAGATCATCCAGTTGTAGACGCGGTGCGGAATAATCGCGATCTTCCGGGCGGCGAGGTAGGCCTGGGTGCTGAACAGCAGGTCCTCGTAGTGGAGGCGCTCGACGAATCGCAGGCCCTCACGGTCGAGGAAGTCACGGCGGTACAGCTTGTTGGTCGACAGCGTGTCGTACAGCAGCTCGGGACGTTCGCGCACCGAGGCGTACACGCCCCGCTCGCGGTAGACGCCGCGGTACCAGGCGCTCTCCTCGCCCTTGTCCGGGTAGACGCGCCAGCAGCAGCCGGAGACGAGCTCGGCCTCGTGCTCCTCGGCGGCGGCGACCATGTTACGGCAGGCGTGCTGGTCGAGGGTGTCGTCGCTGTCGAGGAACATCAGGTACGTGCCGCGCGACTCGGCGATGCCGTCGTTGCGCGGCTGCCCGCAGCCGCCGGAGTTGTCCGCCCGGTGGACCACCCGCACGCGTCCGGGCTCGGCCGCGGCGAGCGCGTCGGCCACCCCGGCCGTCGCGTCGGTGCTGGCATCATCGACGATCACCACCTCGACGTCGCGATGGGACTGACCGAGGACGGACCGCACCGCGGCCGGCAGCCGATCGGCATCGTTGTAGACGATGACGACCACGCTGACGTCTGTCATGTAGGGAACCCCTCGGCCTTCCGGCGGACGACCACCCCGGGAGGATCCCTAGGATCAGGTCTGTGCCGCGTGAACGCATCCTGATCGTCGAGGACGACGCCGTCATCGGCTCGGAGCTGCTCAAGGCCCTGTCCGTGAGCGGCTACGAGGCGAGCCTGGCCCGGACCGGGCAGGCCGGGCTGGCCGATGCCCACAACCATCCGCCGGACCTGATCCTTCTGGATCTCGGACTGCCCGACGTCGACGGCGTCGAGGTGTGCCGCCGGCTGCGCGCCGAGCTGCCGGAGACCGTGATCGTGGTGCTCACGGCCCGTACGGAGGAGTTCGAGGTCGTGGTGGCGCTCGACGCCGGGGCCGATGACTACCTGACCAAGCCGTTCCGGCTGACCGAGCTCGTCGCCCGGCTCCGCGCCCACCTGCGCCGCCGCGGCGTGGTGCCCGGTGACACGGTCCTCACGGTGGGCGGCGTACGCGTCGACCTGCCGGGCCGGCGAGTGCACGCGGGTGACGCCGAAGTGCCGCTGCGGCCGAAGGAGTTCGACCTGCTGGCGGCGCTGGTGACGCGCGTGGGCGAGGTCGTCACGCGGGAGCAGCTCATGGACGAGGTGTGGGACGAGAACTGGTTCGGTCCGACCAAGACCCTTGACGTGCACGTCTCCACTCTCCGCCGGAAGCTGGGGACATTCGCGCACATCACGACCCTGCGCGGGCGCGGCTATCGCTACGAACGCGAGGTCGCCGGGGAGAAATGAGCGGTCAGACCGGTGACTCACCGTAGCCACTCGAAGGCAAAAGCAGGCTAAACGTAGGGGGTGAGGAACGCCTCAAGATGAGGCGGCCACCCTCCGCTTCGGCAAGCGAGCGGGCAAGCGCGAGCCCGATGCCGTGGCCGCCCTTCGGAGCCCGGAAGACGTCGGCCCCGTCGGGCACCCCGGGTCCGCCATCGGTGACGTCGATGACCAGCCCCGAGCCGAGGTCCGTCGCGGACACGGTGATCGGCGGACGGCCGTGGGTGACGGCGTTGTCCAGCAGGACGTGCAGGATCTGCCGTACGGCCTCCAGCGAGGCCCGCACCTCTGGCAGATCCTCCGGCACCCGCACGCTCACGTCCGTACGGGACCGCACCTCGTCCAGCAGGGCCGGCACGTCGAGCACCCCACGGTCACCGACGCTTCCGCGCGAGAGCCGGACGAGGTCCTCGATGATCTCCTGCAGGTGTTCGCCGCGCTGGAGGGCGGTGCGGATCACGGCGTGCGGGTCGTCCTCGGCCAGCCCCGCCTCCAGGCCCAGGAGCAGGCCGGTCAGCGGGGTGCGCAGCTGATGGGAGACATGCGCGCTGAAGGCGCGTTCCCGATCGAGCACGTCGCCGAGCCGCCGCGCGGTCACCTCCAGGGCACGGCTCGCGGCGTCGGCCTCCCGTACACCGACCGATCGCGCCCGGATGCTGAAGTCGCCGCTGCCCAGCGCCTGCGCGTCACTGGTGAGGCGTTCGAGCGGCGCGGCGAGGCGGCCCGCCTGCCTGCGCGCGACCACGGCCGCCAGCCCGACCACGAGGACGGCCAGCCCGCCCATCAGCAGCCAGGCCCGCTCGGCCTGGTCCGACACGCTGTCGTACGGCGTCGCCACCCGGATCACCGCGACGATCGACTCATCGGAAGGGACCGGCGCCGACACGGTCAGCAGTCCGTGCTCGACCGCTTCGTGCACCCGCCCGTCGCGCGCGTGGCCAGCGACGGGCGAATACGACGGACCCCGGCCGGTGACGCGCCGGCCGCCCAGCGTGTAGACGCCGACGCTGAGCCGCTGCGACATGCGGGTCACGAGCGGCACCGGCTTCGGGTCGCGCGCGATCGAGTCGGGCACCACGGCCGACAGACGCGTCGCGTCGCGTTCGAGCGACGCGTTCGCCTCGTCGAGGTACACCCGCTGCAGCGCCACCGCGAGCGGGATCGCGAACAGCACGACCGCCAACGCGGCCACTCCGACGATCGCGGCCAGCACACGGCGCCGCAGAGGACGACCCACCGGAGGATTACCGGTCATCTGGACATTCTGCCGCGCCCAACCCGATGCCCCGGACGCTCGCGCCGGCTTTCGGCTCTAGCCGCAGATGTTCTTCAGGGAAACCGCGCCGCCGGAGGAGGCACTGGTGGAACGGCTGGACGGGGAGCGGCCGGTGCCGGTGCCCGTGCGCTTGGTGGGCGTGGCGGTCGGAGTCACCGGGGGCGCACTCGGCTTCGTGCTGTCCGCGATGGCCTTCGTGGTCGCCCGGCGCATGACCGTCAAGCTCGGCTCATAGACGTGGAAGTTGGCGATCTTGCCCGGGTTGAACGGCAGGCTGTGGATGTCGGCGCCGTGCTTGACGGAGCCGGACAGCTTGACCAGCGCGGGCAGCAGCTTGGCCGGAATGTTGGTGGAGATGGTGCTCTTGGCCGCGTTGGCGAGCTTCTCGAAGTGGGTGACGACCTTCTGTGGGTCGGCCTGATCCGCGATGTCCTTCATCAGGCACTTCTGCCGGTCCATCCGGTGGAAGTCGTCGTCCGCGTCACGAGATCGGCCGTACCAGAGGGCCTGCGTGCCGTTGAGATGGTGCTTGCCGGCAGGGAGATAGCCCGTCGGCGGACGCGTCTGCACGCCGTTGACGATCTCGCCGCCGATCGGCAGTCGCTTTTCGATGCGCACCGTCACGCCGCCCATGGCGTTGACGATGTCCTTGAACCCGTCGAGGTTGACCAGGACGTAGTAGTCCATCTTCAGGCCGAGGAGGTAGCCGATGACGTCCTCGACCATGTGGGGACCGCGCTGCCCCTTCTTGTAACCGGGCACCAGCTCGGGATGCTGCTCACCTTGGATGTACAGCTCGTTCAGCAGCCCCACGCTGCCGGGATGCTGGGGGTCCGGGGCGTCACCGGTGTAGCCGTACGGCCACTTGGAGCGCAGCCGCGCCGGCAGCGGGAACTTCTGCAGGCTGCGGGGCAGGCTCATCAGGACCGTGTTGCCGGTATGGGTGTCGATGCTGGCGACCGTCATGCTGTCGGTGCGGATGCCGGTGCGGTCCTTACCGCCGTCGCCGCCGAGCAGCAGGATGTTGATGCGCGGCCGGCCCTTCCAGGGATCGGCGGCGTTGATGTGCGCGCCGGACTGGTCGCCGGAGAAGATGGTGGAGAGCGTGTCGCCGAGCACGTAGGTCGCGTTCGCCGCGTACACCAGTGGCGTGCAGACCATCATCGCGACGATCACGACGAGGGCGCCGGACGTGACGCGCATCGCGGTGGGCAGGCCCGTCGGCCGTACCACCTGGTACGAGCGGATGACGATCGCGCCCCACCCCACGGCGAGGACGAGGATCCCCGCGGTGATCAGGTTGAGGAAGGTGTGCTGGACCGCGACCTGCTTGAGCTGTTCCTGGAACGCGAACGCGGCCGTCGCACTGCCGAGGAACAGGACCGCCAGCAGGGCCATGAGGCTGAAACCGACGGCGCGGCGCCCCGCCCAGACGTGCGCGACGCCCCAGACGACGGACGACGCGAGGGTGAGCCCCAGGGCGCGCCAGAGTCCGGCGACCGGGATCGGCTCGCGGCCGTTCACCGCCCGCCCTCCAGCCTGACGCCGTGCCATGAAGTCTCCTGATCCTCTGCTCGTGGCCCTTCACGCCCCTGCTGGAGACGTGCTGCCACACCGTGCGGTATGCAAAGTGATTGATTGGAAGCTGTCAGTAACCCTTGGCAATGACTGCTGGATCGTACCGCACGTATGACCCCACCTGCCTCGATTGCCCGGTAAGGCCCGATCCTCACGGGAATCACGGAAAAGGGAATGGCGGGAAACCTTCCCGGTGGTTGGCCCATATTCGAAAGGACCTTCACCCGCAGGCCGTCGCCAGTGAGACCGCCTTGGTCTTCCGCTGACCGGCGCCGGCCGAGGCGCTCCCACTGGGATGGGCGCTCGGTTCCGCGGAGCTGCCAGGGGCGGCCGAGGCACCCGCGCTGGCCGAGGGCGCCGTCTGTGCCGCCTGCGTGCTCGCCTCGATCGCCTGGGCGGCGGCGCGCCGCATCACCTGAACGTCCGGCCGGACGACGTGGAACTGCGGTGGCACGTACATCAGGCTGGTGACCCGGGCGCCCTGCTTCATGGTGCCGGACAGCCGGACCAGCGCCGGCAACATCGAGGCCGGAATGTTGGTGGAGATCGTCTTTTTCGCCGCCTTGGCGAGCCGCTGGAAGCTGGTCAGCACCTTCTGCGGGTCGGCCTGCTCGGCGACGTCCTTCATCAGGCACTTCTGCCGGCCCATCCGGACGAAGTCACTGCTCGACGTGCGGGACCGCCCGAACCAGAGGGCCTGCTTGCCCTTCAGCTTCCGGTCGCCCGCCTTCAGCACTCCGGTGGGCGCGCTGCCGTCCTCCGGCCCGCCGTACGGGATGTCCTGGGCGATGTGCACCCGGACCCCGCCCATCGCGTCGATGATGTCGGCGAAGCCGAACAGGTTGACCAGGATGTAGTAGTCGATGGGCTGGCCGATGAGGTAGGAGATCTCCTCTCGCACCAGCTCGGGCCCGCGGCGTCCCTTGCCGAAGCCGGGGACGAGCGTCTTGTCGTTCTCGGCGTCCTGGAACAGCTCGTTCAGCAGCCCCTCGTCGCCGGCCGCCACCCCGGTGAACCCGTACGGCCACCGCGAGCGCAGCCGCGGGATGACCGTGAAGTGCTGGAGGTTCCGGGGCAGGCTGATCAGGACGGTGTCACCGGTCTTGGTGTCGACGCTCGCGACCGTCATGCTGTCCGTACGGACCCCGACGCGGTCACCGGCGCCGTCCCCGCCGAGCAGCAGGATGTTGACGCGCGGCTTGTCCTTCCACGGGTCCGCGACGTTGACGACCGGAGGGGGCGCCGCCTCGTCACCGTGGAAGATCGTGCTGATGGTGTCGCGCAGCGTGTAGGTGTCGCGGGCCGCCCAGCCGAGCGGCGTGCAGACGCCCATGACGAGCACCACGACCACTCCGGCGGCGAGCACCTTCGACGCACCGGACAGACCGCTGGGGCGGACCACGAGATAGGACCGGACGACGATCGCGGCCCACACGAGGGCGAGCACGAGGATGCCGGCGGTGATGCCGGCCAGCCAGTTGCTCTGCACGGCGACCTGTTTGAGCTGGTCGCGGAAGTCCAGCACCACCACGATGCCACCGCCGAGCACGATCGCCAGGAGGGCCATCAGGAGGAGGCCGGCGACGCGGCGACCCGCTGCCACGTGGGCCACACCCCAGACGACGGTCGACGCCGCGGTCAGTCCGAGGGCATGCCAGACAGAGCCCTCCGGTTCATGACCGGACTCGTCGTCCCGGCCGTCCTCGGAGTCAGCACTCCGCCCCATATGCACTCCTCTGTCCCGGCTTGGGAGAATAAACTCCCAACCTGTACGAGACGCGTAAAGGCCTCGCCGAGATCGCGAAGTGAACGAGGCAGCACGAACCGTGACAGTAGCGGCTGATCTACAGAAGTACGTACACGCTCTGCGAATGCGAAGGTCCCACTAAATCGGCCATTCCTTTTTGTCACCTTTTGCCGCTAACGCAGAACGAGCCCGCGCCAGTCGGCGGGCGCCTGTCATCATGACGCGGTGACCACCGGTTTCTCCCGAACGCGCTGGCCCGGAACGCTCCGGCCCTACCAGGCGGCGGCCCTCGATCAGCTCGGGGCCGCATGGGCGGCGGGGCGCCGGCGCGCGTGGGTGGTGCTGCCTCCGGGAGCGGGCAAGACGCTCATCGGCCTGGAGGCCGCCCGGCGCCTGACCCGCACGGTCGTCGTCCTGGTGCCGAACACCGCCATCCAGGAGCAGTGGGTCGCGCACTGGCGGCGCTTCACGCCCGCGACGACCACCGCGGGCTCGGACCGGTCGCTCGGCGCGGATGTCACGGTGCTGACCTATCAGTCCCTCGCGGTCTTCGACCCGGACACGGAGACCGACGAGGAGGGACACGCCCGGAGCCCTCTGCGACGCCTGCACGCCAACGGGCGCGAGCTCATCACCCGGCTCGCCGACGCCGGACCGCTCACCCTCGTACTCGACGAGTGCCATCACCTGCTCGACGTCTGGGGCCGGCTCGTCGCCGAGGTCCTCGACCGGCTCCCCGACGCGGTCGTCCTCGGCCTGACCGGCACGCCCCCGGAGTCGCTGTCGCCCGCCGAGGCCACACTGGTCGACACGCTGTTCGGCACGCCGATCCTCGGCGCGTCCATCCCGGCGCTGGTCCGGGAGGGACATCTCGCGCCGTTCGCGGAGCTCGCCTGGCTCACGCCGCCCACCGGCGTCGAGGCCGATCACATCGCCGGCGAGGCCGAGCGCTTCGCCGAGCTCACGACCGACCTGGTCACCTCGACCGACTTCCTGACCTGGCTGGACGCCAGGTTCACCACGAACACGGTGCCCTGGGCGCGTACCGAAAAGGACGAGCCGCGGCTCGTCGCCGCCGCGCTGCGCATGCACCACGCCGGCCTGCTCGGCCTGCCACCCGGTGCCCGGCTGCGCGAGGAGCACCGGCACCCTCCGTCCGCCGAGGACTGGGTCGCGCTGCTCGACGACTATGTGACCCACTCCGCGGCCGGCTCCGACACTCTGGAGGCGATCCGGCGCGCACTGCCCTCGGTCGGCTACCTGCTCACCCGCCGGGGCGTACGCGCCGCGCAGTCTCCGGTGGACCGGGTACTCGCACGCAGCGCGGCCAAGACGCACGCGACCGTGGAGATCACCGCCGCCGAGGACGCCTCACTCGGACTCCGCCTGCGCGCCCTGGTGCTCTGCGACCACGAACGCGCCGGTGCCCGCCTGCCCGCGGGCCTGCGCGGAGTACTCGAGGCGGAGGCGGGCTCGGCCTGGCTGGTGCTCGAGCAACTCGCGGCCGACGAGCGCACCAGCGCGCTGGGCCCGATGCTCGTCACCGGCCGTACGGTGGCCGCCGGACCGGCCACGGCAAGCGCGTTCCTCGCCTGGGCCGGACGACCGGACCTGTCGGTTCATGAGGACAACGGCCTGTGCGTCATCGGCGGTGTCTGGTCGGCACGCACCTGGGTACGCCTGGTCACCGCGTTCTTCGAGGAGGGACACTGCCGGATCCTCGTCGGTACCCGCGCGCTCCTCGGCGAGGGCTGGGACGCCCGTGGCGTCAACGCGCTGATCGACCTGACCGCGGCGACCACCACGACCTCCGTGGTCCAGACGAGAGGGCGCGCGCTGCGGCTCGATCCCTCCTGGCCGGAGAAGGTGGCCAACGTGTGGACCGTCGTCTGTGTCACCGACCGGCACCCGAAGGGCGCGGCCGACTGGCACCGGTTCGTACGCAAGCACCGGGGCTACCTTGCTGCCGCGCCGGACGGAGAGATCGTCTCCGGGGTGGCGCACGTGGACGCCACGTTCTCGCCGTACGCCCCGCCTGCGGTGGATGTGGACACGGTCAACGTCGCGATGCTCGAACGAGCGGCCGAACGCGAGGAGACCCGCGCGGCGTGGCGGCTGGGCACCGGGTTCCGCGACGAACTCGTGCACACCCTGCGTGTACGGGCGGCCCGTACGGCTCTGCCCTCCCCTGCTGTGGTGGCGGTGCCGTCGCCGCCTTTGGTGGTGCCTGCTGCGACGTGCGCTTCCCCTGCACCCGCGGCGCCGGTGCGCGCTCGGACGGTGTTCGCCGTGCTGGGCCTTGGTCTGGTGACCCTGTTCCTGGCGGTCCTCACCTGGGTGACCCTGGTGGCCGGCATTCCCCTGATCGTGGCCGGCGCGACCCTGGGCGTACGCCGTGGCCGCGCGGTGCGGCGTGCCGGGCGGCTGCTCTCTCTCGTGACCGGCGAGCCGCCGCTCCTGCGGTTCGCCTATGCGGTCGCGGACGGGTTGAAGGCGGCAGGCCTGGCAGAGCGGGGCGCCGAGGGCGTCGTGGCCCGCGTGGAACCGGACGGGTCGTACCGCCTTTCGCTGGCCTCCGTCGACGCCGTCACGTCCGAGCGGTTCGCCCTCGCCCTCGACGAGGTCCTCTCCCCCATCGCCGCGCCGCGCTACCTGGTCCCCCGGTACGTCGTGCGCCCCCTTCCGGCACGACAGCAGGCGCGTGACTGGCTTCGCGGTGAGGCCCGAGCGGACGGCGTCGTCTACCACGCGGTACCGGCGGCACTAGCCCAGAACCGCACCCGCGCGACCCTCTTCGCGGCGGCTTGGCGCAAGTGGGTCTCCGACGGAGAACCGGTCTACGCCAACACCCCGGAAGGAGCAGGAGTCCTAGCCACCCACAACGGCGAGGACCCTCTGTCCGCGACGACCGTCCTCCGCGTCGCCTGGGACTGATGACCGGCTTCCGTCACCGTGTACCCGGTCATGAGGGGCCGGCTCCCGGACCCAGCAGTCGCTTATGCCGTCCGTGTAGGGAGTCCGGTCGGCCATCACGGTTGGAGGAGACTGGCGCCATGCGTGACGAACATCGCTATCTCACCGAGACGCTCCGTGGACAGCTGATGCGACTGGAGCGGGCCCTGTCCGCCGACGTGCATCTGCCGGAGGGCTTCGAGGACGTACATTTGCCCGCCTGGCTGCGCCGCACTGAGGGTGAGCAACGCCTTCCGGTGTCGCTGGCGGTGCTGATGGCGATCGCACTGCAGATCCTGCTGCCCAGTAAGTTCGCCCTTCGGCCGCACCTGCTGCTGCCAGGTCTGGAGGTGGCCCTGCTGATCGGACTGGTCGCGGCGAACCCAGTACGGATCAACCGGGAGTCCGGGGTGCTGCGGACCACCAGCCTCAGCATGCTGGCGGTGATCAGCCTGGGAAACGCGGTCTCAGCCATACTTCTCGTGCGGAATCTGATCAACGGCAGCGCCGGGAACAGCGCGGGCGCACTGCTAGCCACCGGAGCGGCGATCTGGGGCACGAACGTCGTCGCCTTCGCCCTCTGGTACTGGGAACTGGACCGCGGCGGCCCGGCCGCTCGCGCCAAGGGCGGCAACCCGTACCCGGACTTCCTGTTCACACAGATGACCGCGCCGGAGGTCGCACCACCGAACTGGGAACCGGCCTTTCTGGACTATCTGTATCTGTCATTCACCAACGCGACCGCGTTCAGCCCTACGGACGTGATGCCACTCAGCCGTTGGTCGAAGATGATGATGCTCTGCCAGTCGGCGGTCTCGATCGTAGCGATCGCCCTAGTCATCTCCCGCGCCGTGAACATCTTCAAATAGCTTCGGATCCGGGCCAATCTCCTACTGGCAGAGCGACCACGGCGCAAGACCGTCCGGCGAACCCTCGGCCAGCTTGAACGACTCGACCAACGCGCTGAGCCTGTAGCCACCTGCCTCGGGCAGCAAGCGACGCTTTGGTTCGGCCGTGGGTGGTGGTGATCAACCCCCACCGGGAGCAGTCTTAGGCCATGGGCTCTCTTCATTCCGTACTCGTCGCTCTCATCGGCGTCTGCGCCCTGATCTTTGTTGTGTCCTGGATCGTGGGAGCTGTCTACTTCGGTGTGAAGAGCCATGCCGGTCCGGGCCCCTGGGTGCGTGGCCTGCGTCGAACCTTGCCCCGCCGGGTTCTGCTGATCGTCGGCGCCGTCGTGCTCATTACGGTGGTCAGACAATTTCCACATTCCTTCTGGCACCATCTCCAGTACTGGCAGCCGGAGCTCGCGCTGCTGGGCGCGCTGCTCGCCCTCGCCTCCACCGCTCTGCTGCTGTGGGCCCGCTGGGTTCTGGGCACCATGTGGGCCAGCATCCCGATGGTCCAGGAACACCACGAACTGCGTACCGACGGCCCGTACCGGCTGGTCCGCCACCCCATCTACACGGGCTTCCTCGGCCTGATCATCGGCGGCATGCTGGCCTACGGCTTCGGCGTCTGGATCGTCATCCTGGCGGCCGCCATCCCCTGGCTGCTGCGCCGCGTCCGAATCGAGGACGGCATGATGGCCAGCCAGTTCGGCGCCTCCTACGAGACCTACCGCGCCCGCGTCCCGGCACTCATCCCCTGGACCCGCCCCGCACATGTCCGACCCCGCCATGCCGACAGCCAGCAGCAGTAGCCCACGCCGGGGAGAACTTCACGGCGACAGCGCACCGCAGCTCCGCGAACGGCTCCGTCTCCACGCGCGAGGCGCGGCGCTTGAGGACAGATGACTCCACCCAGCCGGTGGCTGGTCCCCTAAAGGAGAACGGAGGAGCGCAGGGCGCTGCATCGAAAAGGCCGGTCCCGTGACGGGAACCGGCCTTCGACTGAGACCCCGACCCGCGGGGGGCTGTGGGGGGCGAAGGCCCCTTCCAGGGGGTCGCCCCATGGGCTAACACGTTGTCCCGCGGGAGTTGGTTCAGGCCTGAGATGTTGAACCGCGATGCGTCAGATCGGATCGGATCGGATCGGACTGCCCGGGTTCGTCCCGGCCCGACCTGACGCAGGATTGGTGCGGTTATGACCACTGACCAGGCTGGTAGTCGCCTGCAGGCTGCTGGATGATGACGTTCATGCGGTTGTAGGCGTTGATGAGAGCGATGAGGGACACCAGGGCGGTGAGCTGGTCATCGTCGTAGTGCTTGGCGGCGTTCGCCCAGGCGTCGTCGGTGACGCCACCGTTGGCGTCGGCGATGCGGGTGCCCTGTTCGGCCAGTTCCAGGGCGGCACGCTCGGCGTCGGTGAAGACCTTCGCCTCCCGCCAGACCGCGACCAGGTTGAGCCGTAGCGAGGTCTCCCCCGCGTGCTCGGCGTCCTTGGTGTGCATGTCGGTGCAGTAGGCGCAGCCGTTGATCTGGCCGGCGCGGATCTTCACCAGCTCCTGCGTCGCGGCCGGCAGGGTCGAATCGGTCACGACCTTGCCCGCGGAGTTGATGTACTTCACGAAGTTCGCCGCGGCGGTGTTGCCGAGGAAGTTGAGACGGGCTTCCATGGTGATCTCCTTGCCATTCTTGCGGTTACACCTCCTTGACCGAGCGGCCCGGCAGGATGTGACACCGGCCGGCCGGATGTGATGCACGTCTCCGACCGAAAGAGGGAAGCCGTCTCATCCGGGCGTGATGTTCTTCGCCGCCGCCCAACCAACCGGCTAGGTCCATTTCGGACGTCGACCGCGTTCGGTTCGCCGTCAGGCTTCGGTGAAGTAGTGGCCCAGGTCGAGGTCGGCGATGAGACCGGGGTGGGCCGGCTGCCAGCCCAGGAGTTGTTGGGTGCGCGCGCTGGAGGTCGGGTTGTCGAGCGGGACGACGAACGCGAGGAAGCCGAAGTGGGCCTGCGCCTGGTCGGACGGGATGGAGGCGGTGGGGACACCCAGGTGACGGCCGATGGTTTCGGCGATCAGCCGGAACGGGATGCCTTCGTCACCCACGACGTGCAGCCGCGATCCGGCCGGTGCCTGCTCCAGGGCCAGGCGGTACACGCGGCCGGCGTCCAGGGTGTGGCCGGCGGGCCAGCGGTTGGTGCCGTCGCCGAGGTAACCGGACACGCCGGTGCCTCGGGCGGTGGCGATGAGCGTCGGGATGAAGCCGTGGTGGTCCAGCGTGCTGTGCACGACCGGTGGGAGCCGGACGGCCGAGGACCTGACCCCGCGGTCGGCGAACTGGATGGCCGTGTTCTCCGCCACGACCCTGGCTTGCAGTCCAAGACCGGTGGGCAGCACGTCGTCCTCGGTACAGGTGCGCCCCGGCGCGGCCGACGGGAGCATCCCTGTCCCCGAGGTGCAGACGAAGGGCTTGCCGGTGCCGGCGAGCGCCTCGCAGAACGCCCGCACGGCCGCCAGGTCATCCTCGATGGCGCCGGCGTAGTCTCCGGCGCGCATGGCGTCGTGCTTGAACGCGAGATGGATGACCCCGTCGGCGGCGGAGGCGGCTTCGCGCAGGCCGTCCAGATCGTCGAGATCACCGAGTCGGGCCTCGGCGCCGAGGGCTTTCAGGGCGGTAGCTGCCGCCTCGGAGCGGGCCAGACCGACGACCTCGTGGCCGGCGGAGAGAAGTTCGGGGACGACGGCCGAGCCGATGTGGCCGGTCGCTCCGGTAACGAAGACACGCATGGGAGAAGCCTCCTGGCTCTCGGTTCGTTCCTGTCCGACCAGGAGCCGGATGGGAACAGTGATGGGACTTGGTCTCATCACCGTAACAGGTGATGAGACCAAGTCCCATCACGTAGACTGCCGAGATGGGCCGATGGGAGCCGAACGCACGCGAGCGTCTGGCAAGTTCCGCGCTTGAGCTGTTCCTCGAGCGGGGCTACGAGAGCACCACCGCGGCAGAGATCGCCGAGCGGGCCGGGCTGGCGAAGAGCACGTTCTTCCGGCACTTCACCGACAAGCGAGAGGTGCTGTTCGGGGGCCAGGATGCGCTGAACCACCTCTTCGGCGACGCGATCACCGGCGCTCCCGACTCGGCGACACCGATCGACGCGGTCGGCGCGGCGCTGGATGCAGCGGCGACAATCTTCCGTCCGGAACGGCGCGCGTGGGTACAGCAGCGCCAGGCGGTCATCGCGGGCAACAGCGACCTGCGGGAACGCGAGTTGCTCAAGCGTGCCACCCTCGCCGCGGCCATGGCGGACGCGCTGCGGAAACGCGGCGTGACGGACCCGACCGCGAGCCTTGCCGCCGAGCTCGCCAGCCTCGCCTTCCGCAATGCCCACACTCTCTGGGTCGGTCCGACCAACCAGCGGGATTTCGCCGACATCGCACATCAGGAGTTGCACGCGCTGAGGGCCGCGACCGCCGAACTCGACTGAGGACTCCTAAGGTTTCGAGTCGTCGCCAGCAGATGATGGCGCAGCCGAGGTGATGAACGCTTCGCGGATCGGATGCGTAGGCGGCGGAACCAGTGCAGGAGCCCGATGGCGCCGCATCGAAAAAGCTGGCCCCGAATCGGAACCGGCCTTCGACTGAGACCCCGACCCCGCGGGGGGCTGTGGGGGGCGGAAGCTCCCCACATCGGGGGCTTCCAGGGGGTTGCCCCCTGGGCTAACACTGTGGACCTAACAGCCACTTACTCAAATACAACGCACCAGGTCACAGCACTGTCCCATTCCCGTCAGACGGATTAAAGATCAAGCTAGCCGCGGAGGTCGTGTGATCGGTGCGGAGCGGTCGGCTCGGCGTCCTCGAATAGGCGGGCCCTCGTCGTCTGGTGGATCAGCGACGCGGCTGCGGCTGCGGCACCGTGCTCGTCGGTCAGCCGCCGGATGATGAACTGGCAGTTCTCGGCGCCGCTGGAGAACGCGTACTTCCGCATCGCCGCGATCATGGCACCGGTGTAGATGCGTGGCACTCCCGAGGCGGGAGCATTGCTTTCGATGTGGAAACTCCGTGGCTGTCCGAGCAGGCCCGTCTGCTCATAGAAGACGATTTTCTCGGGATTGAGCAGGTTGATGACGTTGGAGACCGCACGGCCGAGGCCGGCCCCGGCCAGCTCGAACACGGTCTTCACCGAGTCCAGGTGGCTCGATGCGAGCGCCCGCTCATAGCCCTCCGTGAACCCATACTCGGGCAGGGTGTTCTCTATGGCACGCGGCGTCGCCACCCCTTCGGCGCAACCGGGGTTCATGCACCGGCACTTCACCGTCTCGCTGGTGCCGAACTCGACGGGGACGTGGCCGAGCTCGCCGGCCATGCCCTGCACGCCGCGGTAGACCCGCCCGTCGATGACCAGGCCGCAGCCGATTCCGAGGGGCGTGACCAGCACGACGGCGAAGCGGTCTGCGTCGATCCCGTGGAACCAGCGTTCGTGCACGGCCAGTGCGTTCGCGTCGTTCTCGAGGACTACGGGGATTCCGAGGCTCTCGGTCAGCTGGTCCGCGAGCGGAAAGTGGTCCCAGCGCGCGTTGGGCGAATAGACGACTCGCCCCTGGTGGACGTGCCCGCCGATCTCGAGCCCGACGCCGATGAGGTCCTTGCCGGCTTCGATCTCACCCGTCAGCCGGTCGATCAGCGTGAGAATCTGGGAGAACACGTGGCCTTCCTCGATGTTCTCCAGGGGAAGTTCGACGGGACCTGCGGTGATGTGCGCGAGGGGATCGGTAACGACACCCACTAGGCGTTCGCGCTCATCGGGTGCGTCGGCGATGATGCGAATACCGATTGCGCGCTGGTGGAGGATGTCCCTGACGACGGCCTCCCGAACGGGCGTCCGCACCAACGGCGCACGTTGAGGCACGTGTGGCATGGTCCGGCTGTCGCCGACCGATGACGGCATCTGATCCCCGAACAAGGGCGCTTCCGGCATATCGCCGCCGAGGAAGCTGGCGATACTGCCTTCGATGAGGCGTTCCACCCAGGCCGGCGTGACGGGGATGACCAGCGCGATCATCACGCGACCGTTGGTCACGACGAGAGCCTCGCCAGCCTGGGCCGCCTGTTCCAAACGTTTACCGGACAGCTCGCGGATACCGACACGGGAAAATCCGGGACGAGTGCCCTGAGTCGCAGACTCGGCGGCGAGCTCGGAGAGCGTCGTCAACCGCTCGCCTGACTCCATCTCCGCCTCTGCCTGCTGCAGGCTCGCGGCCAGGCCCGCGGCGTCCCGGTGGGTAATGCGCTGCACCGTTTCCTTAGTCAACGGTATGAGGACACCGGCCAGCGCTCCCTTGTTGGTGATCCCGAGGTTTTCACCGCGCGATGTGAGCTCGGTGATTAAGTCGCCCGACAGCTCCCGAATGCTCGCCGTTCGCATGTGACCTCCTGAAATCGGTGCGCCTCGCCCGGCGCCTTGCCTCTCGAACGAATTTGAGGTTACCATGTCGTCGACAGTTGTCAACGAGATCAACGACCGTCAACAGAAGGGAAGTGGCAAGGATGGCGCCTCCAGCGGTGGGGGGAGAGACGACCGGCGGATACGCGGCCCAGCTCGATGTGCTGCGGTCGACGGCGAAGTGGCTGACCGCCGCGTTCGCCGGAGTCGGCGGAATCCTGGTCGCCGGCCTGCAATTGACGGGCATGGGGGAGCTTCCCGTCTCCTCCTGGCGCTTCTCCGTGGCCCTGGTCGCGGTTGTGGTAGCCCTCACATCGGTCGGTTTCATGATCAGGACGGCGTCCACCGTGCTGACGCACGAGTGGCTTACCCTCGCCAGCTTCAGCGACGAGTCCATCGTGCGACCGCCGGGCAGAGGCGACCGCAAATCGCGCTACATCGCCCGGGCCAGGGATGAACTGACGTACTCCCGTCACGAGCTCTACGGCTATGCCGCCCCGGACATCGAGCGTTTACACGGGCTGCTACGCCGGGCCGACGAGGCGATCTGGCGGTCCAGACCGAAGTCGAAGGCGCACGCTACAGCCGTCGAGCAGGCCGCCACACTACGCCTGGCCGCACGCGACGCGGTCCAATACGCGAACTACCACTACACCCTCGGTCTCTTCCGGGCAATGCGTACCAGGATCGGCATCGCCGCAGTCGCGGTCGCCGTCAGCGCAACAGTATTCGCCTACGCCACCAACCCCCCGAGAGAGGAGAAGCCGACACGTGTCCAGGTTCAGTACGTCACACCGCCAATTCAGTCGGGATAGCCTCTCCAGATGGGACGTAGATCCATGACGAAGTAACCGTTGTCGATCCGGCACCGGTCGCGCTCGGCGGCTTCGAGCGGCCGGAACACGATGGCATATCCCGCGCCGAGCGGCCTCATGCGGCAATTTTGGGGTTCGTGGAGGTAGATAACCTGGTCATCTTTGAGCGGTAACTCGCGGTACAGACACTCGACGATAGTGCTCCGCTCGTCGGCGGGAAGCTCGCGAAGATATTCGCGAACCGCCATAGCGAACACCACTTCGTACTCAGGCATAGATCTTCTCGTCTCCGCGGGGAAGGTCGGCTGACGAATTCCATCGAAAGCACCGACGGTAAGCGTGTTTGGCCTTCGCCACCATCCCTGAAATCAGGGGTGCCGCCCAGAAACGACAGTCGCAGACGTCCGTATTTCTCGGCCGCGCGGATCTTCTCGCCGCCGGCCGGAAGCGACGGTGTCAGTCACACATCGCCGCGTCCACGACGTTCTCCTAGTCCTTTGCGGCGTCCAGCGACTCGGCAGGGCCGTTGGCGGCCAGGGTCACCGTACGTCCGCCCGTGCTGACGGTGTTGGTCTGGCTCAGTCCGCGTACTCCGTGATGGGACCGGGAAAGGGGCGCCAGCCCCTCTCGCGGCCAGTTCCACGATCCGATCCATGCGGGCTGAGCGGATGCGCTCACCCAGGTCTCACGCAGTCCATGCGGCGAGGATGGCGTTTTAACCCGCGATCTTGGCCAGCATGACCAGAGCGAGTTTCGGCCATGGCCTTCTAGCAGGGCGGTCACTTTGCGCAGGTGGACCATGATGGCGCGGTGCATGAACCTGGCTTGGAACATGCTCTGCACGGTGAAGACCGACGGTGCGTTATTCGAGGAACGTAACCTTGCCTCGTGGAGCCCTCCCCAGCCCACGCAGAGCGAAGGCGAATCGTTCGGTGGGTTCGTCCGGGCCGAGGAATGGCGCGGCCATTACAATGTCGACGTTTGACCAGATGTGGTGATCGGGCAGTAGACCAGCTTCAGCTTGTAAACCGGTAGCTCTTCACACAGGTTAATCAAGTGTATTTAAATGATCCAGAAACTTCCGTTGAAGCGATCATTCAACACGCGCCGACCTATCTCTCTAGAGCCGACGGCTCGGCCCGCCGACCGCTGCGGTGAAGTTGCGGAGTTCTGGACGATTGTGAGCAGGTGTCTTACCCCTGTAGCGCTATTCCAAGCCATCCCCCGAAAGCCGAGCGTCAGTACATCAGCAGCGATCCATGATAGCCACTCAAGCGAATGAGTATGCTCACGATGATAAGCAGTGAGGAATTGGCAGAATTGCTGGCCGCCAACCACGAGCAACGTAACGTGGAGTTCAAGGCGGCAGGGTCCATGAAGGATAAGCATCTATTCGCGAGGGTAGCGTAAGCATGTATCGGAATGACAAATCGGCGAGATGGCGGCCTGGCTAAGCGCACGCTGCGGCGTCTCTGTCTAGGCAGGTAACCGCTGGCAGAGCCGCCCCGTCGTAGGCCCGGTCCGGTGTGGGCCGCGCGGCCGACCCGTTCATCACCCTCCGGGTCTACGCACACGTGATCAACGAACAGCTCGCGGAGGCGGCCGGTATCTTCGCCAAGAAGATCGAGGCGGCGTAGGAAGCAAGGAGCGTGCTCGTCACAGGTGGGACGAGAGCGCCTGGACTTCAGCGCGCAGGGCTTCTGCGCGTTCCGGTCGCCCTGCACGGTCGTAATCCAGAGCGGCGGCCTCGCGGTCCGCCACTTCAGAACGCACGATCTGGGCGATGTCCTCGTCGGACAGAGCGCGTCGCTCAACTTCCGCTACGCCGATACCGACGGGAGACGACTCGATCGCCGAAGACCCGCCTGCCGGCGCCGTGGCATCGACGGCCTCTGCATTGTCGATCGCAGCCAGCGTCGAGCGCAGCACGGTGACTGCAACGCGATCGCGTTCCTTCATCGCGGCAACGAGCGCGTTACGCAACCGCCGGCGCAATGAAGGTCTCGTGGGAGGCTGGGTCTGGGCAGCATCGTTCGACACGGCAGTGACCCTACTTGGCTTGCCTGCGAATCCCCATCGAATTGTTGGCCAGCCCCAAAACGGGACTAGCACCTGAGCCCATCCACTCAGACCAACCGAAGTGGGGGGCTCGGGTCCGGCCACCGAGGTGCCAGGGCATCCAAGCGGCGCGAACGTCGCACGCCGCCGTGCCAGCGTGCATCGCCAAGAAGATCAAGGCGCGGCGCAGGACGGTCCCTATTAGCAAAAGGCCCCTTAGCTCCCGTGCCGCGCCATACACCGGCGGCGGCCAACGACCCTCACAACCTCATCGAGCGCCTTCGTCGGAATCCGTCGAAGGCGAAGGTGCGTCCCGCGTTCCGCCGTCGCGTTGGATCCTCTCCGCGATCCGACGAATGCGCTGGAGACGAGAGTCCCAATCGTGGCTGACCTGAGCCAGCTGAACCACGGCGAGACCGAGCTGCGCCTTGTCGACGCGGTACAGCTTCTCCCGGCCAGCGACCGTAGGGTGTACCAGGCCGACCCGCTCGAGAACCGCGAGGTGCTTGGCAATCGCCTGACGGGTCACCGGCAGCTGCTCGCTCAGGCTTGTGGCAGTGCCGCGCCCGTCAGCAAGCAGCAGGTCGAGCATGCGCCGCCGGGTCGGGTCGCCGATCGTCGACCACAGCTCGTCGTCCATCAGTACGCTCACGTGCCCGTACTGATCCGCTCGGCGTGCGCCACCAGCCTCGGCAGGAAAAGGTCCCAGCCGTTGGTGTGGTCGGCATGCCAAGCAGCGGCCCTCGCCTCGTCCCAACCGCGTTCGCGGAACCCAGTCTCAGTGAAGCGCAGGCGGGTACCGTTGCCGGACGGCTCGAGCTCGATGACGACGAGAAGGGAGTTGCCCGGTGACGCCGTCTCCCCTTCCTTATGGGTCCACCGGAAGGAGAAGCGCCGGTAGGGCACTGCGTCGGCAACGGTGAATTGCTCTCGCTTGCCTCCCTCGGTGGCATCGCCGAAGCTGACCCATCCAGGATCACCGGGTGTCGGCGAGAACTCCGCCTCGTCGGACCACCACTCCGCAACATGTTGCGGACTGCTGACCACCTCGAAGACCACCTCTGGTGAGGCGTCGATGTAAAGCTCTCGTTCAATCGTGCCGTAGTCCACGACGGCTTTCCTTTCGTACTTGCATGGTTGCGGGCTAGTTCGCACTCTGGCGGCCTAGTGCCAGTTGCTGATCTGGACGTCGCGCGGATTGGGCGATCCGGATCCGGTCTCGACGAACTGCTTGAGGCTCATCAGGAAGACCGCCCACTTCGTGCTGCGGTGATCCATGAACTCGACTGGCTCGGGTCAACCGGACGAAACCACCGACTGCCCCTTGACCCTTATTTTCCGGCGTTTGCCGACTTGACCTCAACGAGGATCACGTTCACTTCGCCCGCCAGCAACTCCCAGGCGTGATCGAAAGCGTCTTCTTGCCAGACGACCGCGCCGGGGTTCAGATCCACGATCTGCGTCGTCTCATCCGCCCAGGTCACTTTCTGTCGCCCGGAGCCAAGGTTTACCACGAGCATCGGCGAGTGCGAGTGCATCGCACTTTCCCAACCGTGCGAGGCGCGCGCATGGATCACCCGAACGTGTTCATTCTCGAACAAGACTTGGTGCGCATCGGGATCCACGATCGTTGCATGCTGGGGCTTCTGAGCTGAGGCTGGGGTCTGTCCCGAAAGCGAAGTGTCCACCATTGCGTTTCTCCTTGTATCAATGTGACGCAACCATTGGTTGCACCAAACGTACATCACACTTTCGGGATGCGCAACCAGTCGTTGCGTGTAGGCAATCAGGCTCTTCCGAGTTCCGGTGGGGGTGAGCGGCGCCGGTGGGCGTGTGATGGCGGACCCGCTGGTCGCGGCATCGCGGGCGTTGTTGACCAGCAGGGCGTGTTGGTGGGCGATCGGTCGGCCAGATGCCGGCGAGGTCGGTCTCGCGGGCGACCGCGTCCATGACGTCAAGCATCACGGCGGCGCGGCGCGGCGCTGTGCTGGGCCGACCGGCTCGGCCGGCCCGTCGCGCCGCTGTGGCGGACCACCGGCTGGCTGCGCCACATCCGGCCACCCGCGGCCGCCACCCGTGAGCGTCACCGAGCCGTCCAACGGGCACCTACTCGCATCACGCGGAGACGCACATGACCCAGCCCTATGCCCCACAGCCGCAGCCGTACGAGCCGCCGCCACAGTCGCACGGTCGGCCTCGACGCAAGGGCATGCCGCCGGCCGTGATCGTCCTGCTGACGCTCGGCGCCGTCCTGGTGCTCATCGTGGCCGGGGCGCTGGTCTACGTGGCCGCCCGCCCGCAGCCGATCAGCGTCACCGGCTCGGTCACCATTACGAGCAGCATCGACGGTGGGAAGACCTGCCAAGGGGTCGACGGCTACGACGACATCCATGGGGGCGCGTCGGTCGTCATCCATGACTCGGCCGGAAAAGTCGTCGCGACTGGAGCGCTGGATGACGGCGTGGGGACCGAGTTGGCCACCGCCGATATCGCCGTGACGTGCCGGTTCGACTTCACCGTGCGGGATGTGCCGCGGCAGAAGTTCTACGGCGTCGAGGTGAGCCACCGCGGGACCGTGACGTTCAACGCAAAGCAGGTCAGCGCTGGACCCGTGGCCCTATCGCTGGGCGACAGCTAGCGGCTCCACTGGACACCGTCACCTCGCTGATCATTTCCTCTCGAGGGGATGACGTACAGCAGCTTGTACCGGTCGACGGGGCACGCGATATCAGCGGTCTCTGCCGGGCGGCCGCTGGTCCAGTACGGCCGCTGGATCACCATCACGATGATGCCCGCGCTGACCGTCAACCGCTCGGCCTCGTTTCCATGACCGTCACGCCGCGGCCGACGCCATCGTTTGCTCCACTTCCTGGTCCGCGCGGACATCATGCTGTACCGCCGGCCATATCCACCGACAGCGGGGCGACAGACGTTACAAAATCGCTGTGCCGCATCCGGCCACGACCTCACGCCACCCAAAGCCCGCATTCTCGCGTCTCACCACGGCGAAAGAAAAGGGGACATTTTCATGCGAAGTATCATCGTCGCCGCGATCGTCGGCTTCGCGCTCACCGCGTGCGCGCCAGTCGACAACACCGCCGATCCGAATCTTGGTGCGGCGCCGTCCAGCGCTGGCGGCTCATCCGCGGCGAAAGCAAAGCCGAAGAGCAACACGCGCACGGTCACGTACCGGATCGGTGGGACGGCGAGCAAGGCAATGATCACGTACTCGACGCCATCCGGGCAGGAGCAGCAGAACGGCGCCCGGGTGCCGTGGCACAAGACTTTCAAGGTCAAGAAAAACGCCTTCGATGTGCTCACCGTTTCGGCGCAGAACAGCGGCGGCGGGACGATCACTTGCGAGATCGACATTGACGGTAAGAAGGTCAAGGCCGCGAAGTCCAGCGGTGCATATGCGATCGCGTCCTGCGACCATTCGCTCGGGTTCTGACACCCTCGGGAGGGGCGGCTGGCTCAAGATCAGGTCGGCCGGTCCTCGCGCGGGGTGAGGTACTCCCACCGTCGTGCTGCGGTCACTCGCCCTCGATGGGGATGACGTACAGCAACTCATACCGGTCGACGGGCACGACAATGTCCGCAGTCTCCACCGGTCGCTCGCTGGTCCAATACGTCCGTTGAATCATCATCACGATCGTGCCCGCACTCACCCGCAGCCGCGCCGCCTCAGGCTGCATCACCGGACGCGCGGTCACCACCTCGGTGGCCGTGATGACCCGCTGGTCGATACTCGCCATCCGATCCGTCACGCCGCGGCCAGCCAGCGGCCCGCGCTCGGGCAGCATTATCGGCGTGCCTTGCGTGATGTCGAGCGGCTCGTAGCTGGTCGACAACATCACCGGTTCGTTGTCGGCCGTGAACGTGTACTCGGTGCGTATGACGCGGTCGTCGACGCCGATCTGGAGCCGCTCGGCGATCGTCGGCGGTGGCGTCGCGGTGGCCGAGCGGGACTTCCATGTTCCCTCGCGGCCTTGGGCGTGCATGTCCGCCCGGAACGGGCAGCCGCCGCGCTGCTCCCGGTACCAGGACCGAGTAAGACGTCGCAGCTGCGGGCGTTCACGCACGGTCGGGCGGGCGCCGGTACGTGTCTGGATGAGGCCCTCGGCCATGAGGACGTCCACGGCGCGCCGCACGACGTTCTCGGAAACGCGGTGCTGCTTGGCGAGTTGCGCGCGGGAGGGAAGCCGCGAACCGGCGGGCAGTCTCCCGTCGATGATCTGACTGCGAAGGTCGTCTACGACCTGAAGATAAAGCAAGCTCTCGCCTGGCACCCGATGCCTCCCTTCCCTGCGACGACGTATGTCGATCAACGTCCATCGTAGGGAAAGTCTTGACAACCTGGAATCCAGGCGCAAACCTGGATTCCAGGTTCCAGTGTGGTGAGCAACCACACCGGGTCATACCAGGAGGAATGGCCATGGACGAGTGGGCGGTGGATCTGCCGGGCTCGCCGTCCATTGTGCCGCTCGCGCGCCGCTGGGTGGGAGAGGTTCTGCAGGATTTCGACCCCCAATTAGTGGACGACATCAAGCTGATCGCTTCGGAGTTCACCACCAACTGCGTGCGTCACTCTGTCGCAGCCGAAGGCGGCTACGTCCATCTGCGTATCCAGCAGCACGGCGACGTGCTCCGACTCGAGGTCGAAGATGGCGGCAGCCGCGAGCAGCCCGAGGGCGGATGGACCGGCGAGGAGGCTGCGAACTTCGGCCGAGGCCTGGAGATCATCGCGAAGACCGCCGACGACATGGGTGACGAGCAGACCAACGCCGGCGGCCGCCTGGCGTGGGCGGAATTGAAGATATGAGCGGCAATTGCAGCAGCGGCGGTGATGCTGGCGGCTTCGATCGCGGGAAGTACGAGCAGGCGCTCACCGACTTCAGGGAGCTGCTCGATAACGCCGAAGTGGTCGGCTTCCCGAAACGCGGGATGGAGCTCCAGGAGCTGACGGGCCTCGTCGCCAAGTACCCGGATGAGACCGAAGACCTCCTCGCCAAGCTACGGGCGGGCGAGGAAGGGGCTGTGACGCGCCATGACCCCGCGCGATCAGCCCCGGGCGCGGGTGTGGAACCCGCGCCAGGCCGGTCGGGGAGCACCATCCCCGAGAGCGCTCCCCGACCGGCCAACAAGACTCCCGGCGGCACTCCCCCATCTGGCTCAGCCCCCGGCTCTTAGACCCGCGATCCCGGGAGGCTGTCACGGGCGCCCGGGATCGCGGCCAACCACCCGCGTCCGTTGAGAGGGGAGACATGACGACGACGAGCGCGAAGCCGGCCACGTGGCGGAAGAGCAGCCGCAGCGGTAACTGCGTCGAGACCAAGGTCACCTGGCAGAAGCAGGCCTGACCTTTATAGACGTCCTGGCGGCAGACCCCCTCCGCCGCCGAGGCCCAAGCCGCGGCCCCGAGTGATCAAGCGCAGCGCTCGGGGCCGTGGGCACCCAGACTCCGGCCATCACACCCCCCGCTAGAACGGCAGACGAACACCTCCATGCAGACATCGATCCTCACCGCAATCCTCGCCACCGGCAGCATCGCGCCCTCGGCGCGCCGGTCGCGGCGTATGCCACCACCGGCCCGCACGCGGTCGTGTGCCACGCCTCACCGACCGGTGGAACGACGCGCTCGACGCTCGGATCCGGATGAACCCACGGTCGCCCGTGGCCGTCCTAGATGAGCTTCTGGGCGCTCGTGCGGCGAGCAATAGCGCCGGCTTCGGTCGTGCGACCCTTCGCTCACAGGGACACAGTTAGGCGGGTTCCCACCGCCACCCGTTGTTGTCCTCACATCTGATCTTCTCGCCGTTGCCTGCGACACCGCTGGCACCATGATCGGAGTTGCGGCAGAACTCTCCCGGCTCGTAACACTTCCCGGAGTTGGTCAAGGGATAGCAGGTCGGCCGCGCTGCGGGAGCAGTCTTCGACGGCGGTACGTGACGGTGATTTTGGCGGTGGGTGTGCGCGGGGGAAGGAGTCGCAGCGGCACGGTGGTGGCGGGTGTGTGCGGGGGAAGGAGTCGCAGCAGCGCCGAACGAAGGAGACGACACTGCCGCGGTGGAAGTTGGTGACACTGGTTGGCTCGTCGATGTACCCGACGAGGAGCAGGCGTTGCCTATACCGCCGATGATGATCAGCATGACAATGGCTAGACAGCCGCACCCGGCCGCCTGCTGTTTCGTCTGTGACACTGGACTCCCCCGTTCTGGCCACGCTGCTATATGACGCGCATCCGTCCATAACGGATGACCACACCGAGACAACTGTTGGCGTAAGACACCGGGCAGAGGCGGTCACATGGTGCCGAATCAAGCTACGTTTGCCCCTTGAGGACCCCGCGGAGGTCAGGGTCGCTGGTGCGGCGGTTGCGCCAGGCGATGTAGCCGGCCGTGTCGACTTCTCGGCGCGGCCACTGGTGAAGTGCTGCGCCACTACTCCACGATCCGGGAGCCCGGCGGTGTACTCCACGTGGTCCGCAAGGCCCGCCGCGCGTCGCGCTGCCGGGCGTGTGCGGAGATTTACGGCGCCGACACCTGCCAGTTCGTCCGCGCCGGTCTCATCGGGCGCAAGGGAGTTCCGGAACCGTGGCGGCCCGCGCAGCGGGACGCCCTTGAAGACGTAGAGAAAGTCCTCACGGATCGGGGAGGCGTCTGCGTGTCGTGTCCCGGTAGATGCTTGTCACATCAGTCCCAGCTGATGCTTTACGGGTGCTGGTTCGGCTTCGCTGCGGCTTCTCGATGGGCGAGCCGGGGGCACCCGCGATAATGGGGTGCGGTCGCGGTCCGGGGGGGATGATGGGATCGCTCGACCTCGGGAGAGAACGGAGCCGGCAATCGACGTTCGGGTCACGCGGGCCGTGGAGGTGGCGCGTGACGTCACGGACCCGGAGGAGTACGACGCCGTCTGGCAGATCCTCAGGCAGGTCGCGAAGGACGGCGAGGCGTCGCTGCGGTACGGCATCGGGCTGCTCGGCTCACCCGATCCGGTGACCCGCTCGGTCGGCTGCGACCTCCTGGGCTGCGCCAGTGACCGACACGAGTCCGTACGCGACGAGGCCGCGTCCGCGTTGCTGGGCCTGGCGCCCGACGAGACCGATGCCGACGTCGCCTGGTCCCTGGCCTGCGCCCTCGGCCGTACGGCCGACGAACGGGCGATCCCAGTCCTGGTGAGCCTGGCTGGGCACCCCGGCGCGGACGTTCGCTGCCAGGTGGCCCAGGCGCTGCCCGCCGTGGCCACCGGCGACTTCGGCGGCATCGAGGTCGGCCTGCTGGTACGCCTGACCGGCGACCCGGACACCGATGTGCGCGACTGGGCGACGTTCGGCCTGGGCAGCCAGCTGGCCGTCGACACCCCGGCCTTGCGCGCCGCCCTGTGGGCGCGCATCCGCGACGACAGCGACGACGTACGCGAGGAGGCGGTCTTCGGGCTGGCCAGGCGGGGTGACCCCCGGGCCACGGCTCCGCTCATCGAGCTGCTCGACGCGGAGGAGGGCGTCCACTCCTGGGGCCTGGACGCCGCCGCGTGCCTGCGCGACCCGGCGCTGCTGCCCCACCTGTCGGCCTACGACCCGGCCAGCGCCGCGGTCGCCGCCGCCCTGCGCGAGTGCGACTCGGCGGCCAGGACCGAACGCGACGACTTCGCGGCCGCGCTGCTCGACGCCGTCCACCAGGCGGTTTCGGCGGCGGACTTCGCACTGTTCGCCACCCGCTTCGAACCGGGCCTCACCCTGGAGCTGAAACAGGACGGCCGTACGCTCTCCTGGTCCGTGGACGCC
>JAOPYG010000281.1 GCA_025964685.1 Actinoallomurus sp. | reverse complement strand
GCCATGCCTTTGTGGCATGGGGCGCTATATCGGTCATAGGGGTGGATCGGGAAAGAATGGGCTCTTCATGGAGAGAAAGCGCGAGAGACAGGACCTCGCGGAGTTTTCCGTCCGGAGGCAGCAGCGAACAGAGGATCATCAGCTGCTGAACCTGCCGGATCGCGTCCACGCCCGGATAGATGGTCGGCCCCTTCACACTCATGCGCACCCTTTCCTCGTCGGCGAGTCCCAACCTAGAAGGTCACGTCCACGCTGGTGGTGTACGAGTCGGCCTCGCGTGATCCGTTGTTGCAGGTTAAGCGGTGATCGCTTGCTGGGGACTGTCCTGGTCCGGCGTTTCGCCGGCCAGTACGCGTAGGCGTGCTTTGGCGAGGAATTCCAGGCCCATGTAGCGTCGGGCTTCGGTCCATTCGTCGGTCTGTTCCATCAGCACCGCGCCGACCAATCGGATGACCGCACCCCGGTCGGGGAAGATCCCGACCACGTCGGTGCGGCGGCGGATCTCCTTGTTCAGCCGCTCTTGGGGATTGTTCGACCAGATCTGCCGCCAGATCTCACGCGGGAAACTTGCCGGTCAGCGCCCGCAACTCGCCGACGAGCCGGTCGTGCCGGCCGAGCGTCAGGTCGACTGCTCGCCCTCGGCCTCGTCGCCTGGCTCGGGGTGCGTACCGCGATCGGCCTGTCGGTGATCCCTGGGCTGCTCGCCACCGCCGCCATCGTCTACGCCATCCGGCACGCGCCCACGGTTGGCCAAGGCGAGCGAGTGCCGCTGCGAGTCAGAGTGCGGCCCGTAATGCGCGGCGAGCTCGGCCGCCTCATGGGCGCCGTCGCCGCGTTCGAGGCCGGCAATGTCGCTGCCACCTTGCTCATCCTGCGAGCCTGTCGGGTGCGGATACTCGATTTCGGTTGCTGACCTGGCCTTTTCTGTCCATCTACGCCGCGCGTCTGTACTCGTTGATCAAGCCGCCGAGGACTTCCTCGCGTCTGAGCCGGGCCTTGTCGAGGTCGGCGGGAGCTACCGCCCAGGTCGGTTGTGGTGGTCGCCGGTCTCGTGCCCGATGAGGGCGATGCTGGTTGTAGTGCCGTTCGTACTCGGCGAGTACGCGACGCAGGTGGCGTTCGCTGTAGATGAGAAGCCGGTCGGTGCATTCGCGCCGCACGGTCCCGATCCAGCGCTCGGCGATCGCGTTCGCCCGCGGAGCCCGGACCGGCGTCTTGATGACCCGCACACCAAGTGAGACGAACACTTCATCGAAGACTGTGGGGCTCGAAAACCTCAGTCAGGGCTGATGACCTGCGGCGTTACCGCACGATCACTGCAGCCCGTACGGGAGGATCAGCGCTTGTGCTGGCCTCATTCCTATACAAGTCGATCATCCGGTTCACCCAGTTCGTGATCTTGCAGTTCCGTACCGACATCGATAAAGAGGTCGAGATCCTCGTTCTTCGCCATCAGCTGGCGGTGCTGCGCCGGCAGGTCGGCAAGGTCAGGACCGAACCAGCCGATCGGGCCGTGCTCGCCCTGCTATCCCGGTTACTGCCCCGCGCACGCTGGCCAACGTTCTTCGTGACACCAGCAACGCTCTTACGCTGGCACCGGAACGCGGTCCGGCGAAAGTGGACCTACCCGAGTCATCGCGGTGGACGACCACCGGTACCCGCCGAGATCCGGACGCTGGTGCTGCGGCTCGCGACCGAGAATCCCTGCTGGGGGCATCGGCGCATCCACGGAGAACTCCTCGGCCTGGGTTTCAAAGTCGCGCCCAGTACCGTGTGGCTGATCTTGAAGCGGGCCGGGATCGACCCAGCGCCCCACCGGACCGGCCCGACCTGGACTCAGTTCCTATCCGCACAGGCCAAGACCATGCTGGCCTGTGATTTCTTCACGGTCGACACGGTGTTCTTCAAACGGATCTACGTGTTGTTCTTCATCGAGATCGCCAGTCGAAGGGTCCACCTCGCCGGCCTCACCGCCAACCCGAACGGCACGTGGGTGATCCAGCAGGCCCGGAATCTGCTCATGGACCTGGACGAACGCGCTGACCAGCTGCGGTTCCTCATCCGCGACCGCGACACCAAGTTCCCTGCCAGCTTCGATGACGTGTTCACCTCGGCCGGCATCAAGATCATCAAGACGCCCGCCGCGGGCACCGCGGGCGAACGCGATCGCCGAACGCTGGGTGGGCACCGCCCGCCGCGAATGCACCGACCGGATGCTGATCTTCGGCGAACGCCACCTGCGGGTAGTGCTCACCGACTACACGCGGCACTACAACCAACACCGCCCCCACCGATCGCTTCAGCAGGACCCGCCACAACCTCGCCCCCGCGTAATCGACATCCAACACGCACGGATCACCCGCCGGAAAATCCTCGGCGGCCTAATCAACGAATACTCACAGGTCGCGTAGCAGAACCAGAGTTTTCGAGCCCCACAGGTTCAGGTCGCCGAGAAGATAACGCTGGAAAGCGTCGCTTAGGGCAAGCTTCGACGCGGTCGTTGGTGGCGCCTCGGCGAACTGGTGGTATCACGAACGATTGCTCGCGGCGGCGGCGTTCTGGACGGCTTTGCGCGCCGTGGTTGCTGGCCGGCCGATGAGCTTCACCAGGTCGTCGCTAGCGGTGAACAACTCTCCGCGAGCCAGGCCGGCATCGGCGTCGGCGACGGCGGCGGCCATCTCTGGGGGCAGCCCCGCAGCAATCAGAGCGCTGGGACTTCGCTGGGCACCGTGCATCGTGGCAACCTGTCCCGCTCGAAAACTCGGTTTCGTGCGATGACCTGGTGTTTCGCTGCGGAATCATCGCCGAGGCTGGGACCATCACGAGGTGCTGCTGTCGCTGCTCTACCGCTTGGTGCGGTGCTCGCTCGGCGTGCTTGCGGTGCTGGGTTCGGTCTGATCTGTCCAAGGACGTCGAGTTGCTCGTGCTCCGCCACGAGAACCAGCTGCTCCGCCGCCACCTGCGTGGCCGGCCGCGGTGGGATCACATCGACCGGCTCTGGCTTACCGCGCTGTCGCGGCTGGTGAACCGCCGTCGCTGGACCGAGATCTTCCCGGTCACCCCAGCGACGATCCTGCGCTGGCACCGTGACCTCGTCGCCCGCAAGTGGACTTTCACCGACCGACGCCGGCCAGGACGACCGTCCACAGGCGTTTCAATCAAAATGCTGATCGTGCAGATGGCGCGAGAGAACCCGACCTGGGGACATAGGCGGATCCAAGGTGAACTGGCTCAGCTCGGGTACGCGATCGCCGCATCCACGGTATGGGAGATCCTGCACGCCGCCGGTATCGACCCAGCACCGCGGCGGGCCGAGCCGACCTGGCGGCTGTACCGCTCGAATATTGGGTTCGGGTGCTGACCTGCAGGTTCAGGCAGGAGTGAGTCTGGGCATTTCGTAGGCACACTCGATCTGCACACCCGCTACCGACCGCGTGCCCACGTTCCGTCCATGCCGGCATCGAGCCGGCTAGAGATCACTGCGGTGCGGCAACGGGCGAGCACTGCCGCCCAAACAGGCGGGTTCCCCGATCGGATTCATGATCCGCTCGCCGGCTACGTTCTGGTCTACTACGCAGTCCGTGAGGCTCGCGCGATCCTCACTGGCCAGCATTGAAGCGGGAGGACGCCGTGGTGTGGAACGTCACGATCGGCATCGCGGCCGGGCTCGTCTTGATGTGGCTCGCGGTCATCGCCGTCTTGTGGAGCGTCAAGGGCCACTTCGATCGCGCCGCGCTACGCGAATCCCTGCGGATGCTGCCCGACCTGCTCCGCCTCCTCAAACGTCTGGCCGCCGACGCCGCCCTACCCTGCGGAGTACGCATCAGGCTGTGGCTGCTGTTGGCTTACCTGATCATCCCCGTCGACCTGGTCCCCGACTTCATCCCGATCATCGGCTACGCCGACGACGCCATCATCGTCGCCATCGCCCTGCGCTCCGTCATCCGCCATGCCGGCCCCGAGGCGATCCACAACCACTGGCCCGGACCCCCTGGCGGACTGACCGCGATCCTGCGCCTCACCGCGCCCCAGAACGCCACTGACGCCTCGAGCCGTCCCAATTCACGGGATGTCATGGCACGTAACTTGGTGCTCTGCAGGCATTGGAGAGGATCGGCTCCGGTTCGGACCGGTCGACTCAGCTGGAAGGAGTCTGTGCCGACAGGCGCAGGACCGGGTCGCGCTGGCTGAGGACCTGAGGATCACCCCTGCCCCCGGAACTGCCGGCCGGGTGGGCCGGCGGCCTAACGGAGCTCATCCACCTACTCGTTACCTGTGGGTGGTTCCGGACACGGTCGTCGAGATCAGCGTTGACGTCGCCATCCACAACGGCCGCTGGCGTCACCCCGCCCGATACCGGCGGCTCCGCCCCGATCCGGCCCTACGAAACCGTGACTTAGCAGGCCGAGAATTCCCCGCCAAGGCCGGGTGCTGAGGCACCGATTCGTCGCCGGCGGTGACGCGGACCCGTCTGGCTCACCGCGACCCGCGACACGCAGGTGGGCCCTCACCGGCGCGGGAAGCGGCCCGTTTACGGAGAACCGAGGAAATCTTTTGTGGCCGGGCTAGATATTCGTTGCCGGTGTGGGTAGTGTTCCCGGTGTTGCGAGAGAAGAGAACATCAAAGAGGCACGGGAGACAGCGAACTGCCCGTGACGATGGTGAGCGTGAACGTCAGGTGCGCTGGGGCTAGGTAACGGAAAGTGGCTCTGGGCGGTGACGAGCGGC
>JAOPYG010000279.1 GCA_025964685.1 Actinoallomurus sp. | reverse complement strand
GCTCGACCGGGCCGCGTAGTAGCTCTGCATCGAGTACAGGTTCTGCATGACCCCGGCGGAGCCGGCCGCCCCGAGTGTGGGGTTGGCCATGCCGAGCTGGTTCATTCCCTGCGAGGTCCTCCCAGCCGAACCGACACGACGGCGTAGAACGCGACCGGCGTGCCGGTCGGGCTCTTGTAGAGCGCCGGCAGGGTGAGCACGACGGCCGCGATGGTGCCCATGATGATCGCGTTCACCGGCGTACGGTTCTTGTTGACCTTCGACCACAGCCGCGAGCCGGGGATGCCGCGGTCGCGGGAGAAGGCGTAGGTCATGCGGGACATGCTCGTCACGCAGCTCATGCCGCAGTAGAACTGACCGATCACCGACACGGCGACCACGATCTTGGCGAGGGCCGGGCTCAGGGCGCTGGTGAAGATGGCCGTGACCGAGCCCGCCGCGCCGTTGATGCCCTTGACGTCGGTGGCGGCGAACAGGAATGACAGCAGCAGGATCCAGCCGCCGATCGCGGAGTAGGCGATGGACCGCCACAGGCCCTTCGCCGCGCTCATCGCCGCGCCCCGGGTCTCCTCCGACACGTGCGCGCACGCGTCGAAGCCGGTGATCGTGTACTGCGTGAGCAGGAACCCGAGCGGCAGCACGTAGAACCAGTACGCGCCGTTGGAGAAGCCGGAGTTGTTGATCCGCTCGGTGAAGACGAACGACAGGCTCTGGTGCGAGTCCGGGCCGAAGATCAGGATCAGCACGATCAACGCGACGCCGAACACGTGCCACCACACCGAGACGTTCTGCAGGATCGCCACGAGGTGGTGCCCGTAGATGTTGATCAGCGCGTGCAGCGCGATGATGATCAAGAACAGCAGGAAGACGAAGCTCAGACCGCCGTCCCAGCCCTTGTGCAGCATGCCGAGCAGCACGTTGAGGAAGGTCGCGGCGCCGTAGTCGACCGACGCGGTCACCGCGATCAGCCCGATCAGGTTGAGCCACCCGGTGAACCAGCCGTGCACCGGCCGGCCCATGGTCGCCGCCCACCAGTAGATGCCACCAGCGGTCGGGTACGCCGAGACCAGCTCGGACATGCAGAAACCAATGATCAGGATGAACGCCGAGATGAACGGCCAGCCCCAGCTGATGGCGACCGGCCCGCCGTTGTTCCAGGCCTGGCCGAACGTCGTGAAGCAGCCGGCCAGGATGGAAATGATGGAAAAGGAGATCGCGAAGTTGGAGAAGCCGCTCCACGACCGTTCCAGCTCCTGCGTGTAACCGAGCTCGGCGAGTCTCTTCGCGTCATCGTCGAGGTGAGTGGCCATCAATGGCTCCTCGATTGGGGGCGGGGGGTGAAGGGACCAGTGCGGGCCCCTGGCCGGCGACGGGTGAGGCACCCGCGCCGACGTGTGCGGGTGAGCGGTGGAACACGCTCACGTGACGGCTCTCCCCCGATGAGCCACCAGGTCGATCAGCCGGCCGAGGTCCGGGTCGGCGAGGTCGCGCAACGCCTGGTCCCACTTGTCGGCCGCCTCGGCGTCGTAGTCGAACGTGGCGTCCGCCGCCCGGTGCGACAGCAGCCCGTGGTGGATCGCGAACCACAGCGTCCAGGTGATGTTGGAGACCAGGAGGTACAGCCGGACCCGGGCGAGCAGAGCGGCGGACATCTCCGCGCCGAAGTACGCCGACGCCAGCGCCTCGACCAGGCCGGGCTCGTAGTCGCCCTCGGCCGCGATGTCGCCGAGCTCGAAGGCGGGGTCGTTCATCCCGGACAGTTGGAAGTCGACGACGCGGATCTCGCGCCCGTCATCGATGAAGTTCTCCGGCAGCAGGTCGTTGTGGCAGGGCACCGACGGCAGCGGTGCGTGCTCCATGGCGCCTTCGATCTCACGCAGGACCGGCAGGTGGTCGGCGTACCCGTCGGGGATCGGCAGGTCGTGCTCCCGGCAGCGGCCGAACAGTTCCTCGGCCTTGCGGAAGATGCTGAAGTCGCCCGCGAACGCCGGCCCCGCGTGCAGCCGGCGACAGGCCGCGGCGAGCCGCGGGATCGTCTCGCGCCGCCGTACGTCATCGCGTGACAGCGTCACGCCGTCGACGTACTCCAGCACCATCGCGACGCCGACGACGTACAGGACGGCGGGGCCCACGCCCGTACGGGCCGCACGGATGGTGTTCTGGATCTCCAGCGCGGCCGGGATGCCGAGACCGGCCGCGCTCACCGCGGGGTCGAGCACACGGACGACGTACGGCGTGCCGCCGGTCTCGACGCGCACCACGCGATGGCTGAGGCCGCCCTTCAGCGTGGTGCAGGCGATGTCGCCGCCGGGGGCAAGCCCGGCCTGCGCCATGATCTCTGCCACGCCAAGCGCCATTGTCCGTCCAACGGTCGCGGCGGCTCTCATGGACTGCCCTTAACCCATTTGAAACATTCGAGCAGATCGGCCGCCAGATGCTGTTCCGGAAGTCTGCGAGCGGCGCGTGGCCGCGTCAAGGGGGCATGAAGACTTTATTCGGTCGACCATTACCTCTTCTGGTATGCCCATAAAAGTGCTAAAAGCTGGCGTATGGCCGACGAAGCGGACGACAGCCTCCGGCACAAGGCGTGGGAGGGCGTCGCCGACGCGATCAGGCAGGGCGGGTACGGTCCCGGCGGCCGGCTGCCGCCCGAGCGCGAGCTGGCCGAACGGCTCGACGTGAGCCGCTCGACGCTCCGCCTCGCCCTGCACGATCTCGAACGCGCCGGCGTGGTCGTACGGCGGCCCGGCCGCGGCGGCGGCACGTTCGTGGCGGCGCCCAAGGTCGAGCGCGACCTCGGCAGCTTCACCGGGCTCGGGGAGTACATCCGCAGGCAGGGCCTTGTCGCGGGTGCACGGGTGATCGCGGTGGCGCTCACCCCGGCCGACCCCCAGGTGGCCGGCGCGCTGCGGCTCGGTCCCGACGAGCCGGTCGTCGCCGTCACGCGGGTCCGCCTCGCCGACGGCGAGCCGATCGCCCTCGAACGCTCCAGCTTCCCCGCCGGCCGGTTCCCCGGCCTGGCCGAGCACGCGCTGGGCGGCTCGCTCTATGACCTGCTGCGCGAGAGGTACGGCGAGGCACCGGACCGCGCGGTCGAGCGGATCGAACCGGTGGCGGCCGAGCACGAGACCGCCGCCCTGCTCGACGTGCCGCCGGGCACTCCGCTGCTGGCCGTCGAGCGCGTCGCCTACAACGCGGCCGGCGAGCCCATCGAGCACGCGACCGACCTCTTCCGCGGCGACCGCACCCGCGTCGTCGTCTGGACCTCTCCCGAATCAGCGGAGGACGCACCGTGACCTCGCCGAGGAAGCTGCCCGACCGGGCCCGCATCGTGATCATCGGAGGTGGGGTCGCCGGCACCGGCATCGCCTACCACCTCGCCGAGCTGGGCGAACGCGACGTCGTCCTGGTCGACCGCGCCGACCTGACGAGCGGCTCGACGTTCCACTCCGCCGGCCTGGTCGGACAGTTGCGCTCCGACCCGACCCTGACCCGCATGAACATGTACTCCGTCGAGCTGTACCGGCGGCTCCAGAAGGGCGAGAACCCTCCGGGATGGGTCGAGTGCGGCGGCATCCGGCTCGCCGGCACGCCGGAGCGCATGCAGGAGATCCGCCGCCAGATCGGGTGGGCGACGGCGTACGGCCTGCCGCTGGAGGAGATCTCCGCCGACGAGGCGAAGCGGATGTTCCCGCTGATGAGCACCGAAGGCGTGCTCGGCGGGGCGTACCTGGCGACGGACGGTTACGTCGACCCGTCGCAGCTGACGTACGCCCTCGCCGCCGGCGCGCGCGAGGGCGGCGTGCGGACCTTCACGCACACCCGTGTGCTCGGCATCGACACCGAGGGCGGCCGGGTGACCGGGGTCCGCACGGACCGCGGCGACGTCGAGGCGGAGATCGTGGTCGACTGCGGCGGGATGTTCGCCGCCGAGATCGGGCGAATGGCCGGCGTGCGCGTGCCGATCGTGCCGATGTCGCACCAGTACCTCGTGACCGAGCCTCTGCGCGAGCGCGACGGGACGCGCCTGCCCACCCTGCGCGACCCCGATCACCTCGTGTACTTCCGCGAAGAGGTCGACGGCCTGGTCATGGGCGGGTACGAACGCGACTCGGCGCCCTGGGCGCTGGACGCCGGCGACCGTGACGCCGTGCCGGCCGACTTCAACGGCCGGCTGCTCGCCGAGGACTGGGACCGGTTCGAGGAGATCACCGCCAACGCGCAGCGGCGCGTCCCGCCGATGGCCGACACGGGCATCCGCAAGCTGATCAACGGGCCGGAGGCCTTCACCCCGGACAACGAGTTCTGCCTCGGTGAGACCGAGGTCGCGGGCTTCTTCGTCGCGGCCGGGTTCTGCGCACACGGCATCGCGGGCGCGGGCGGCATCGGCAAGGTGATGGCCGAGTGGATCGTCGCCGGTGATCCCGGCATGGACGTACGGCACATGGACATCCGCCGGTTCGGCGCGCACTACCGGTCGCCCTCGTACACGCGGAAACGCACCGTGGAGAACTACGAGACCTACTACGACATCCCGTACCCGGACCGTCAGCGCTCGGCCGGGCGTCCCCTGCGGGTCTCCCCCGCGTACGGGATGCACGTGGAGCTGGGCGCGGTCTTCGGCGAGAAGGCCGGCTGGGAGCGGGTCGACTACTACGAGTCGAACGCGGCCGGCTCGGCGGTTCGGCCGCGCGGCTGGGCCGGGCGCGGCTGGTCCCCGGCGATCGGCGCCGAGCACGCGGCCACGCGCGAGTCGGCCGGGCTGTTCGACGAATCGTCGTTCGCCAAGATCGAGGTGACCGGGCCGGACGCGGCCGGACTGATGGAATGGCTCTGCGACAACGAGGTGGCCCGCGAGGTCGGCGCGGTGACGTACACGCAGTGCCTCAACGTCCGCGGCGGCATCGAGTGCGACTTCACCGTCACGCGTACCGGCGTTGAGTCGTTCCTGGTCGTCACCGGCACCGCGTTCGGCACCCGTGACCTGGCCTGGATCCGTGCGCACGCGCCGCACGACGGGTCGGTGCGGGTGGCGGATGTCACCGGCCAGTACGCGTGCTTCGCACTGTGGGGACCGCGGTCGCGCGAGCTGCTCGGCGGCCTGACCCCGGACGGTCTGGGCAACGCCGATTTCCCGTACCTGACCTCGCGTGAGATCACGGTCGGCGACGTCCCGGTGCGGGCGCTGCGGGTGACGTTCGCCGGCGAGCTGGGCTGGGAGTTGTACTGCTCCAGCGAGTACGGCGCGGCGCTGTGGCGGACGCTGACCGGCACCGGGGCCGTGCCGGGCGGCTACCGCGCGATCGACGCCCTCCGCCTGGAGAAGGGCTACCGGGTCTGGGGCACGGACCTGTCGCCGGACGTCACGCCGTACGAGGCGGGGCTCGGCTTCTGCGTACGGCTCGGCAAGCCCGGCGGGTTCCTGGGCGAGGCGGCCCTCACCGCGGCACGCGAGCGCGGGCTCACCCGGCGGCTGCGCTGCCTGACCCTCGACGACCCGCGCGCGGTGTGCCTGGGCAACGAGCCGGTCCGCGTGGGCGGGGAGGTCGCCGGCCGGGTCACCTCGGGCGGCTACGGCTACACGGTCGGCCGGTCGATCGCCTACGCCTACCTGCCGGTGGCGGCCGGCGAGGTCGGCACCCCGGTGGAGGTGGAGCTCTTCGGCGAGCGGGTGCCCGGCGTGGTCGCGAAGGAACCGCTGTACGACCCGGCCGGTGACCGGGTACGTGGGTGACCGATGAGTCGCGCGTGGCCGGAGGATCTGTCCCCCGGAAGCCGGACCGAGGTGGTGGGTGTCCTCCTGACCCAGCGCGCCATGACCTCACCCCACCCTCCGCGCGTGTTCCAGGACTTCTGGACCTCGGCGTACGCGGCGATCGATGACTGAGGTCACGCCGAAGTCTTGACAGGGCGCAGCCCGACCCCCTCAATGGTCCCAAACCAAACCATTACCTGAAGACCAGCCGCTCCCGGGCCCCCGGTCCGGCCGTCCCCCGAAAGAGCGCATCGTGTCGAACCGAGGTCTGCTCACTCTGGAGCAACTGTGGGTCGAGGTGGAGGCGGAGCGGATCGACACGGTCCTCATCGTCGTCACCGACATGCAAGGACGGCTGCAGGGCAAGCGCCTGTCCGCCCGCTTCTTCCTGGAGGAGGTGGCGACGCACGGCTCGGAGGGGTGCAACTACCTGCTCGCCGTCGACGTCGACATGAACACCGTCGACGGCTACGCCATGTCGTCGTGGGAGCGTGGGTACGGCGACTTCGTCATGCGCCCGGACATGTCCACGCTGCGCTGGATGCCCTGGCACGAGGGGTCGGCCCTGGTCTTCGCCGACCTGGTCTGGGATGACGACTCGGACGTCGTGGCGTCGCCGCGGCAGATCCTGCGGCGCCAGCTCGCCCGGCTCGCCGAGCGCGGCTGGGGCGCGTACGTCGGGACGGAGCTGGAGTTCCTGGTCTTCCAGGACTCCTACGAAGACGCGTGGAACCGGCACTACCAGGGCCTGACCCCCGCCAACCAGTACAACGTCGACTACTCGATCATGGGCACGTCGCGCGTCGAGCCGCTGCTGCGCCGGATCCGCAATGCCATGGACGGCGCGGGGATGTACGTCGAGTCGGCCAAGGGCGAGTGCAACCTGGGCCAGCACGAGATCGCGTTCCGGTACGCCGACGCGCTCGGCACCTGCGACAACCACGTGCTCTACAAGACCGGCGCGAAGGAGATCGCGGCTCAGGAGGGCATGTCGATCACCTTCATGGCCAAGCCGAACGAGCGGGAGGGCAACTCCTGCCACATCCACATCTCGCTGCGGTCCACGGACGGCACGCCGGTGATGGCGGGCGAGGGCCCGCACGGGCTCTCCAAGATCGGTGAGCACTTCATCGCCGGGCAGCTCGCCTGCATGCGCGACTTCACCCTCCTGTACGCGCCGAACGTCAACTCCTACAAGCGGTACGCGCCCGGTTCGTTCGCGCCGACCGCGGTCAAGTGGGGGCGCGACAACCGGACCTGCGCGCTGCGGCTGGTGGGCCATCCGGGGCCGTCGCTGCGCATCGAGAACCGTGTCCCGGGCGGCGACGTGAACCCCTACCTGGCGGTGTCCGCGCTGATCGCCGCCGGCCTGCACGGCATCGACAACGAGCTGCCGCTGGAGGACGCCTACGGCGGGAACGCCTATGAGTCCGGCGCCGACCAGGTACGCGCGAGCCTGCGCGAGGCCAACGCGGACTGGACCGGCAGCGCCCTGGCCCGTGAGGCGTTCGGCGACGAGGTCGTCGAGCACTACGCCAACAACGCCCAGGTGGAGCTGGCCGCCTACGACCGCGCGGTGACGGACTGGGAGCTGTTCCGCAACTTCGAGCGCACGTGACGCGGGGGGAACTCTTGGCCGACTTCAAGGTGATCAACCCGGCGACCGAGGAGGTCGTCGAGGTGGTGCCGATGGCAGGTGCCGAGGAGGTCGACGCCGCCGTCGCGCGGGCCGCGGCGGCGCAGGAGACCTGGCGGCACGTCGCCCCGGCCGACCGTGCCCGGCTGCTGCGCGCCTTCGCGCAGGCGATCGACGAGCACGTCGACCAACTGGCCGGCATCGAGGTGGCATCGGCCGGGCATCCGATCGGCCAGGCGCGGTGGGAGGCCGGGAACGTCCGCGACGTCCTGATGTACTACTCGGCCGCGCCGGAGCGGCTCTTCGGGCGGCAGATCCCGGTGGCGGGCGGGCTCGACGTGACGTTCCAGGAGCCGCTGGGCGTCGTCGGGGTGATCGTGCCGTGGAACTTCCCGATGCCGATCATGGGCTGGGGCATGGCCCCGGCCCTCGCCGCCGGCAACACGGTGATCGTCAAGCCGGCGGAGGCGACTCCGCTGACCGCGCGCCGCATCGGCCAGCTCGCCCTGGAGGCCGGTCTTCCCGAGGGCGTCCTGCAGGTCGTGCCGGGCGAGGGTCCGGTGGCCGGGCGCCGGCTGGTCGAGCACCCCGGCGTACGCAAGATCGTCTTCACCGGCTCCACCCGCGTCGGCAAGCAGATCATGAGGGGCTGCGCGGACGAGGTGAAGCGGCTCACGCTGGAGCTCGGCGGCAAGAGCGCCAACATCGTCTTCGCCGACGCCGACCTGGACAAGGCCGCCGCCTCGGCGCCGTACGCGGTCTTCGACAACGCCGGGCAGGACTGCTGTGCCCGCTCGCGCGTCCTCGTGCAGCGGAGCGTGTACGACCGGTTCATGGAGCTCCTGGAACCCGCCGTGCGCGGCGTACGGGTGGGCGACCCGCGCGCCGAGGAGACCGAGGTCGGGCCTCTGATCAGCGCGGCGCACCGGGAAAAAGTGCGGGGGTTCGTCGGCGACGACGTCGCCTTCCAGGGAAGCTGTCCGGAGGGGCCTGGCTTCTGGTTCCCGCCGACCGTGCTGACCGGGACCGGACCCGCCTGGGACGCGGAGATCTTCGGGCCGGTCGTGAGCGTGCTGCCGTTCGAGGACGAGGCCGACGCGGTACGGATGGCCAATGACACGGCGTATGGGCTGGCGGGCTCGATCTGGACGCGCGACGTGGGCCGCGCGCTGCGCGTGGCACGCGAGGTGGAGGCGGGCAACCTGTCCGTCAACTCCCACTCGTCGGTCCGCTACCAGACGCCCTTCGGCGGCTTCAAGCAGTCCGGCTTCGGCCGCGAGCTCGGCCCGGACGCGCTCGGTGCCTTCACCGAGACCAAGAACGTCTTCGTCGCGACCGACTGACGCGACGCGACGCGAATCGGAGGATCAATGCAGCGTCTGCAGGACCGCGTGGCGGTCGTCACCGGCGGTGCCAGCGGTATCGGGCTGGCCACCGCACGGCGTTTCGCCCAGGAGGGTGCCAAGGTGGTCATCGCCGACCTGGACGAGACGACCGGCAAGGGCGTCGCCGAGGAGGTCGGCGGCCTGTTCGTCCGTGCCGACGTCACCAGCGAGGACGACGTGCGCGGAATGTACGCCTTCGCCAACGAGGCGTACGGCTCGGTCGACATCGCCTTCAACAACGCCGGGATCTCCCCGCCGGACGACGACTCGATCCTGTCGACCGGCCTGGATGCCTGGCGCCGGGTGCAGGAGGTCAACCTGACCAGCGTGTACCTGTGCTGCAAGTACGTCATCCCGTACATGCGCGAGCAGGGCCGTGGCTCGATCATCAACACGGCCTCGTTCGTCGCCGTCATGGGTGCGGCGACGTCCCAGATCTCCTACACCGCCTCCAAGGGCGGCGTGCTGGCGATGTCGCGGGAGCTGGGCGTGCAGTTCGCACGCGAGGGCATCCGCGTCAACGCGCTGTGCCCGGGACCGGTGAACACCCCGCTGCTGCAGGAGCTGTTCGCCAAGGACCCCGAGCGTGCGGCGCGCCGGCTCGTGCACATCCCGGTGGGACGGTTCGCCGAGGCGACCGAGATCGCCGCCGCCGTGGCGTTCCTGGCCAGCGACGACGCGTCCTTCATCACCGCCGCGGAGTTCCTCGTGGACGGCGGGATCTCCGGCGCGTACGTCACCCCGACCGGATGAGCGCGCCCGTCATCGGGATCACCTCCTACGTCGAGCACGCCCGGTACACCGTCTGGGGCACGACGGCGACCCTCCTGCCGCACGCGTACGTCGAGCAGGTCGTACGGGCCGGCGGCCAGCCCGTGGTGCTGCCGCCGGTCGGCGACCCGTCCTCGATGCTGGACCGCTTCGACGCGCTGGTGCTGTCCGGCGGCGGTGACCTGGACCCGTCGTCGTACGGCGCCGTGCCGCACGAGCGGACCGGGTACGTACGGGAGTTCCGCGACGAGGCCGAACTCCCGCTGGTACGCCGCGCGCTCGACGCCCGGCTGCCCCTCCTCGGCATCTGCCGGGGCGCCCAGGTGCTCAATGTGGCCCTGGGCGGCACCCTCCACCAGCACGTGCCGGATGTCGTCGGCGACGACCGGCACTCGCGTGCCCCGGGGCGCTACAACCGCTTTCCGGTCACGGTCGCGTCGGGCTCGCGGCTGGCCAAGGCGCTGGGCGCCGAGACGGTCGAGGTGTCGCACTACCACCACCAGGCGGTCGACCGTCTCGGCGCGGGGCTGACCGCGACCTCGTGGTCAGGCGACGGCCTGATCGAGGCGGTCGAGGCCGCCGACCACCCGTTCGCGCTCGGCGTCCAGTGGCATCCGGAGGTCGACGAGGACCCGTCCCTGTTCACGGCCCTCGTCGCCGCGGCGCGCCCCGCCCACGGTCACCGGTAGGTCAAGTCACGGTCATTTGAAAATCAGGTCGACCGAGTGTGACGGCGTGTCCCGCTTACATCGAGTCCCGTGACCACACCAGTGATCGGCGTGAGCGCCTACGCCGAACGGGCCCGCTGGGCGGCATGGGACATGCCCGCCAGCGTCGTCCCCCAGCGCTATCTCGACAAGGTCCTCGCCGCGGGCGGGATCCCGGTGATCGTGCCGGCGGTCCCCGACATCGCCGGCGTCCTGAGCCGCCTCGACGGGCTGCTGCTCGTCGGCGGCGGCGACGTGGACCCGACGCGGTACGAAGCGGTCCCGCACCCCAAGAACACCCCGGTCAACGCCGCCCGCGACGACGCGGAGCTGGCCCTCCTGCGGGAGGCGCTCGCGCTGGGCCTGCCGATCCTGGGCATCTGCCGCGGGCTGCAACTGCTCAACGTGGCCCTCGGCGGCACCCTCCACCAGCACGTGCCGGACGTCGTCGGCCACGAAGGGCACTCGGGCGGCGACGGCGTCTTCACACGGCACGACGTGCACCTGCGCCCCCGCTCCCGACTCGCGCGGGCGCTGGGCCGTACGACCCTGGAGGTCCCGAGCCTGCACCACCAGGCGATCGACCGGCTGGGCACCGGCTTCACCGCCTGCGGCTGGTCCGACGACGGCCTCATCGAGGCCGCCGAACTGGACGGGTACCCGTTCACCGTCGGCGTCCAGTGGCACCCGGAGGCCGACAGGGAAGTGGCCGTGTTCACCGCCCTGGTGACGGCCGCCGCCGCCCCGGTCCCCGCCATGTGAGAGTGGGGCAGACCGAACGCGCGTCCGCGTGGTGACCCCATTGGGCCACCCGGCGCAGCTGAGGAGCATGAGGGACATCGCCACCTCGGAGGTGTCATCCCCATGCGGAGGTCCCGCGTCACGCGCCCGCTCACCGGCGGACTCCTAGCGACCGCCCTGGTCGCGGCCGGTCTGCTGGCCACCACTCCGGCCGCCTCGTCGGCGGCGCCCCGCACCCGCACGACCGGCGCGCTCGCCCGGCTCACCCTGCCGGCGCCCACCGGGCCGGACACCATCGGCACGGCG
>JAOPYG010000270.1 GCA_025964685.1 Actinoallomurus sp. | reverse complement strand
CATCTACAGCGAACGCCACCTGCGTCGCGTACTCGCCGAGTACGAACGGCACTACAACCAGCATCGCCCTCATCGGGCACGAGACCGGCGACCACCACAACCGACCTGGGCGGCAGCTCCCACCGACCTCGACATAGCCAGGCTCAGACGCGAGGAGGTCCTCGATGGCCTGATCAACGAGTACAGGTCCGCAGCCTAGACGAAGGAAGAAAGCACTGGTCACGGCCGTAATCGAGTATCCGCACCCCACAAGGTTGTCGGGCATGATTCCTGAGCCGGGACCGCATGTCCCTGAACTGTTCGACACAGTCCTGGCCGATGCCAGGATCGAGGTCGTGCTCAGTGGCGTCCAAATTACGACCATGAACTCGACCATGGGATGGTGGGTGCCGATCTGCCGCCGCGAATTGCTCGACCAGACCCTTATCTGGAACCGGCCACCTGCTCCACGCTCCGCGCGATTACGAACACTTCTATAAAGAGCACCGACCGCACCAAGGGATCGCCAACGGAACGCGCTCGGGCTTCAGCCGTCGAGGAATGCGGCGAGCAGATCGGCGGCCTTTGCCGGGTCGACGGCGTCGGCGGAACCGCCATCACTCCACAGGTAGGTCCAGGTGTGGGAGCAGGAGGGCACGGTGAAAACCATCGTGCTGCGCCCGCTGGACGGGCTCGATGCGTGTAGCAGGGCACCGTCCGGTCCCGCCGGCCTGCACTGCAGGCCACGGATCTGCGCCTCGGAGGCGAGCGCCGCCAAACATTGCCGGCGCGACTTCTGGGTCGGACCGACAGTACCGCTCATACGAGAACCATCCTCCTATGAGCTGTGCCGCACACGATCAAGAATTGCCAACCAGGGAGATTGATTCAGGCCGGTCCTTCGCAGGTACGGGCTTTCGGTGACCATCCGCCAGGCATGTGCGGAGTGCTCAGGACGGGCCTCGCCTGCGGACGGATCGTCGACATCGGAATGGCCGGTGATGCGGTCACCGTGGGGATCCGTGCGCTGATCCCCACGGCGACCGTCAGTGTTTCGTCTTTGTCAGCCTGTTACGGGAAGGTCGCTGGGCACCGGGGTCGGGACCGGGGCTTCACCGGGCGGTGTGCTGGTGGTCGGGGATGGGGTGGGCGTGGTGCTGGGCTGGCCGGGTGGGGTCGGCTCACCGGAGCCTGCAGGGCCGCAGGTGACGGAGGCGATGCTGATCGTCTCGGCCTTGGCTTGCGGAAGCGCCAGGCTGAGTTCGATCGCGGTGACGGTGAGGCCGCCGTCGGCGTTGCGGACCTGTTTGTTGAGGATCAACGACACTGAGCCGAGCCCTTGGACCGGGACCGTGATGGCGCTGTTGGGGCGCGCGTTCACCTGAAGCTTGCGGCCGGCCAGAACCGCCCTGGTCAGGTGCGAGACACCGTTGTTGTTCTCGCATTTGGCGGTGATGGCGCTGGCTGAAAGCCCGGCCTGGGCCAGCTTCACATCGGCGACGCTGGCCCGCCCGTGGCCGGCCCAAGCGGACACGTTCAAGACTCCGGCACTCACCAGCGGGTTGGGCGGCAACTCGGCGAGGCTTTTGCGGGTCGGTTGCTTGGCCGAAGAGGACACCGCGGGAGTCGGCGGGATGGGCACCAGTCCGCTGGCCGAGATACCGAAGGCCGAGCCGGTTCCGGCGGCGGTCGCCGACGCCGGTGCCGCGAAGGCCAGCGGCGTGGCGAGCGCGCCGGCGATCGCCGCGTACGTGGTCAGATGTGTCAAACGCATTCTTGTCTCTCCTTGGGGATGAAGACGTCCAGAACTGGGGGTCAGAGCTGGAGTGACAGAACACGGAAGCGGGGGGTGGCCCGCGGTGGGGCCACATCCGTGCCAGGGGTGAAACAGTGCGCAGGCCGGTCCGTACCGGGCTAGCCGGTGATGAGCACGGGCGTGCCGAGCGGCACCTGGGACAGTTGCTTCAGGGCGTCCGCGGGTACCCGCACGCAGCCGTTCGTGACTGCTTTGCCGAATACGGATTTGTCCGGCCAGCCGTGGAACGCGACCGTGCCAGGACCGCCACCGAACGTGTCCAGGGTGTCGGAATGTGCGCCGACCGGCAGGATGAGCGGGCTGTAGGTCGCCTTGGTCGGGGCGAGTGAGGCGAGGATGAATGTACGCCCGGTGGGTGTGGGCGTCTTGGCGGCGCCGACCGCGACGGTCCAGGTCCCGGCCGTGTGCCCCGATTTGACGATGGTCAACCGCCGCGTGGTCCTGTCGACTTTGACGACATAGGGACTGTGGGCGGTCTGTACCTTTCCGCCGCTGGTGGAGATCCATCCCGTTGTGCGGTTCGGCCGCGATGGCAGCAGCACCCGCTGCCATCCCGGCTTGGTCTCCACCACCGGAACCCAGGTGGGGCCGCCCAGCTGGCTACTGGGCAGTACCGCCACCGGCGGTCCACCCGCGGTGGCGGACACGGTCAGCGACGCCATCGGGTGCACAAGTTTCCCGTCCATGGCCGCCAACGAATGGGTGTCCTGTGACAGGCCCTTCAACGTCGTGTAGGTCGTGGCCTGCGGCAACGCCGCAGGAGCCGCCGGCTGCCCGCCAGGCGCCCCTGCCGCATGGCTCTTTCCACACCCCGTCACCAGCATCGCGGCGGCCGCGGCCATGGCGGCGACCGTCAAACTACGCGAGCCGCCGACCGGCACATGCGACGACACCGCACGACCAGGACGGACACGTACGAAACGAATGGTCACGAAAACTCCAAGAGATCACGTGAAGTGAAGGGGATCCGCGCGGGACGCATGCATCATCCTCGCGAGACCGAACGTCGTCTCGCTGAGCGGCACATTCCTACCAGGAAGTAACCCGTGTATCTACCGTAACAGCCGCGAAGATCCAGAAATATAGCCATCCGGGCCGGACGGAGCCTTCCCGGCCAGGGCATACCCGCGGCCCCCGATCTCTCGGGGATCCGCACCACGTGCCGGGTGCGTCCGTCCCCGGCCCGAGGAACCTCCATCAGCCGGTGCGTGAGGCGGAGTCCGGCGAATGCCTTTCCGCTCCAAGGTCTGTCGGGAGCGGGAGAGCGCTGGCCCGGCTGTGCGCTACCAGCAGCCGCTGTCACTGAGCCGGCGCATGCGCGCGACCTCGACTGGACAGTGGGAAGATCATCGACCGGATCTGGTGCCGCGTGCGCTGCTGCAACGCCCGAGCCGACGCTGACCGCGACTTCACGCCGATTCAATCGCTGGTCTCTTGTGCTGGTTCCAAGATCGGCTTGGCGTGCCGTGCGGTACTAGTAACGCTTTGTCCAACAAGGCCGCTGTGAGGACTACGAGCGGGAGGAGCACTTATAGGGATGGCTCTACGTCGAGTCGGTGTCGTGAGCCCGCAGTCCGGGGAGGAGAACGGGCTCTCGGATGGTACGACGGCATTAGGTGACCGAGGCTGACATGTTCCGAGGAGAATCCATCCATGGTGAGCGCTGTGCCCCCCAGCCATGGATCAGACGACGTCGTTTGGCTGCTGAGCAGCCTGGTCGAGCGGGTTCCCCATACCCGTAGCGCCGTGCTGCTGTCCTCTGACGGACTGACGAAAGCTGTCCATGGTTTGGACCTTGACGACGCGGACCAGTTGGCGGCGATCGCATCCGGATTGATTTCGCTTGCGCGGAGCACTGGAGCCAAATTCGGTGGCAGCGACGTGGTCCGGCAGGTGGTGGTGGAACTCGACGACACCCTGCTGTTCGTCTCCTCGGCCGGCTTGGGGTCCGTGCTGACGGTGCTGGCTGACCGGGATGCCGATGCTGGTGTCGTTGGGTATGAGATGTCTCAGTTGATAAAGAGTGTCCGTCCGTTCCTGTCCACGCCGGCCAGACAGCCGGCCCCTGCCACGGTCGACCCGATGCGGTGAGCATGGCGGTTCCCAAAGCCGAGCATCGGCTCGACGAGGATGCCGGCACGGCA
>JAOPYG010000249.1 GCA_025964685.1 Actinoallomurus sp. | reverse complement strand
CATGGGGCCGAGGCCACGGGCCGGGTTGACCGCGGCGCCGTCACTCGGGCCGCCGATGAAGACCGCCGTGGCGAGCGCGAAGCCGACCACGAGGGGGGCGACGGGAGCCGGGAACCGCTTGTCGGTGGCGGCAGCGGTCACCACCAAGACCAGCACGAAGGTGATCAGGATCTCGACGAGCAGAGCCCGGCCATCGCCCACACCGGGCGCCGGGTTGGTGGCACCGAGGTGTGTGACGGTCCGCGCCGCGTTGCCGTGGATGGCCCAGGTGGCCAGAGCGGCGAGGATACCGCCGACCATCTGGACGACGACATAGCCGGCAACATGCCGCCACGAGAACCTGCGGATGACGGCCATCGCTATGGTGACGGCCGGGTTCAAGTGCGCGCCGGAGATGTGGCCCAAGCCGCCGACCAGCGCCGCCAGCGCGAGCCCGTTGACCAGGACGATGGCCAGCGAGCCGTACGACGGTCCGGCGATGGTGTGCCGCAGGCCGGCAGAGGTCGCGGTGGCGGTGATGGCGAAGACCAGGATGAAGGTCCCGATCAACTCACCGAGGTAGGCGCCAGCCACACCTTTGGAGCCCGGTCCAGCGGTCCGGTTGGTGGTGCTGTGGGATCGGATGGATGCGTCGACTCGTACAGTCATGTTCCACGTCCTTAACTGGGCCTCACGGTCGGTACTGTGCCCCCGAGGAACGACCGCCACGCAAAGACGCGCGAAGAAACGCGCCGGACACCCTCCGTCGCTCCACCCGTCTTCTGGGATGGGCGCCTTTCGTCAGTTTTCTGCCGGAAGGAGTAGGCGACGATGTGACGGCGATCAGGGTGCCGAGCTTTCTTGTCATCTGGCACAGATGACTCGCTCTTTCCCCAATGTTTACGGTGTTGATCATTTTGCGTCTTCTGTGGCGGACGGAATCCACCGCGTCGGGCGAGTGATGACCATGAACCGCACTGCCGCCAGCGCCGTGGCACGCGCGACACGCCGAGCCGTCTGTGCAGGATCGCGTCCTACGGCGACAACGTGGCGCAGGTCTGCCGGGGATCCATCACCCAGCGCCGGCATTGAACTGGGCGGCCGCCCCCGCCAAGCCGCTCTGTCGCTACCGGGGTTCCGGGGGTGCCCGGCTCCCGGTAGCAGAGGAGCGTGCGGGTGACCGCTGCTCCCGTCCGGCCGGTTCGCACGACCGCGGCACTGGCCGTCTCCCACCCGCGTTCGTCATACAACATGAGTGGCTCTACCAGGTGCGATGACGCAAAGACCGGCTATTTCTGGCTCTCATGCACTCGGTGCATATTGGTCAGCTCGAGTACCTGATCGCAGAAGTCGAGGAAGCCTTCACCAGAGCCACTGAGCGGCTGCTGGTCTCGCAGCCGGCCCACTGCAGGAGCCAGGTGCGACGGCGCATCACGGGGTGTCAGGTCGACAGTGGCCGCAACCTCGTGTGGTCCGTCGGCCGGCGGGCACGGCGACGGTGAGGGCGCCACCGGTGCTGCCGAACACGTACACGTGATCGGTGGTCACGGCGACGAGCACTCGGTGCGCGTCGTCGGCGACCAGGTCGACCAGGTGTAGATCGTCAGCATGCCGGCACTCGATTCCGCCACCTAAATTCGCCTGCAAGACCGCATTAAAGAAGGGTCAAATTTGACGCACCCGGACATTGGGCGGTTGTTTTTATTGAATGGGTGATGTCAGTCTGAAATAAGGTATAGGACCATAAATATGCCTAAATAATTAGCGTGACCGCGGTGTTGTCACGCGTAAGCCGCCGACCGAAGGAGGTATCTTCCATGGGAATTTCACGACGGATGGGAGTAGCGATCTCTGGCCTGGCCTTCGCAGGAGCAACCGTGGCTACGCTCAGCACGGCCGGGCCGGCAAGCGCAGAGTCGGCGACCATCGCGCCTCAGCACGCCATCACGGGCTACTCGATCGCCGATAGGCACAGGCGCTGGAAGAGCGGTGGCTGGACCTACGAATCCTGGGAGTGGTGGGGAGGCTGTGGCTGTGGCTGCTGCTGACCACCTGAACGGACGGTCGGCGATTGACAGCAGACCCTTCTGACAGCGAAAGCCGCCCCGCCTTCCGAAGTGGTGCGGGGCGGCCCCCCCATATGGCCCGAGGGTCTGAGGCGGAGGTCCTTCATCGCGCTACAGCCGCGTAGGGCGCCACGTGCGGCTCCGCGTGCTGGGCTCGTTCGCCAGCCGAGTAGGCGGCTGGATGCTGCACCGCTGGGAGCCCCCAGTTCTGTGATTCACCCACGGGTACGGGGACACGCCCCCCCATGACCGGCTCTACATCCCCAACCGGGCGCGCCCGCCCAGCATCGACCGCAAGACATGGCGGCTCAAGATCACCGGCGACGCGATCACCCACCCCCAGTCGTTCAGGCCGCACGTGTCTCGACCCTCTGCTGATCTACGGTGCGAAGCATCGAGCAGCCAAGCGATCATACGGAGCCCAGGTCAGATCCAGTACGCGACGTCGGCACCGCACAGGACATCAGACGTTAACAGACCAGACGTTGACACAATGATCGAACTACGGCGTTAATACTTTGTCATGAGGTGATCGCCAACGTTCGGCGGTCGAGTTGAAGTTACACGGAGAGGTCTGGGGGCACGCCCCGCCCTCCGCAACGATCGAGGAGGACCGCAGATGACCGCTCGCTTGGCCGCAGCGTACCCGGCCCGGATCGCCGCCGTGCTGCTATGTCTGGCCGTTGGGTGGATTCATGTGCAGGACCAGGGAGGGATCCCTGGGGACAAGGCACCGGGCTATGTCGCGGTCGGCTACTACCTGCTGGAGGCGGCGGCCGTGCTGTGCGCCGTCCTCCTTTTGGCCGTCAGGAAAGGCTCGGCCGCCCGAGCGGGTTGGCTGCTGGCGGCGGGAGTCGCGCTGGGCCCCCTGCTGGGATACGCACTCTCGCGTGGTCCGGGACTGCCCGCCTACAGCGACGACAAGGGAAACTGGACCGAGCCGATAGGCGTCGTCAGCCTCGTGGTGGAAGGCATACTCCTGGCATTTGCGCTTGTTGTCCTGACGGCGGGCTCGCGTATCCCTGCGAGCGGCGAGAACGCGGCTGCCGCTACCACCTCCGATGACGCCATAACGTCGAAGAGCGCTTCGGGCACCTGACCGTATACAAACATCGCCGCAGGTCACGGGCTTACAGTCTGGCGCATCCCGCACCAAGCCGGGATCGATCCTGCGCCGCGGCGGGCCGACGCCACCTGGATCACGTTCCTGCGTGCTCAGGCAGCCGGTGTGCTCGCGTGCGCCACGGCCGCAGGCCGCCCGCTTTCGATGTCGGCCGGTTCCGCGCTCACGGCCGTTTTCGGCCACATCGGCGCGTTCATCCCGGGGCGGCGGGCGGAGTCCTCGCGACACCTTCCGCGCCTTCGTTCGTGGCTTGGAGGCAACGGCGCTGGCAGAACTCGCCGATTCTCGCGGCGTTCGACTGGTGGAATCACCCAGCCTCGATCGTCTGTGTGTTCACCCGCTCACCTTCGGTTTCCGACGCGCGGGCGGACTCCTGGCGAACCGTTACCGCCCCGGCCGATTCCGGCGAGCCGTTCGCCAGAAGTACGCGTGGGCGCCACTTTTAGCGCGCATATTCCACCACCATCATGGTGACCGACACATAACGGTCATCGGAGGATCTCTTGCGCGTCCATCTCTTGTCCGGGCTCATGAAGGCGACCGCGGGCGTCGCCGTCTGCGGCCTCGCGCTCGCCGGCACGGTCGTCGGCGGCGACGCACCGGCGTCGGCCGCGCCCGCGACGTCGGTCGTCATCAACGAGGTGTACGGCGGTGGGGGGAACTCCGGCGCGACCTACACCAACGACTTCGTCGAGCTGGCAAACCGTGGTTCCGCGGTCGTCGATCTGACCGGCTGGTCGGTTCAGTACCACTCCAGTGGCGCCACCGGCACGTGGCAGGTCACGCAGCTGACCGGTTCGATCGCGCCGGGCGGCTTCTATCTCGTCGCCGAGGCGAAGGGAGCCGGCGGCACGCAGGCGCTACCCGACGCGCAGGCCAGCGGGACCATCGCCATGTCCGCCACCGCCGGCACGGTCGCTCTCGTCCAGAGCACTACCGCGTTGACGTGCGCGGACTCCGCCTCCTGCCAGGGTGCCTCAGTGGACCTGGCCGGCTTCGGCACGGCGGCGATCCGGGAGACGGCGCCCGCGGCCGGGGCCTCCAACACCGCCTCCGCGCAGCGCACCGACAAGGCGGACACCGACGACAACTCCGCCGATTTCACGGCCGGTGAGCCCACACCAGGCGCGACCAACGCACAAGGCGGCGGGGGCACCGGCACCGGCGAGCCCGGCCCGCTGCGCGTTCACGACATCCAGGGCGCCGGCTGGCTGTCGTCGCACAACAACGAGAAGGTCACCAACGTCCCCGGCATCGTCACCGGCGTGAGGTCGGCCGGCAGCAGCCGCGGCTACTGGATCCAGGACCCTGCGCCGGACGCGAGCCCGGGGACCAGCGAGGGCGTCTTCGTCTTCAGCTCATCGCCGGGCGTGGCGGTGGGCGACAGCGTCCTCGTGTCGGGCACCGTCAAGGACTACTACCCGCTGGCC
>JAOPYG010000246.1 GCA_025964685.1 Actinoallomurus sp. | reverse complement strand
CCTGGTGATGGTCCCGATGGCCGCGCTCGGGCTCGTGATCTACAAGCTCGTCATCGAGCGGTTGGAGCGCATCGACCCGGGGCTGACGATCGTGGCCACGTTCGCTCTGGCCCTGGTCGCGGAGGCGCTCCTGGCGCTCGTCTGGGGGCCCAACGAGAAGACGACCACCCCGGCGTATTTCAACCAGGCGATCCATCTCGGACGGCTGGTGATTCCGCGCGCTCAGTTCTACGCATGTCTGCTCGCGATCGTCATCACGGTCGCGCTGCAGGTGGCGATCAAGCGGACCTGGCTGGGCCACGCGATCATCGCCGCCTCGGAGAGCCCCCAGGGCGCCCGGTTGGTCGGCGTCGAACCCGCGCGCATCGGGGGGTGGATCTTCGCCGTCGCCAGCGGATCGACAGCGTTCGGCGGCGCGGCGCTGAGCTTCCTCTACCAGTTCACCCCGGATACCCAGGACGTCTGGCTCGGCCTGACGTTGAGCGTCGTGATCGTCGGCGGACTCGGGAGTATTCCGGGGGCGTTCGCCGCCGGTGTGCTCCTCGGGACGGCCGAGTCGGTGACCACCACGTACGTGTCGGTGCGCTGGGCGGCGGTGGTGCCGACCGTGCTGATCCTGGTCGTGCTGACCGTCCGCCCGCAGGGCCTGTTCACCCGGATGACCCGTCAGGACGCCGCCTCATGACATCGACTCTGCTTCGCCGCGCGTGGATGCCGATCGGCCTGGCCGCGCTGATCGGCTATCCGCTGGTGTCGGCCGACCTCTACTACCAGAACATGCTGATCATGACGTTCATGCTGGCCATCGGCGCCAGCGGCTGGAACATCATGGGTGGTTACGCGGGCTACCTGTCGCTGGGCCACAGCGCCTTCATCGGTCTGGGGGCGTACACCACCGGCATCCTCGCAGTCAGAGAACACGTCTCGCCGTTTCTCGGCTGTCTCGTCGGCGGCGTGGTGTCCGCGATCGCGGCCGCGCTGCTCAGCCTGGTCACGCGGCGGACCCGTGGCATGTACTTCGTGATCGTCACGTTCGCGGCGCTGCAGTCGCTCGGCGTGGTGGCCACGACCTGGTCCGGCCTGACCGGTGGCAGTCAGGGCCTGGCGCTGCCGCTGCCGACCTGGAGCCTGACGTATCAGAACTGGCCGTTCTACTACCCGATGCTCGGGCTGCTCGTTGTGACCGTTGCCGTGTCCGCCTGGGTGCGACGCAGCAAGCTGGGCCTGGGCCTGTTCGCGATCCAGGCCGATGAGGACAAAGCCGCGGGGCTCGGTCTGCGCACGGCGGTGTACAAGATGATCGCCTTCGTGCTCGGCGGGACGTTCGTCGGCGTCGCGGGCGGGATCTACGCCTATTACATAGCCTTCCTGAACACGGCTGCCGTGTTCGACATCGTCACGAGCGTGCTGATCGTGCTGGCGGTGCTGCTCGGCGGCCGGGGCACCCTGTGGGGACCTGTCCTCGGCGCGTTCATCATCGCGCCGATCAGCAACGTCACCAGTACCGGTCTCGGCGGGGTGGACGCGGGCGCCATCCGGCTGCTGCTGTTCGGCGGCTTGCTCGGCGCCGTGGCGATCTTCCTGCCACGGGGCGTTCTGCCGATCCTCGAGTCCGGGTTCCGGCGGCTGCCGGCCCGCGAGCCGGACCTGCCCGCGCACCCCGGCGCCGACCGGGCGAAGCCGGTCTCGACCGCAGGACCCGACCGCGCCGGCGGTCCACCCGAGGTGCTCGTCGTACGCCGCCTGCGTAAGTCGTTCGGTGGCCTGCGTGCGGTCGACGGCGTCGACCTCACCCTCCTGCAGGCACAGATCACGGGTCTAATCGGCCCCAACGGCTCAGGCAAGACGACGCTGTTCAACGTGATCGACGGAACCGTCCCGACCCGGGAAGGCACCATCATCCTCCGCGGTCACGGGCTGGAACGGAAGGGAAGGCCGGCCAGGGCACACGCGGGGTTGGCGCGTACCTACCAGCTCCCTCGGCTGTTCGCCAACCTCACCGTGGTCGAGAACATCGTCGTGCCCGAAAGGCGGTTCGCGTTCGCCCGGCTGTGGGCTAGACGGGTCACCGCCGCCGAGCGCGAGCGGGCGTTCGCCGTCCTGGAGGACCTCGGGCTGGCCGCCCACGCGGACGACAGCCCGGCCGATCTCAGCTACGGACAGCGGAAACTCGTCGAGCTGGCTCAGGTCCTCTGGCTGGATCCGGTCCTGGTGATGTTGGACGAGCCCGCCGCCGGTATCAGCCCGGCCCTGTCCGAGCGACTGGCGGATATGGTCCGGTCGCTGCGCGAGCGCGGGATCGGCATCCTGCTGGTCGAACACGACCTGGCCTTCATCGCCGGCCTGTGCCAGCAGGTGTACGTGATGGCGCGCGGCGCGGTCATCGCGCACGGTTCCGTCGCCGATGTCAGTGCGGAGCCCGCGGTTGTGGACGCGTATCTCGGCGACTCGGTCGTCCCGGTGCACGCAGAGGGGCAGGCGTGATCCACATCGAGGGACTGTGGGCCGGCTACGGCGGCCTGGACATCCTGCGCGGCGTCGAGCTGCACGTCGAGCAGGGCTCGATCAACTGCATCGTCGGACCCAACGGCGCGGGCAAGTCGACCGTGCTGATGACGATCAGCGGTCTGCTCCGGCCTCGACGGGGATCGATCGTCATCGACGGCGTCGACCTCGCCGGCAAGTCGCCTGCGGCGATCCTGCACGCCGGTGTGGTCCAGGTCCCGCAGCGGCAGGGGTTGTTCGCGAAGCTGACCGTACGGCAGAACGTGCTGATGGGCGCCTACATTCACCGCAGGCGGCGCAAGCACCTCGAGCAGCGGTATGACCGGCTGGCGGAGCGGTTCCCCCTGCTGAGCGAACGGCCGGACCTCCCGGCCGGTGCCCTGTCCGGCGGGCAGCGGCGCACCGTGGAGTTCGCCCGCGCGCTGATGCTCGATCCCAAAGTGATGTTGCTCGACGAGCCCACGCTCGGACTCGACCCGCTGAGCCTGGCGGTCATCCGCGACAGCGTGCACGCCATCCACTCCGACGGCGTGACGGTGTTGATGGTCGAACAGAACGTGCGGTTCGGGCTGGCCTTGGCCGACCGGGCCACCGTGATGAGCGCCGGCGAGGTCGCGCTCGCGGGCACGGCCGAGGAGATCCGGGACAAGCCGAATCTGATGGACGTGTTCTTCGGAGCCGCCCCGCGCGCCCGCCCCGCCGCCCCCGACCGCCCCTAGCCATCAACTGCGAAGGAGTCTCATGTGCGCAGCGCACCTCGCCGAGTGGTGCCGCATCCCCACGTCGGGCGCGCGAGCCGTCGAGCCGTTCCGGCTCGACGGGATGTCGTTGCTGGCCATAGCGCAGCTGGCGACCGACATACCGGGGCAGCCTGCCGACATCAACGGCGGGGACAGCGACACTGAGCTGCTGCTCCTGCGCCAGACCACCGACGGCTACGAGCCTTTTCAGACATTGCCCGTTCCTGGTGGCGAGGACGCGGAGTTCTTCCGTATCGGCGGTCGGGCGTTCCTCGCGACAGCGAGTATCCGTCGCGGTCATGGACCTTATGAGTTCAGCATGGAGTCCACGGTGTACTGCTGGACCGGGTCGCGTTTCGCGCCGTTCCAAGCATTTCCCGGCTTCGCGGCCAAGCAGTGGCGGCATTTCATCGTGGACGGCCGGCATTTCCTCGCGCTGGCCCAGGGCGTCGCGCTGCCGGGCACCGAGACGGTGAACCGGCCGTCGCAGATCTATCAGTGGGACGGCAAGTCGTTTCAGCCCTTCCAGGAGATCCCGTCACAGTGGGCGTACAACTGGCACGCCTTCTCCCTGGACGGCGCCGACTACCTGGCGCACGCCGACCACGTCACGCCCTCGCTGCTTTATCACTGGGAAGGCAGCCGTTTCATCGTCCATCAGGAGCTGGCCGGCGAGCACGGGCGGGCGTTCGCCTCGTTTCGCGCCGACGGGAGGGACTACCTTCTCGTGGCCTGTCTGGCCAGCCCGTCACGGCTGTTGCGCTGGGACGGTGAACGCTTCGTCGAACACGCGGTCCTGGACGGGCTGGGCACACGTGAGTTCGCGGTGCTGCACGGCAGGCACGGGCTGTACGTACTACGGATCAACTTCATCCTCGGCACGCCGGCCTCACCGACGACCGCACTCGCCTCCCAGCTCTACCGGTGGCAGGACGGAAAGCTCGTCGTTGTCGAGGAGTTTCCGACCTCCGGTGGCACCGACGTCGCGGTGTACGCGGACGAGCGGGGGCCGCTCGTCGCGGTCTCGAACTCGCTGAGCGCCGACGTCCGCTTCGCCACGGACACCGTGGTGTACCGGTTCACCGAACAGCCCGTCCCGCAGGACTGAGGAGCCAGCTTGCCCACGCCTGAAAGCCCGGAACTGATCCGGCTGTTCACCACCTATACGGCTAACGCGGACAGTATCGGCCGGCACTGGGCCGCTGCCGTCGCCGAGCGCGATCGGGGCGCCCCGCTGGTCGTCGCGACCAGCGCTGACATCGCGCTGTATCCGGGTGGCGGCAGGCCACCAACGGTCGAGGGGTTCCGCATATCGCCCCGGGGGTTCAAGGAGCTGACCGGGATCTCCCACCTAGGCCCCGCGGTTGCGTCACTGGTCGCCATCCGCGCTCTCGGCGCTTCCTCCTGGCGAGCCGACGCGGAGCGTCTGCTGGCCGAGGTCAAGGCCACCCGGGCCGCGAACAGCGTCGAGCTGTGGCGGGACATCATCGCGGTCCAGGCGTACCGGGGGAGGGAGCAGGAGATCGCCGACATGGTCGACTACTCGTGCGCGGTGACAGCGCGCTACCTCACGACCGGGCTGGCGAACGAGGATTACCTGACGCCCGAGACGCTCCGTTCGGAGTACCTCGCGGGTGGGGGAGAAACCGAGCTTCCTGTGCCCATCAACCACATGATGGTCGCGACGTTCTTCCTCGCGGGCCTGGACATCAGCTTCCGGATCACCCGCTGGCTGCGGTCCCAGCACATCGACTGGGAGCGAGCCATGGTGGTCATCGCGGGCCAGCAGGGGCGGCCGACGGCCGGGGTCACCTGGAACACCAGCAGTGTGGCCACAACGATCCTGGGTGCATCAGATCACCGCCTTCCGTTGGAGCGCCTGTACGTGGCCCCGCACGCCCCCACGTTCCGCACCCCTGCCGACGGCGACCTCACCGAGGTCATCGCGCTGGAGGAGCGGCTGCGTGGCATCTGGTCCGGCACCAGGGCCACGGTCGAACTCGGCGCGATGATGTTCGACGGCTATCCGCGGTACACACCATCAGGCGTGCGATTCCCCGACGTCAGCGACACCACCGTCACCGAAGTCAGCGAAATGCCCATCATCCGGTCGGCCGACGACATACGCGCCATGGTCACCAGGCTTCGTGTCGTACTGGAGGATCCGCGGCAATTGCTGTCCGGCTGCGTCACCGACTTCGCCGTCGCGTCACTCGCGGCGGCCGGCCACGACCCGACCCGAGTCGTGGTCCCCGGACTGACCGGCGTCCACTACCCGACCGACCTGTGAGGGGGGAGAGTGATGCGAAGTCCTACCGGCAGCCCGTTCCTGGATCGCCTGCGCGCGGGCGAACTCACGCTGATGCTCGGCATCCGCAGCAGCCGCACCACCGACGTGGTCCACATCGCACGCTCGACGGGCCATCACAGCATCATGGTCGACCTGGAACACAGCACGATGTCGACCGACATCGCGGCCACGCTGTGCGCCGCCGCCGACAGCCTCGGTATGACCCCGATCGTACGAGTCCCCGAGCGGGAGTACGGCATGATCGGCCGCCTCCTCGACGGCGGCGCGCACGGAATCGTCGCCCCGCGAATCGAGACCATCGAGGAGGCCCGGCAGGTCGCCAGGGCGTGCCGATTCCCGCCGCGCGGCCAACGTTCCCAGACCGCCATGGTCCCCCAACTGGGCATGCGGCCAAGGCCTGCCAACGAGCTCAATCCGGCGCTCGACGACGCGGCCGTCGTGCAGATCCTGCTGGAGACACCGGCCGGTATCGCGAACGCGGACGCGATCGCCGAACTGGACGGCGTGGACATGCTCGCGATCGGCGCGAACGACTTCACTGCGGAACTGGGCGTGCCGGGGCGGTACGACGATCCACGCCTCCGTGACGCCGTCGCCACCGCCGCCGCCGCGTGTCAGCGGCACGGAAAGCTCCTGATGCTCGGCGGCATCGGCGACCAGGCGATCTATGACGCCCTCCTGCCGCTCGGCATCTGCCCACTGGTGATGACGGGGACCGACACGGCCCTGCTCCATCAGGCCGCCAGGGTCGGCGCGGAGCGGGCGATCGCATCCGACCGCACGCCACGGCTCCACCGGAACTAGGACGGATCATGGCCACCGAGTTCGCCCACACCCTGCCCATGCGACCCGTAGAGACGAACACGAAACCGCGTTTCGCGGTGCCGCGGAACAGCTGTGACACGCATTTCCACGTGTTCGAGCCGGGATTCCCCCACGTGCCCGATCCGCTCTACACCTTTCCGGACGGGACGCTGGAGAAGTACGTGCTCCTGACGGAATGGCTCGGCGTCGAACGAATGGTGCTGGTGCAGCCGACGTACTACGGCACCGACAACAGCCTGTTGCTCAAGGTGCTCCGTAAGGTCGGGCCGCGCTGCCGCGGCGTCGTACGCATCGAGGACGGCGCCACCGACAAGGAGCTCGATCGCTACCACGAGGCCGGGGTCCGCGCGATCCGGCTCGACCTTTTCGCCCGCTCCTCCTGGCCGACCGAGGACATTATCGCCTACGTCCGGAACATGGCGGCCAGGGCCCGGCCGCGCGGCTGGCACCTGCAGTTCTACACACCGGGCACCATCGTCCGAGATCTGCTCCCTTTCCTCGGCGACTTCGAGCACACCTTCGTCATCGACCACATGGGATACATGAAGGAGTCCGACGGACTGGCACCGGCCGACTTCGAACGACTGGTGAAGATCCTGGACAGCGGACGGTGCTACATCAAGCTGTCAGGGCCGTACCGGCTGCTCAAGGACAAGCCGCTGTCCGCGGTCGAGCCGATCGGCCGGGCGTTGGTCGCGGCCCGCCCCGACCGCCTCCTCTGGGGTTCGGACTGGCCCCACCTGCCGAACGGCCAGCGGGACACCGGAGAGCTGTTGAACCTGCTGGCGGACTGGGCTCCCAACGAGGAGGATCGCCACCAGATCCTGGTGGAGGCACCGGAGACGCTGTTCTTCACCTCCTAATGAGGTTGTCGAGCCGCCGCTGTGACTGAGAGTTCAGGTTGGTAGCGCCGTCCGTCACGGATGAGGGCCCATAGGACGTTCACACGGCGTCGGGCCAGTGCGAGGACCGCTTGAACGTGGCTTTGTCTTCGGCGCGCTTGCCCGGCGGGCGTGTGCACGGCGGGGGTTGCCAGCAGGTCAGTACCTGAATCGGGATTCTGGAGCCCCACAGGGAACGGGCGCGACCCGGTCAGCGCGGCGCGGGCGCCAACCGCAGTTGCAGGCCGCCTTCTGGAACGGTGAACGATCGGGCCGAGACGGTTACCTCCTGTGCTGGTGGATGGAGGTGTACGGCGGGCGCGACGGTCGCGATCACGATGGCGGTGGCCAGGAGCGCGAAGTCATTGCCTATGCATTTGTGCGGGCCCCCGCCGAAAGGGGCGTAGGCGAAGCGGTGCCGGTGACCGGTGCCGTCGAAGCGCTCCGGCATGAACCGGTCGGGCTCGGGCCAGTGCGCCGGGTTGCGGTGGAGGGTGTGCGGGCAGATGTGCAGGGTGGTTCCGGGCTTGAGGCTGTGGCCGCCGAGGCGCTGCGTTCCGATGGTCCGCCGGGTGATGATCCAGACCGGGGGGAAGAGCCGCATCGACTCCGCCACCACCATGGCCGTGCGGGGGAGTGCGGGCAGGTCGTCGATGGTGGCGGCCCGTCCGTTCAGGGCGGAGGTGGCCTCTTCGGCGATCCGCCTCGCCTCGCTCGGGTGTTTTGCGAGCAGGTACAGCGTGAACGTGATGGCCGCGGCCGTACTCTGGTGGCCGGCCACTACGAGCGTCACCAGTTCATCCAGGATGCGGGTGCGGTCGGACTCGCGAGCCAGTAGTCGCCCGAGTACCGTATCCGGTGCGGGTTCATCGAGTCGTAGCAGGTCGGCGGCCCGATTTCGAAGAGCCGCAGTCGCGTGGCCGAGCCGCCTGTTGCCGGGCGTCGGTAGCCAGTCCGGGAACACGACCGGAGCCTTGAGCACTCGCAGCAGCGTGGGTTCCGCGTGAGTGAACAGGTGTCCCAGCTCGACTACTGACGCCGCGAGAGGCGGACCGACCAGCGCCTCTGCCAGCAGCTCAAGGGAGGTCCGCGTGGCCGCCTCTGCCACATCGACCGTCCGGTACGGCGGGACTGTCCATTCCTCGCGGAGCCGCTCGGCCGCCCGGCTCATGGCGCCTGCGGCGGGTCGTAGCGCGTCACCTCGTAGCACGGGATACAACAGTCGGCGCTGGCGTTGGTGCTGATCTCCGTCGATCCCGAAAAGGCCGGATCCGAGCATCCGCCGGATCACCGCGAAGAAGCGCAGCCCCGTCTTGCCGAAGCGCTGTCCCGATGGGCCGGCCAGCACCTCGGCCACCAGATCGGGGTCGTTGATCAGCACGTTTTGCCCGAAGAGATCGAACGGTGCAACCGTGCGGTAGCCGTCGCCGCTACCGGACACCCCACGATAGAACGCGACCGGGTTCGTCCCGTACGCCCTGGCGTTCATTAAGCTGGCACGTGCCGTACCCAGCACCACGCCGACAATGTAAAGCCCTGCCAGGGCCGTCGCAAGGACGTGCACAAACGGGCAACTTTCGCGGGATGCCTGTGGGTGTCGGTGCCGAGCATCGTGTCACCGGTTCTGACCTGCCAGTCCGACGTATGCGGCGACATGGCCGGTCGGTTGGATCGGCTGCGTGGGGAATCGGGCTTCGGCAGTGTTGGTGTCCATGGCGTTATGTCTGGTCTATCTTGCGGTGCTGCGGTTGTTCGGCTGGCTTGGGTTGTTGGTTCGGTCCGATGCGGCGAAGGATGCTGAGATCTTGATGCTTCGGCATCAGCTGCTGGTGCTGCGGCGTCAGCGGAGGAGCTCGCGGTTGTCGTGGGCGGATCGGGCGATTTTGTCGTCGTTGAGCCGGTTGCTGTCCAACGCGGGCCGCCGGAGGGCGTGTCTGCTGGTTTCGCCGCGGACTGTGCTGCGCTGGCACAGCGACCTGGTGAGGCGTCACTGGACCTACCGGCATCGCCGGACCGGCCGGCACCCGATCGCCGCCGGTATCGGTGCGCTTGTGGTCGAGATGGCAAGGGATAATCCGAGGCGCGACTGACCCGCGGGCGTGGGCCTCCATGACGATCACGCCGCCGCCGGGCGTGTGTGCCCGGCGGCGTCATGCTCTGCGCCTCAGTCCGCGCTGAACCCGACCAGCGTCTCGATCGGCACCTCGGCTGCGTCTTGAACCGGGCGCGAAACGAACAGCTCCGTGTGGTAGTAACCGCGCGACTCACGGCCTGTGCTGTCCATGCCCAGGCGTTCGAGCTCGCCGAGCGCGAAGCGCTCCTCGGCGGCACCGGAGAAGCGGCGCTGCGGGAAGGTCCGGTCCGCGAGCTTCTCGGTGACGAGGCCGAACTGGGAGAGAGTCTCGGCGATCTCCTGGTAGGGAATCGTCCGCAGCACGAACGCGGCCACCCACGGAGTGGCGGAGACGTTGTCCAGGAGGTGCTGCATGGTCCGTTCGGTGATGTAGCCGACGCCGCCGGTGATGGTGATGAGGTCGGCGTCCGCGACCGCCGAGCGCAGCTCCGGGCTGGGCGGCGCGGTCTCGAGGTTCTCGGCGAATCCGTCGGAGAGCAGGCCGGCGCGGACCCCGTAGCCGACGGCGTTCCGCGCCGTGTCGACTCCGATCACCCGCGCCGCCTCCGGATGTCGCCTGTCCGCGAAGAACCCCCGGTCCCGTGATGCGAGCTCGCCGGAGGGCACCCGGGCGAGCGTCGGGGAGACGTACCGGTCGGTCAGCTCGTCGTAGGTCAGCCGGTGGTTGAGCAGGGCCGCGTTGATCCCGTACGAGCAGCACAGGTCGACGGTGGTGACGGGGCCGGGCGCGTCACTCGCCGCGCGGCGCGTCGCCGCCAGCCCGCGGAACACGCGTTGCCCGTGGTGAGGGATCTGATAGTCCAGCGGTCCCAGCCTCTCGAAGTACGCCCTGGGGTCTGGCTGGTCATAAACGTCGTCGAAACGCTCCTTCCCTGGTTTTGCCGGTCGCACTTCGCCTTGATCACGAATGCTCATGTTCTTAGCATTGGCCGCCAGGCGGACCCGAAAGCGCCGGGGCCGCATGCGGTCATTCCCGTTTGGTTCCGCGAAAACCGGAGATCCCCCTCCGGAAGCCAACGCTCGGGGGCCGCGCCACGACGGAGGGCTTTGCCTGGTCGGGGCGCACGGTGGTTCAATCTGGGCGCCCGTGCGGGCGGATGTCATCGGACGCCCGTTTAGTCGTATATATCACTCGCCAAAGGCCTATGTGGTGGTGCCGGTAAACGGCATTACGGTCATCCGAATCATCGTCGCGACGCCGTCCGAGGCCCGGTGACGACGGTTCAACCCCGGGAGGGCGCGTGCTCAGGCCGGGGACCACACCCGCTGGACGTGTAGGTGCCGAAACTGTGTCACCTCATGCGACCTGGGCGTATTCGTGGAGGAGGCCCCACCGAGCCGGTCTCGTCGGGACCTTGATGGCGGCGTCGATGGGATCGGGCAGTGCCCGCAGCGGGCTGGCCTGGTCCAGAGCCCGGTGCGGACGATGCAGTTTGAAGTGGGCCTCGTCGGGTCTTGTAGTCATCGCCCACCGCCCAGCCGACCACCGCTTTGGTGTAGCAGTCGATGACGGTCGCCAGATAAACCCAGCCTTCCCACGTCGGGATATAGGTGATGTCACCGACCATCTTCTGGCCCGGCGCATCGGCGGTGAAGTCACGCCGCACCAGGTCGGGGATGTGGTGCTCCTGGCCGTCGCTGCCGGTGAGGCTGAACCGCCAAGGCCTGGGCTGACATGGCTCCAAGCCCAGCTCACGCATGAGGGACCGGACAAGCTCGGGACCGCAGCGAACGCCCCGGGCCACCAGGTCGGCGTGGACCCGCCGGTGCCCGTAGGTTCCGTCGGAATCGTCAAACGATGTGCGGACGAGCGCTTTGAGTTCCTCGCGACGTTCCGCGGTCGCCGACGCCGGCCGGGGCCTCCATTCGCAGAAGCCTGAACGGGATACACCCAGAAGTACACACATCTTGACGGTCGAGAGCGCGGATTCAGTGTTCGTGGTTTGGGCTGCGTGCTGTGCGTCGATGAACTCGAACTTGTCGCTCACCGATGATCTTTGGCAAAGTACGCCGCGGCTTTTTTCAGGAACTCGTTCTCCAGACGCAGTTCCCGGGCTTCGCGTTCGAGTTCACGGAGCCGGGCTCGCTCGCTCACCGACAGAGGCGGCTCTTCGCCTGCATGCTCACGCCGATAGGCATTGACCCAGTTTCCCAGGGTCGCCTCATGAATGCCGAGCTCCTTGGCCACTTGTGCGATCGGACGGGATGTCTCGATCACCAGCTTCACGGCTTCTTCCCGGAATTCAGGCGAGTAACTCTTCCTTGATCGCGCCAACATGTTCCCTTTCAGACGACCCCAATCTTAGTGGTGGTCGCTGTCCGGAAGGTTCGGGCACCTCATTCATGCGGGGGACGCGGATGCCGGTGGTGATGATTTCGATGCCCTCGGTCTCGAAGACGGCGTCGAACGCGCGGGTGTACTTGTTGTCACGGTCCCTGATCAGGTATTGACCGGGGTGCCGGCATCGTAGAGATCCATGATCAGATTCCGAGCCATTTGGGTGGTCCATTCCGCGGTGGGGTGGGCGGTGACACCGAGGACGCGGACGCGGCGAGTGGCGTGTTCGATCACGGCGAAGACATAGATCGTCGCTCCGCTGAGCGTGGTCGTGGTGAAGAAGTCACAAGCCAGGATCGCGTGGGCCTGGCTGTGGAGGAAGGCGGCCCAGGTCTGGCGGTCGCGTTCGGGCGCGGGTTCAATCCCGTGTGTCCTGAGGATCTCCCATACCGTGGAGGGAGCGATCTTGATGCCGAGCGTGGCGAGTTCGCCGTGGATGCGCCGGTAACCCCGGCTTTGGTTCTCGCGGGCCAGGCGAAGGACGAGAGACTGGATCGCGCGGCGAGTCGGTGGCCGGCCGGGATGCTTGCGGCGGGAGATGTCGCCGTGGCGGCGGCGAATGAGGTCGCGGTGCCAGCGCAGGATGGTGTCTGGGGAGACGATCAGGTGCAGTCGCCGCAATCTGGGGCGGGGGATTTGGTGCAGGAGAGCGGCGAGGATGGCGCGGTCTGCCGGGGTGAGGCGCGGTTTGTCGACTTGCCGCTGCAAGATGGCGAGTTGGTGGCGCAGCGTAAGGATCTCGATGTCCTTGTTGGTGTCGCTCATCGGTAGCAGTCGTATGGCGGTGAACACGCTTGTGAGCGCCAGGTAGGGCAGTCGCAAGCAGCACGTTGGGTCATCTTGGTGCGCCCGCTCGGAGATCGTCAGCTGTTCTCGAGAACCTGCAGGTCACAGGATATGGATGGGATTTTCGGCACTCGCAGGGCCACAACTTCAGGTGAGCACGGTCATCGCCGCCGCCTGCGGCGCGCTGGCGCCCTCCTCGGCCGAGGTTCTCGACGCCGTACGCGTCGAAGACGGCAGGTACTGGTCCTACCTCGAAGAAGACCCGGCCATCCGATCCGAGGGCATCGCCTTGGACCCCGGCCATCTCGACGCCGACCCGGTCCGCGCGACCACCGACGCCGATGGCACGACCGCCACCCCAGCCGGCCACGCCGACGCCCCAGCCCACGACGAGGCGGCCAGCGAAACGCAACCGCCGACTGGCCACACCGGCCCCCCGAAATAGGCCCGGAAGGCCAATCAGGTGATAACACCGTTTCAAGGGAGGACACATGGAAACCTCACCGCAGCGCGAGTTCACGGCACGCTGGGAAATGCAGGTGACCGACACCGATCCGCATGCGGCGGCGCGACCGGCGTGGGAACACATGCGGCGGCCCGATTCGATCGCGAACGTCTTCACAATCTATGACCACGAGACCAGCGCGGCCACTCACGTCGACCTATCAGAGGCCGAACGCGAAGAAAGCGCCTGATCCGGAAATAGAAATCGCGAACCCTTACCAATTAGTGAAAGAAATACCTTTGTGGACAATCACATCCGGGACAACATCCGATACGCCTTGGAGGGCCTGATCCCGCTGCACATCGCGGAAATGCGCAACCTGACTTTCGACGCGCGGCGAAACCGCGCCGCACGCGATGGGCGGTTAGTCGCCTCCGACGCCGACAAGCTCCTTCATGCCCCTGGCAGGCGGCCAGGAGTGCTGCCCGCCCTCGCCCGTGGGATGGCGGCACTCGCCTACCAGCCCGGCGGGGTCACAGCCCTGGGCATCCACGCCTGTGCTGACCCGCACCCGTACTGCCAACGTGACCGGCGGTGACTGCGCGAACCCGAAGACC
>JAOPYG010000242.1 GCA_025964685.1 Actinoallomurus sp. | reverse complement strand
AAGTCGGAGCTGCAACCTGTGGAGGTCGCCAGCGCCATCCAACGTGAGATGGACGAGCGCGCCGCCATCGTTGCGCAGGGTCGCACGCTGGTGCCGAACGACTTCGTCGTCGAGATCTCGCATCCTGACGGCGAACGGCTCGCGGTGTATGCCGACAGTCTGAGCCAGGAGCTCGCCAATCTCGCGCGTGAGCACGCGAAGGAGCAGGGTTATTCGTTCGTAGGTCCGGTCCGGGTACGGTTCGAGAACGCCGATGACCTGCGTACCGGCATGTTCCGGATCCGTTCCGGCGTCATCCGCGGTTCGACCGTGGAGGGCGGCGAGATCCGTCAGCCGATGAGCGACATGCCGCCGCCGTCGCGTGGGTTCTCTGGCGGGCGGCCGCGGCTTCTGGTCAGCACTGAGGGCCAGGAAAGCCATATGTACGACCTGACCACACCGGTGACTTTGCTGGGCCGTGGCACCGACTGTGATCTTCGGCTTGTCGATCCGGGAGTTTCCCGGCACCATGCCGAGATCAGAGTTGAGGGTCCGGAGGTGGTGGCGGTCGACCTAGGGTCGACCAACGGCACTTTCGTCAACGGCCAGCCGATACGACGCGTGACGCTACGTGATGGCGCACGTGTCACTCTCGGCCGGACAACCCTCGTGTTCCGTCGCGACAGGGAGTAGTTCCGACTCCGATGAACCAACTGACTCTGACCCTCATGAAGGTCGCGTTCCTAGCCGTTCTATGGCTGTTCGTCATCGCGGCCGTGGGTGTCATCCGCGCCGACCTGTGGGGGTCCAAGGCCGCCGCGAAGGCGTTGCGGCCCCGTAAGGCGCCCCAGCCCGCCAGGCAGCCCAAGGCAGCGGCGCCGCGCGCGAAGCGCTCGGAGCCGACGAAGCTCGTCATCACCCAGGGGGCACGTGCCGGCACGACTCTTGATCTGGCCGGTACGGAGATCGTCATGGGTCGCGGTAATGACGTCACGCTGCCACTCGGGGACGACTACTCTTCGGGACGGCACGCCCGGCTCTTCTCACAGAACGGTCAGTGGTTCGTGGAGGATCTCGGTTCCACCAACGGCACTTTCCTCGGGCGTGCCAAGGTGAGTCGACCGGAGCCCGTTTCCGTCGGCGTACAGATCCGTATCGGAAAAACCGTCATAGAGCTGCGCAAATGACAATCGGAATACGCTTCGCCGCACGGTCGGACGTCGGGTTGCTCCGGGAGGGCAACGAGGACTCCGCGTACGCAGGCACGCGGCTGCTCGCCGTGGCCGATGGCATGGGCGGACATGTCGGCGGCGAGATCGCGAGCGCCGCCGCCATCGACACGCTGAAGCCGCTCGACATCGACGTGCCCGCGAACGAGATCGTCGCGGTGCTCGAGCAGGCCGTGCACCGCGCCAACGAGACGCTGCACAACATCGTCGAGGGCGACCCGTCCCTGCAGGGCATGGGCACGACCCTCACCGCGATGCTCTGGCACGGCCGGCAGATGGCGCTCGTCCACATCGGTGACTCGCGCGCGTACCTGCTCCGCAACGGCGAGCTGTTCCAGATCACCCATGACCACACGCTCGTGCAGTCGCTCGTCGACGAAGGCCGGATCAGCCTCGACGAGGCCGCCTCGCACCCGCAGCGCTCTCTGCTGCTGCGGGCGCTCGACGGCCGCGGTGAGGTCGAGCCGGACGTCTCCCTGCGCGAGGCGCAGCTCGGCGACCGCTACCTGCTGTGCTCCGACGGTCTGTGCTCGGTGGTGACCGCCGAGACGATCCACCACGGGCTGAGCTCGGTGGCCGAGCCGGAGCAGGCCGTGCGCCAGCTCATCGACCTGGCCAACCGCGGCGGCGGGCCGGACAACATCACCTGCGTCGTGGCCGACGTCGTGGAGCTGGAGTCCCAGCCCGGACCGCTGCCGGCGCCGATCGTGGCCGGTGCCGCGCACAACGCCGGCCATGGCCGCGACGAGGCGGACATGCCGGGTGGTTCGCCGGGCGGCGCGATGGCCGGTGAGTCCCCGGCGCACCGCGCCGCCGCGCTGCGTGAGCCGCAGGCACAGTCACAGGCGCACGCGGCGGTGACCGTCGCGGACATGCACGCGGTGCCGTCTCAGCACGACGACCCACTGCAGCTGACGCCCATGCGCCCGCGCCGCCGCTGGCCCTGGCTGGTCGGGCTCGCGACCGTGCTGGTCCTGCTCGTCGCCGGCGGCTCGTACGTCGCCTGGAGCACGGTGCAGGGGCAGTACTACGTCGCCGCGGACGGCGGCCAAGTGGTGATCTTTCAGGGGATGAACGACAAGGTGCTCGGGCAGAAGCTGTCCCACCTCAAAGAACGCTCCGACCTCAAGGTCGACGACCTCAACCCCGGTGCCCAGTCCGACGTCCACCGCACCATCGACAACCTCGCCAGTCTGGCCAAGGCCCGCACGACGGTCGACAACCTGCGCGGCAAGGTGTGCCGCACCTCGGTCGCCGAAGACGCTCATGGAACGGTCGCGATCTGGAAGGGCCGCGATCAGCAGGACGAGGGCTGTGCGAACAAGGTGATCGAGCCCTCCAACCCGGCGGTGCAAGCGAAAGGGCTGACGTCCAAGTCCAAAGACGCGGTGCACAAGGGCATCCCGGTCCCAGACCTCCAGCACGCACAGGTAAAGATCCAAGAGCTGCGCGACGAGGTCACGAAGTGCAACCGGCACCCTGCCTCGGTGCAGGGCTGCCCGCAGCCAGGTAAACACGCATGAGCTCCATAACGACGAACGAAGCCGGCATACCCGTCGCGACGCACCCTCGGCGTAGCGCCCAGCTCGCGATGCTGATCTTCGCGATGATCATCACGGTCGCGGGGTTCGCGCAGGTCGGTCTGGCTCGTGACGGGCATCTTCCGGTCGGGATGTACGGCTACGGCCTCGGCCTCGGCCTCCTCGCGGCCGGCGCGTACTTCGTGGTGGTCCGCTTCGCGCCGTATGCCGACCCGCTGCTGCTGCCGCTGGCGGTGTTCCTCAACGGCATCGGCCTGGCGATGATCTACCGGCTGGACCTCAACACCAGCCAGGACATGAAGGACGCCATCGCGGCGGGCAAGAAGGTGGTCCCGTTCAACGGGGTGTCCACCAGCGCCCAGCTCGAATGGACCGCGCTCGGCATGATCTTCTTCGTCGTCACGCTGCTGGTGATGCGCGACGTCAAGATCGTGCAGCGCTACATCTACACGATCGGCGCTCTCGGCCTGTTCTTCCTGGCACTGCCGGGCTTCCTGCCGTCCTCGATCAGCGGTGCGCTGGGCGCCAAGATCTGGATCCGGATCGGGTCGATCTCCATCCAGCCCGGTGAGTTCTCCAAGCTCGCGCTGGTCGCGTTCTTCGCCGGCTACCTCGTCAACAAGCGCCAGGCGCTGTCGATCGTCGGCAAGAAGTTCGGGCCGATCAACCTGCCGCGCGCCCGCGACCTCGGCCCGATCCTCGTCATCTGGGTGATCTGCCTCGGCGTGCTGGCTCTGGAGAACGACTTCGGCACCGCGATCCTGTTCTTCGGGTTGTTCGTGAGCATGCTCTACATCGCGACCGAGCGTTTCGAGTGGGTCGCCATCGGTGCCGTGCTGCTGGCGTGCGCGAGCCTGCTCGCCCCGATGATCCCCCACGTCTCCCAGCGGATCAGCACCTGGCTGAACCCCCAGCCGTACTTCGACGGCGGCTGCAGGATCAACGGCAAGATCGTCAACCAGACCCCGCTCGCCGACTGCCTCCACAAGGGCGGCCAGTACATCGCCGACAGCGGCCAGCTGATGCGCGGACTGTTCTCCATGGGCCAGGGCGGCGTGCTCGGCACCGGCCTGGGCCAGGGTCAGCCGTGGCGCACCCCGCTGGCCTACAGCGACTTCATCGTCACCTCCTTCGGCGAAGAGCTCGGCCTCACCGGCCTCATGGTGATCCTGCTGGCGTACGCGCTGATCGTGCAGCGGGGCATGAAGGCCGCGGTGGCCACCAAGGACAACTTCGCCAAGCTGTTCGCCGGCGGTGTGTCGTTCGTGTTCGCGCTGCAGGTGTTCGTCATCGTCGGCGGCGTCACCCGGCTCATCCCGCTGACCGGCCTGACCACGCCCTTCCTCGCACAGGGAGGGTCGTCTCTCCTCGCCAACTGGATCCTCATCGCCATCTTGATCCGCGTCAGTGACACGGCCCGGCGCCCGGCACCACAGCCCATTCAAGACGAGGGAATGACCCAGGTGGTGAATACCGCGTGAACAAGCCCCTTCGCCGGGTGGCGATCGCAGCGCTGACGCTGCTCGCCATCCTGATGATCAATGTGAACTACATCCAGGGCTCGCAGGCCGACAAGCTCAAGAACGACCCGCTGAACACCCGGCAGCTCGCCGCGCAGTTCGAGCACAACCGTGGCCCGATCATGGCGGGCGGTGTCACCCTCGCCGAGTCCAAGAAGATCGCCGGAGACAAGAAGAACTACCAGCGGGTGTACAAGCAGGGCGAGCTCTACTCCCCGATCACGGGCTTCGTGAGCGTCTTCAACCGCACCGGCATCGAAAGCGCCGAGAACGGCCTGCTCGACGGCACCGACAAGCGCCTGACCGTGCGCAACTGGTTCGACATGCTGGTCGGGAAGAAGCCCGCCGGGGCGACCGTGCAGACCACGATCGTCCCGAAGGCACAGCAGGCGGCGTACGACGGCGTCAAGGGAAAGACGCTCAGGCGGGGCGCCGCGGTCGCCATCGACGTCAAGACCGGGGCCATCCTCGCGATGGCGTCCTTCCCGTCCTATGACACCAACCAGGTGGCCACACACGACAGCGCCAAGGCGGGCAAGGCGTCCTCCCGGCTGGAAAAGCAGTCGGGCAAGCCGATGCTCAACAAGGCGATGAACGAGACGTTCGCCCCGGGCTCGTCGTTCAAGATCGTCGACACGGCCACCGCGCTCGAGTCCGGCGGCATGACCAAGGACTCGCCCTTCAACGCCAGCGAGCTGATACTTCCTTCCGGCCACACGCTTCCCAACGCCGACGGTGACGAGAGCAAGTGCAACGGCTCGATTCCGCTGATCAACTCATTCGCGACGTCCTGCAACTCCACGTTCGGCCGTCTGGCCGGCACGCTCGGCCAGAGCAAGCTCCGCGCGCAGGCCGAGAAGTTCGGCTGGAACGCACCGTTCCACGTCGAGCCGGGCATGAGCAGCGCGAGCGGGAACTTCCCGTCCAAGCAGCTGGGCGGCGACGACCTGGCCCGTGCCGGCATCGGCCAAGGTGATGTGACCGCCACGCCGCTGCAGATGGCGATGGTGGCCCAGGCGGTCGCCAACAACGGCACCGAGATGAAGCCGTACCTGGTCAATCGGGTGACCGCACCCGACCAGTCCGAGCTGACCACCGCGCAGCCGCAGGTGCTCGGCCACCCGATCAGCGCGAACACCGCCGGCCAGATCCAGGACATGATGCGGCAGGTCGTGGCGTCCGGCACCGCGTCGTCCGTGGTGGGCGGACAGGACATCGCCGGCAAGACCGGCACCGCCGAGACCGACGGGACCATCAACGAGGACTGGTTCGTCGGCTTCGCGCCCCAGCACAACCCGAAGGTCGCCTTCGCGGTCGTGACCGAGGGTCCCAACACGAGCGACGGCGCCCACTTCTCGGCACCGATCGCGCTGAGTATCGTCCAGGCGGTGCGCTAAGTCATGACCACCCCCCTCGTCCTCAGTCACCGTTACCGCCTCGATGAGCGTCTGGCCTCCGGTGGCATGGGCGAGGTCTGGAAGGCGACCGACGAGCTGCTCGGCAGGTCCGTCGCGGTCAAGGTGCTCAAGGAGCAGTTCGTCTCCGACGAGAGCTTCCGCGAGCGGTTCCGCGCCGAGGCGAGGTTCGCCGCCTCGCTGCAGCACAGCGGCATCGCCCAGGTCTACGACTACGGCGAGCAGGACAACGTGGCGTACCTGGTCATGGAGCTGGTGCCGGGCGAGACGCTGTCGCGGATCCTGTCCGTCGAAGGCCGTCTCGATGTCGACACCGCCCTCGACGTCATCGGCCAGGCGGCACGCGCGCTGCACGTCGCGCACTCCGCGGGCATCATCCACCGCGACATCAAGCCCGCCAACCTGATGGTCACCGCCGAAGGCGTCGTGAAGATCACCGACTTCGGCATCGCCCGCGCCGGTGGAGCGAGCACGATGACCCAGACCGGCCAGGTCATGGGCACCGCGCAGTACGTCTCGCCGGAGCAGGCGACGGGCCGCAGCATCACGCCGGCCACCGACCTCTACTCCCTCGGTGTCGTGGCCTACGAATGCCTGGCGGGCATGCCGCCGTTCACCGCCGACACCCCCATCGCGCTGGCCCTGATGCACGTCCGCGAGGACGCCCCGCCGCTGCCGTCGGACATACCGCCGGCCGTACGCGGCCTCGTCAGCGCCATGATGGCCAAGGACCCCGAGGATCGTCCGGCCAGTGCGCACGAGGTCGCCGAGCGAGCACACCAGCTCCGGCAGTCGGGCGGTCTCGGCGCCGACGACGCGAACGCCGCGACTCAGGCGGTGCGGGCCGACGCCGTCCGCACCCACGCCCAGGCGGCCGTCGGGTACCGTGCGATATCGGACGACATGGAAGGGGCCGGAGAGCGCCGGCGCGTCAACCGGTTCGTGCTGGTGCTCGCATGCGCCGCGGTCCTGCTGGGTACGGCGGTGTTCGCGGCCGGAACACTGTGGAAGAGTTCGGGTCACACTAGACTCGTGGACGGCAACCGGGTCGAGCCTGCGGGCCGCCCTGCGCCGACCCGGCAGTTCAGCCGAGAGCCGGAGGGCAACGTGCCGAGCGATCGGCCGGCCCCCTCCGAGTCAGTACCCTCGGGCCCGATCCCCTTTCCGACGCCGAGTTTCACGACATCGGCACCGACGACCAATCCGACTCCGACCAAGAAGCCCCCAAAGCCGACACCCACCAAGACGGTGACCGAATCGCCGTCGAGCCCTCCGGACCCGACGCCGTCAAGCAGTCCCGAAGGCGCGCTAGGTTCTGAGGGCAGGGCGTAGACGACTAGGGAAAGTGCCAGATATGACTCAGCCTCGGCTACTCGGTGGCCGCTACGAACTCGATGGTGTCATCGGGCGTGGCGGCATGGCCGAGGTCTACCGAGCTCGCGACCTCCGCCTTGATCGCGTGGTCGCGATCAAGACACTCCGGTCGGACCTCGCCCGTGACCCGACCTTCCAGGCCCGATTCCGCCGCGAGGCGCAGTCCGCCGCATCGTTGAACCATCCGTCTGTCATCGCGGTGTACGACACCGGCGAGGACTTGCTTGATCACAACCCGGTGCCCTACATCGTCATGGAGTACGTCGAGGGACGCACCCTCCGCGACGTCCTCCAGGAGGAGCACCGGCTGTCGCCCGAGCGGGCCCTTCAGATGACCGACGGCATCCTGCGCGCCCTGGACTACTCCCACCGCGGTGGGATCGTGCACCGGGACATCAAGCCGGCCAACGTGATGCTGACCGCCGGCAACGAGGTCAAGGTCATGGACTTCGGCATCGCCCGCGCGCTCGCCGACTCCGCGGCCACGATGACCGCGACGGCCCAGGTCATCGGCACCGCCCAGTACCTCTCGCCCGAGCAGGCGCGCGGTGAGCGCGTCGACGCCCGCAGCGACATCTACTCCACCGGCTGCGTGCTGTACGAGCTGATGACCGGCCGGCCGCCGTTCCAGGGCGATTCGCCGGTGGCCATCGCGTACCAGCACGTGCGTGAAGAGGCGCCGCAGCCCTCGCAGCTCGACCCGTCGATCCCGCAGTATGCCAACGCGATCGTCATGAAGGCGCTCGCGAAGGACCCCAACTACCGCTACCAGAGCGCATCGGAGATGCGCGCCGACATTCAGCGGGCCTCGCAGGGTATGCCGGTCTCGGCACCGACGATGGCCATGAACGCCGGCACGCAGGTGATGCAGGGCGGCGGTCCGCGCACCCAGGCCATGCGCCCGTCGACGATGGGCTACGACCTGCCCCCGGTGAACTACGACGAGCCGGAGCGGGGCGAGGGTCCCGGCAAGAAGATCGCCATCTGGGCGCTCGTGGGCGTGCTCGCCGTCGGCGCGATCGTCGCGCTCTACATGATCTTCAGCAGTGGCGGCGGCGGCTCGGCGGACAGCAACTCGGTGACCATGCCGGGCGACATCGTCGGCAGCGACCAGACCACCGCCAAGCAGGAGCTGGTGGGCCTCGGCTTCATCGACAAGAACATCAAGATCACGAAGAAGACCGACGACCAGGCCGACAAGGGTCAGGTGCTGGGCGTCGACCCGGCGCCGCAGACTAAGATCGACAAGACCAAGCTGCCCGTCACCGTGGTGACCCTCACGGTGTCGACGGGCAAGCCGAAGGTCAAGGTGCCGCCGGTCAAGGGCAAGAGCGAGGACGACGCCAAGTCCGTCCTGGACGGCGCCGGCCTGAAGGCCGGCTCGACGCAGAAGAAGGCCTCCACCACGGTGCCGAAGGGCTATGTGGTCGGCAGCTCTCCGGACGCCGGTTCCAGCGTGGACAAGGGCTCGGACGTCACGCTCTACATCTCCAGCGGCCCGGGCAAGGAGCTCGTCCCCAGCGAGGTCGGCAAGTCACTGGACGAAGCGAAGGCCGACCTGAGGCGTAACGGCTTCCGGTACTCCGTGCACTATGTCGACGTTCCGCCGGGACAGGCGGACAACCAGGTGATGAGCCAGACGCCGTCGGAGAACGAGACCGCGAACCGCGGGAGTACGGTCACGCTGACCGTCTCCCGGGCGCAACAGCAGCAGCCACCGCCCACCGATTTCCCGACCGGTCCTCCGTTCGGCGGCGGAGGTAACACCGGCAACGGAGGCAACTAGCGGTATCGCGAAGGCCCCCCGCACACGGATGTGCGGGGGGCCTTCTCGTGTCCTGGTTGCCGGGGACTGTGCCCGGGCATGAGGGAGGGCTTCCGCCGCTCGGGGGCAACGGCGGAAGCCCTCAATGGTGGAATCAGATTCCACTTCCCTGGCGTTACACCTGCCCGCCGACATCTTTGCCCCGTCTTTTCCCGGCGGACCCGCTGCCTGCGGGTCTCACAGAGCGTGCGCGAGCCAATTCGCAAAAAGATCGTGGCCGCCCGCACTGAGCACGGACTCAGGGTGGAACTGCACGCCCTCGATCGGCCGCTCACGGTGCCGTACGCCCATGATCACGCCGTCCGCCGTGCGTGCGGTGACCACCAGATCGGCCGGCACGGTCGCCGGGTCCAGCGCCAGAGAGTGGTAGCGGGTGGCCGTGAGCGGCTCTGGCAGACCGCGGAACACTCCGGCACCGTCGTGGTGGATCTCGCTGGTGTAGCCGTGTACGAGCTCCGGCGCGCGGCCGACCGTGCCGCCGAACACCGTCGCGATCACCTGGTGCCCCAAACAGACGCCGAGCACCGGGCGCCGGGCGGACGCCGCGATCTCGAGGCAGACCCCGGTCTCCTCGGGGCGTCCGGGGCCGGGGCTGAGGAGTACGCCGTCGAAGGCGTCCACATCGTCGAGCGTCGTCTCGGAGCGATCGCGTACGACGCAGTCGGCCCCCAGCTCGCGCAGGTAGGCCACGATCGTGTGGACGAAGCTGTCCTGGTTGTCGACGACCAGCACGCGCCTTCGCGGCCATACGGGGGTCATGGGCTCGGTTTCGCCGGAGCCGACGTGCCACCGCCGACCGTGCCGTGGTCGAACTGGAGCTTCGGCTCGACCCAGGGGAAGACGAAGTACCAGAGCAGCACGCCCGCGACGATCACGGCGGCCAGGGCGATGCCGGCACGCTGCAGCATGTCGCCGGGCAGATGCCGCCACAGCCACGCGTACATCAGGAGGCCTCCTTCACCCGCGGCGTCGTCGAGATGAGCTGGCCGAAGATGATGAGCCGCTGCGCCGCGGAGTACTTGGGGTTGCAGGTGGTCAGCGTGATGAGCCGCTTGGTGGGGTTCGCCCTCGGACGCTCCGGCACGGGGGCGGCGACGCTCACGTCACTGGGCTGGACGACCTTCGTTGAGGTGACCTTGTAGACGTACTGCTTGGCCCGGGTGTCGATCAGGATCTTGTCGCCGCCGCGCAGGTCACCGAGCTTGTTGAACGGCGCGAGGTACGTCGTGCGGTGGCCGGACACCACGAAGTTGCCGATCTGTCCCGGCATCGCGGTGCCCGGATAGTGGCCCGGCCCCTTGCGCAGGTCCGCGACGGAGACGCCTTCGATGATGACGTAGTGGAAGCTCTTGCCGAGCCGGGGGATGCGGATCAGGGCGAGGCCGTGCCCGAGGCGTACGCGCTCGGTGGTGACCTTGCCGGCGCTGGCCTTCCACGACCGGTCGAGCTCGTCGCCCAGCTTGTGCTGCTGTGCCTGCGTGTAGGCGCCGGTGCCCCACAGCTCGTACGCGACGAAGAGCAGCAGGACGACGCCGGCCGTGACGCACAGCTCGCCGACGCTACGGATGAATATCCGCACCGCGGGGCTCCGTCGTGGCGTACTGGGGCGTGGTGTTGCCGGTGTAGGCGGGCAACGTTGTCTTCTGGAGGGTCTTCACGGTGTAGCCGAGTCCGTATTCGTCGACGTACTGTCGGTAGATCTGAATCTCCGGCGAGGCGCCGAGCGCCGCACGCAGCCGCTCCGGCACGCCCGTGGCGGTGATGCGGAACGGCGGCGAGTAAACGACTCCCTGCAGGATGAGCGTATTGCCTACACAGCGCACGGCGCTGGTGGAGATCAGGCGTTGGTCCATTATTTGCATGGCGGTGGCCCCTCCCGCCCACAGCGCGTTGACCACCGCCTGGACGTCCTGCTGGTGCACGACCAGATCGTCCGGACTCGGGTCGCCCGGCACACGCCGGCCGTGCGGCGCGTCGTCGAGGGAGACGCGCACCGCCCGGCCGCTCACCGGGGTGAAACCGGACAGCGCGGCGAGCCGGTCGGCGTCCTCCTGGGCGGTGCGCACCCGGGCGTCGCGTCGGCCGGCCTGGCGCCCGAGACCGTCGACCTGGTGGTGCAGGGTGCGGTAGGTGTTCTGGGCCTGCTGGTAGCCGCGTTGCTCCTGGGTGATCAGGTCGGTGACCCGCGTACGGCTGCCGCCGCGCAGGTCGGTGCCATGCGCCGTGCTGGCACTGGCGGCGAAGAGCGTGCCCGTGAAGAGCGTGAGAGCTGGAATGGCGTGCCGCCACGTGACCGTCCTTGATCCACGGTCACGGGGTTTTACCTCCATCGTCACCCCCCACTGCCACTGTTATGGTCGTACGCTGCTCACCAGCGACTACGCTAACCGACAAACTGACCCACGCGCGGGCTACGGCATCAGGCCTGCCCGCCCCGAGGAGAGACCCACCGTGCCCAAGTCGAAGGTACGCAAGAAGGCCGTCTACACCCCGCCGCAGCGGTCGCAGAAGGTCGCCGTCAGCCCGCGGTGGCTGGTTCCGACCATGGTGGGCTGCTGGTTGATCGGCCTGATCTGGATCGCCGTGTTCTACGTGGCGGCGAGCACCAGCACGACCATCCCGCTCCTGACCTCGCTGAGCAACTGGAACCTGCTGATCGGCTTCGGCGTGATCGTGATCGGCGTGATCCTCTCCACCCGCTGGCGTTGACAGGTTTCCCACACCGTTATCCACATGTTGTGGATGGGGCTGTGGATCCACCCGCGGTACGGGCCGCCCGCCGTCCGGCCGGCCCGCGCTCTCCGGCCGCGGGACGCCGCCGGCCGGGCGGGAGTTTGGATCCATAAAGCGCGTTATTCCTTTTGTGTCGCGGGGAGTTACGCGTCGCGTTTCCGCATTGCTCCGTATGGCATTACCGCCTGGGGATAATCTGGCGCCGCCGATTCTCCCCCGGAGGTGGATGTGCTCCCCAAGCCTTCGCCGGACCCGAAGGCGTCAATGTGGAACTGGATCGCCTACGCGTTACGGTTTTACCGCATGCAGCGCGGGCTTTCCGGCCAGGACGTGGCGAAACTCCTTACTATGGCCAGGTCGTCAGTTTCTCGACTCGAGAACGGCCAGGCCCAACTGGATGACCACGATGCCCTCAAGCTCGACAATGAATGGAACACGGGCGGGCTCTTCACCCTCCTGCTCTGGTACGCCCGCTTAGGCCATGATCCGGACTGGTTCAAACAGCACGTCGACATCGAGGCCCGCGCCTCAGTGATCAGGGTCTGGGAGAACGCCTGGATCCCCGGTCTGCTGCAGACAGAGGCCTACGCCAGAGCCACGCTGCGTGCCGGTGGGGTCCGGGACCTGGAAGGGCTGCTGGCGGCGCGGCTGGCCCGCCAGAAGATTCTGACCAGCGAGAACCCGCCGATCCTGTGGATACTGCTCCGGGAACCCGTGCTCCAGGTCCCCGTGGGCGGCAACGCCGTGATGCGCGGTCAGCTCGCCCACCTCCTCGACCTTTCCGAATCGGCGGATATCGCGATTCGTGTCGTTCCGACGGCGGTGGGCGCACATCCCGGCCTTGACGGTGCATTCAAGATCATGACCACCGAGACCGGCGATGTCGCCTATGCCGATTCTCCCGGCGGGGGACGACTCGTACCATCTGCCTCAGAGGTGCAGTTGTACGTCGTGAGGTACGATCGCATCGGACAACAGGCAATGCCGGAAATTCCGTCAAGGAACCGGATCGCACAAGCCATGGAGGCCATGGAATGAGCCGACCCGAATGGCGCAAGAGCTCCCACAGCAACTCCCAAGGCGGTGACTGCGTCGAGGTCGCCGAAGTTTCCGCCTCGTCCAGCAGCCGGGAGTCCTGAGCCCTGGAAACACCAAGACCCCTGCCATCGGCAGGGGTCTTCGCCTTTGCGCCCCGGTCAG
>JAOPYG010000209.1 GCA_025964685.1 Actinoallomurus sp. | reverse complement strand
AACGGGATTTGGTGATGCTGAGACGCATGACGTTGAATGCTTCCGCTTCGTCAAGGCTGGCCGATCCGCCGCAACGCGCGTGGTCATGCTCGAAGCTGGCAGCGCTTCTTGACATCCGGCTCGAACGTCGCCTTGGTATTGGTGCGGTGGCTGTATGTCGGCTCGCTCGTGCTGATCGCGGCCGTGACGCTGTTCGCGATGCTGATGTCATGGTGGCTGGCGAGCTAGGCCGGCTGGGGCTTCTGGATGGGCGTTCCGATCTCAGTCGCGGGTGGTCTGGTGTGGGCGCTGTGTGCGCGCCTGGTGCGTGAGCAACTGATTCGTTGGATCGGGCCCGAGTTTCCTTAGCGCCGACGGGTTCACTTTGTCGTCGCTGTTGACCGCCACCGACCTACAGGCAACTACCTGATCCAGTTGTTCGGTGCCAGAGGCGAGGCCTGCCGGCGAGCCACTGAGCGTTCGGTGATCGCGGCTCCATAACGGGTCGCGTGTGTGGGCAGGCTGCCGAACACCCCACATCCTCCTCGCCTTCGTTACAGAACGGGTTTCCTCGCATACCGTCTGCCATGTGATGTCAGCAACAGTAGACATAGGTTCACATTTGGTGACAAACCGGAAACATTCCCGCCCTACCGTCCTGGATGCATCACGCCTCCGAAATGGGAGTAGGACATGGGACAGGGCGAAGACAAGGCATCCCCAGCGCACGGGGCACGGTCGTTCGCGGACGGATTGGGTCGGCGGAACTTCTTGCGGGGCGCGACCGCGGTCGGCGCCGTCGGCGCCGTGGGAGGGCAACTCCTGGGATCGGGAACGGCCGCCGCCGCGCAGCCCCTCGACACGGGCGCGTTGCCGATTCTTCAGCCGGGAGTCGGCCGGGTTCGCGGTGCCTACCTCAGATCGACACCCCAGACCGTCCAGTGGGGTTACCTGCCGAACCGGTCTTCGCGACCGGCGCTCAGGGTTCCGTCCGGCGGCCTGGTGACCATCGACACGCTGTCCCACGAAGGACTCCTCGAGGACCAGGGGCGGGACCCGGACGCCTACTTCGGTGACCACGGCGTCTCGCGGGATCAGGTGCTAGACGACGCACGGGCGGTCGCGCGCTCATCGATAAAACACGATCTCATCAAGGACGGGCCGCACGTCGTTACCGGACCCGTGGCCGTGACCGGGGCACGGCCCGGAGACGTACTCAAGGTCGAAGTGCTCGAACTGCAGAAACGCGTGCCGTACGGCGTCGTGTCCAGCCGCCATGGTCTGGGGGCGCTGCCCGGAGAGTATCCAGAGAGCATCGTCCACGACGCGCAGACCAAGCCGTACCTCATCAAGTACGACAACATCTCTGTGTTCACGCCAATCGAGCCGTATCACGGAGACTGGCACGGGATCCTGCCCGCCCCCGGCCAGACGGTGAAGTTCCCGCTCGCCCCGTTCATGGGGATCATGGGCGTGGCCACCGACACCGACCGGCCGATGAACTCCGTGCCCCCCAACCTTGGCGGAGGCAATCTCGACATCAAGATGCTGGGCGTCGGCGCCACCCTCTACCTGCCGGTACAGGTCCCGGATGCGCTGTTCTTCGCAGGAGACCCCCATTACGTCCAAGGCGACGGCGAGGTGGCCCTCACCGCACTAGAGGCATCACTGCGCGGAACCTTCCGGCTCACCGTGATCAAGCCTGGCGGACCGGCACCGAAGATCGCCTTCTCCTATCCCTTTGCCGAGACGGCCGACCACTGGATCCCCTTCGGCCTGTCGGATCCAAACGCCCAGCTCAGCGGACACCCCGACGTCTCCCTCGACGACGCCATGAAGGCCGGCGTGCGCAACGCGATCAGCTTCCTGCACGAGGAGACCGGTATGGCCAAGGCGGTCGCTTACGCCTACCTCTCCGCGGCTGCCGACTTCCATGTGTCCCAGGTCGTGGACCAGACGAAGGGCATACACGCGCTGATTCGCAAGGCCGACTTCGGCCGTTGACCTGCTCACGGCCGGGCAGCAGGGTGAGCATCCACGGACCGGGGAGTTCCCGGAGCGGGCTGACCTGGCGGGTACCGAATCGGCGGCCAACTGGACCTGAGCAGCGCACACCTGACCAACCCCGACCGTAACGCCCTGAACGCCCTGAACGCCCTGAACGAATCACGGGCACCAGGGACATCTACTGCTCGGATCGATCCACTACAGTCGAATCGGCAACCGACCGTCCGCTTACAAGGAAGACCAACTACCCTGATGACGATCTAGACGCCGGGGTCCGAGACGGTCGGCGTGCGTTCGCCGCAGGCGGTGGTTGCTGTCGTTGCTGTCACGTACGCGCTTGTTGGCCGAGGCCAGCTACCTGGTCCGCGAGGCCGCCGAGATGTGCCTCATTGGAGCCGACGGATTTACAGTGCGCCATGGATCTCGGTGCCGCTCCTGTCGTGACCTGCACAGAACTCTGGCCGGCACTCTCGATGTCGTCGATGCATTCCGCGTATATTCCGGATCTTGAAGCAGGCGCCCCGACTCGGCCGACTACCGACCAACCCCTGCCTGCCGACCTCCTGATCCGTAGCGGTTCGTGCCGACGGGTCGTCATCATGGTGATGTCAGCACTGCTATTAACTACGGCGACGACGTGGTACTGGACATTCGCTGCACCTACGGCCAGTACCGCGTCCAAGCCGACGGGGACCACGATGACCCTTGGCCCTCTACCTCCGACGCGCTGACCACGGGCGAACAAAACTGGTTCGCCGTCCTCTGCGGCACCAGGCACGGGCACGTCACCGTCCGCGTGCAACTTCTCTCCGCCGCGCCAAAAGATGATATTGATGACTCCTGGGAAATGGTTGGAGAACGGGTCGTAGGCCGACGGTCGCCAGCGGTCGCTGCCGTTGCTGTCAGCCGGGGCATGGTGAACGTGCGTCTCCGCCATCGTCGACCACGCCGGTAGGAACGGTCACAGCCATCAACAACACATGGCGTCCTAGAGGTTGAATCCCGCCCCAATGCAACACAAGACCGCCTACGACTGAGGCCGAAGCCCCTTGACCAGGCACGTCTAAGTCGGGGAGCGGGATTTTAACCCAGGACATCTTGCACCTAAAAGAGAGCCTCTAGGGCGCCATCCCGCAGGAATGGATGGGATGTAGGCTCACCACGGTCGCCTGCGGAATAGCGACAGTGCCGCTCACGGCAGTGTGGATCACGACCTGGCGCTGGTCGGCCGAGATTAGCTCACCACAAACGTCCGAGGTGGCCGTCGTCACTTTGACGAGGCTGATGGGAGCCGTGCGGGTCGTCATCCATGCGATGACGAGGGCGGCCACCACCAGGAACAGCCCCAGCACACAGCACACCGATGCCCACGCCAGCGCCCGGGTCACCCGGGACACCTCCCGGGCGTCCACCGTCGCAACGCCTGCCCGCCGAGGATGATTTCCTCCCCTGGCGCCCCGTGGGCAGATCGAATCGCCAGCAACGATCCTGTCACCAACAGAACGAAGGCACCCACGAGCAATGCGGTCGCCGTGTCTCGCGCCCAATCCGGCAATGGCGGAGCCTGGGGCTCGAAGCGCTTGCGCCGCGCCCGTACGTGCTCACGGGCGCGATGCGCCACCTGGCGCGCACCGTCACGACCGATTTGCCCACCGCTCCGGCTCTGCGCCGTCTGACGACGTCCCCTGAACGGCCGGGGTCGCGGATGGACGTCGCCGCCGCCGTCGCCCACCTCGACCGGTGCGACTACCGGGATGTCACTCGCCGTCAACGACGGCATGCCGGGCCTGCGGCTACCCCGTATCCGAACGGCTGCCTGCCACTGCCTGTGCCTGATTGGTCACGGCGGCCCTCCCCCTCTCACGAATGCGGGAGGGCCGCCGTGATCAGCGTTTACTTATCGGACTTAACGTCTCGGCCGGGCATTTCGTCCGTCTACAGCCCGGCGCACTGCCCCGACTTCGGGCCTGACGCGGTATTGGGCCGGCCTGCGTTGCTCGGCGCAGGGGAGTTCCCCACGCACGACAGTGGCCCGCCAATGTGGTTACCGGCGACAATCGTCGGCGCCGTGTTGTTCTGCAGGACGAGCGGGCCACCCACGGTCGTGCCGTCGATCATCACCTGACCCGTCGTGCCGGTGACACTCACCGGGCCCTTGATCGTCGCCGGCGCGCAGTCCCCGTTGTGGTTGCCGAGCCAGACCCGCGTCCCACTGCTCAGGGCGGCCGGCCCGGACACCGTGGTACCGCACAGCAGAACGTCGGCGGCCCCGGACGCCGTCAGCGGGCCGCGTACTTCGGACCCGGACGCGTAAAGCCCGGCACCTGTACGCACGGTCACGGGCCCGGTGATCGTCGCGTCATCGAGACACGTGAGACCCGAGGAGACGGTCAATGGGCCATTGTGCGTCCCGGTGATCGTCTTCGTACAGGACGGGACGCCGGTCGCGGTGAACGGCACGGCCCAGGTCTGGTCCTGATAACTGTAGGTGACGGTTCCGTGGTACACCCCGTCCGCCGGATAGGAATGGCTCCCGCTGACCGACATCAGGCTTCTCCCCTGCCGCGCGCTCGCCACGTAATCGCGTGCCGCGATGGTGGCCGGCTCGGTCGGGGATCCGTCGCCCCAATCGATCACGGCCGTGACTTTACCGGGCGGAATCGAGCCGGCGGCCATACGCGCCAGGGGCACATTGCTCAGGGTCTTGTCCGCGCCGAATCGGGCGACCGTCCCCATCGTCGCCGTGTTCCAGGTGACCTGGGATATGGAGCCGAAGTTCACGTTCGCGAACGCCCACCGGGGTCCGGCCGCGCTGAGCCGCTGCCGATACGCGTCGTAGTCCTGGGTGAGCGTTTTGGGGGACCATGCCTTTTCGAGGATTCCGGCCAGCCGCGGGAAGACCATGTACTCGTTCGTGGCCAGTCCGCGCATCTGCTCGCCCCAGATGGGCGCCTCGATACCGAGAATGTCCTCCGCCTTCGGCCCGCCGTACGCGGGTTGAGCCCAGACCGACCGGTACTTCTCGTACACCCATTCGGGATCCCACGAGTAGGCCTTTTGAAGTTCCGTCGCCGGCGTCCTGCCGGGGGATCCGTCATACGCGAAGTCGAGATAGGCGTTCCATTCCGGGGTCTCGATGACGTCCCGGCCCTGGTTGAACCACTCAGGCTTGATGAGAGGGGGGCCACCGCCGGTGTAGTCGGACCAGTACTGGTTGATGGAGGTGGAACCCGGTGCGTATCCCTCCAGCGCCGGGTTCCAGCCCATCACCCGCTTGCCGTTGTCGTCGACGATCTTCTCCATGTGCCCGATCCACCACTTGTAGTCCTCGTGGGGCATCCCGATGGCCTCGTCGCCGCCGATGTGGATGATGGGTGCGGGAGAGATCGCGGCAAGCTGTGCGATCGCGTCTTTCCAGAACGTGAGAGCCCGCGCACTGGCCGGGTCATTCGGATTGGTGCAGAACCGGTCGGTCTGGGTCTGGCCTTGGCAACCCATGACCGAGACGCCGCCCAGGGCGGTGACTGCCGCCGTTGCATGGGCCGGGGCCTCCAGCTCGGGGACGATCTCGATGAACCGGTCGGCCGCGTACTTGACCAGGCCCTTGAAGTCCTCTTGCGTGTAGAAACCCGCGAGGCAGTTCGCTCCGTTGCACCCGGTGCCGTCCAGTTTCGGGTAGCCCTTGATCTCAAGGCGCCAGGACTGGGAGTCGCTCAGGTGCAGGTGCAGCCGGTCGCCCTTCAACGCCGCCAGTTGGTCGATCATGGACTTTATTTCGGCCACCGTCAGGAAGTTACGGGCAGGGTCGAGTTGGAGACCTCGATGCTCGTATCGCGGGTAGTCCACGACCGTTATGGGCTGTGCCGTCCATGGCCCCACGCCGACAGTGGGCGAGTAGCTCGCCGCCGGCAACAACTGCCGAAGGGTCTCAAAGCCGTTGAACAGGCCGTGCGCTTTCGGGGCCACGATCTTTACGCCCGCCTGTGACACCGTGAGCGAGTAGCCTTCGGCGGCGGCGACGTCGTCGTTGCCCTGGGGAAGGTCGGGCACCGCCGCGAGCCTGAGGGCGATGTCGGAGGCGGTGGCGGAGCCTGTCACCACGGGGAGTTCGTACCCGGTGGCCGGCCGCAGGTAGCCCGCGAGAATCTCACCCGTGGCAGCGAGGCCACTGTCGGAGATCACGATCCGGGATTTGGCCGTGA
>JAOPYG010000111.1 GCA_025964685.1 Actinoallomurus sp. | reverse complement strand
CAGCTGGAGTCCGCGCTGGACTCCTATCCCGGCACCCTGCTGCTGGTGACCCACGATCGCCGGATGATCGACGCGGTCCACACCACCCGCCGTCTGCACCTCACCGACGGCCGCGTCACCGAGACGGACCCGGGCTGACGAGGACCCAGGTCGTGGCGGGTTCGGCGGTCGCTTCATGGTCACCTGTCAGCGGAGCGACACCGCCTCGTGGCTAGGACACGAGGCGGCCCGGTCTGCCTACGCTGGCTGCGCGCCGCACCCCACGCTTCACTTGGCTCGTCGTGTCCTCAGGCGGGACGTCACCCCCCAGGCGGTGACGCGCCAGAGTGCCTCGAGGACGATCGCCCGGCTCATCTTGCTGACCCCGTGCTCGCGTTCGACGAACGTGATCGGCACCTCGATCACGCGGAACCCGCCATCGACGGCGCGCCGTGCCAGGTCCACCTGGAAGCAGTAGCCCTGCGACTGCACCTCGTCCAGGCCCAGGCCGGTCAGTGTCTCTGTCCGGAAGGCCCGGTAGCCGCCCGTCACATCGCGGACCGGCAACCGGAGCATGAAACGCGAGTAGGCGCTGCCGCCGCGCGAGAGCAACTCACGGGACTTCGGCCAGTTGACCACTCGGCCGCCCGCCACCCACCGCGATCCCAGTACGAGGTCGGCCCGCTCCAGCGCGGTCAGCAGCCTTGGGAGTTCCTCCGGACGGTGCGAGCCGTCCGCGTCCATCTCCACCAGCACGTCGTAGCCCTGGTCGATGCCCCAGCGGAAACCCGCCAGGTAGGCCGCGCCCAGCCCCTGCTTGCCCGGGCGGTGCATGACATGGATGTGCTCGTCCGACTCGGCCAGCTCGTCGGCGATCTTTCCGGTGCCGTCCGGGCTGTTGTCATCGGCTATCAGCAGGTGCGCCTCCGGAACCGAGGCGCGCAGCCGGCCGGCGACGACGGTGATGTTGTCCGCTTCGTTGTACGTAGGGACGATCACCAGGATGCGACCTAGGCCGCTGTCGCTTCTCATCTGGGCATCGCCCTCTCTGCCATTACGCGCCCCGACTATCATCTACACCAATGTAGAAGCTACAGGTCCGGTTGCCCAGCCGTGATCTGCGTCTGGACAACCGGAGGCCACCGCATGAATGAGTCCCACAGTGCGGCGGGTCTCGCCCGGCGGCCTCAGGACCCTCCGCGGACGGCGGCAGGGACGAAGCGGGTGCCGGACGCGGCCCCGCCGCAGTGGCATCGCGGGATGACGCTGCTCGCCACGATCAGCCTGTTCATCGGAACCCGTGGCGCGTGGACGAGCGCCGTGTCGTCCCATCCACCGGTCGCCGCCGTGATCACGGTCTGCTACGCCGCCATCCTGATCCTCGGCGTCCTCACCCTCGTCGTACGGGGCCGCAGCGCCCTGACGTGGGTGGATCTGGCCGTACTGGTCGTGGCGATCGTGCTCGTCCTGTGCGGGTACGTCCTGAGTCACGCGGGCACCGACGAGGCCGCGCTGACCGCCCAGGCGACAAAGGAGTTCCTGCGGGGGCATCCGATCTACGGTCAGCCGTGGCCCTCGATCTTCCACGGTCCGGTCGCGGTCACCAAGACGATGTTCGGCGGGGCGGACTACACCTACGCCTATCCGCCGCTGGCCGTCATGCTCGCGGCTCCTTTCTACGCCGTCATGCACAGCGTGGTGGCCGTCACGATGCTGACCACCGCCGCGCTGATCGCGGGCACCGTCGTCCTGTGGTGGGTGCTCCCGGCGCCCTGGCGGTCCGCCGCCACCGCCGTCTGCCTGGGGTTCGGCATGCTCCCCGGCTATGCCCACGCCGGCTACCCGGCCATGATCGCCGTTGCCCTGCTGATCCCGGTCGTCGTCGGCTGGCCGGCCACCGGCGCAGGTGGCCGTCTCGGCCGGTACGGGGTGCTGCGCGCCATCTGCCTCGGCGCCGCCTGCGCCGCCCAGCAACTGCCGTGGTTCCTCGCGCCGTTCCTGATCGTGGGCATCTACCTCGTACGGCGCGGTGAACTCGGCCACCGGCCCGCGCTGGCCGTGGTGGCCCGGTACACCGGCATCGCACTGCTGGCCTGGCTGCTCCTCAACGTCTACTTCATCGTCCAGGATCCGAAGGCATGGCTTTCCGGGCTCCTTCTCCCGCTCACCCAGGGGGCCATCCTCCACGGCCAGGGCGCCATGGGCATCTCGTACTACTTCACGGCCGGCAGCGGCCGTCTCGCCTTCTACTCCTACGGCAGCATGTTCCTCGCGGTCGGCCTGCTCACCGCCTTCGTGCTCTTCATCAAGCGCCTCGGCCCCGCCGCCACCGTCCTGCCCTGGTGCGTGTTCTTCGTCGCCACCCGATCCCAGGACGGCTACTTCCTGCTGATGACCCCGCTGTGGCTGGCGGCCGCCGCCACCGTCCCCGCCTCCGCCTTCGCCGGGGCCTGGCAGCCACGCGTTCCCTGGCTGCACGGGTGGACGGCGCGGGGCGCACTGGCGGCCGGGCTGGTGGCACCGGCGGTCCTTTGCGTGGCGATCGCGGCCGCCAGCCCGGCGCCGCTGCATCTGACCGTCGGCAGCGTCCGGACGGTCGCGAAGATGCACCGAGGGATCACCCGCATCACCCTCGAGGCCGTCAACACGACCGGCACCGCGCTCAAGCCGAACTTCGCCACCCGAGTAGGCCAGGGCGCCTCCGACTGGTGGCGGATCAGCTCCGGGCCCGCCACTGTCGGTCCGCACACCTCCGCCCGGTACGTGCTGCTGCCTCCCGGCAAGGTGTACGCCGTGTCGGTCACCAAGCACCTGCGGATGTTCCTCTGCGCGTTCACCGGCTCGCCGATGACCATCAGCAGCGTCCGGCTCTCCCTTCCGCTTACGGTGGCTCCATCCGGATAGTCGGTTGCCTTGGTCTGAACACCGCTGACAGGCTCCTCGCCATGCCGACCTTCTCCGCACATGACGGAACCGCTCTCGCCTACCACGTGTCCGGAGAGGGGGACCCGGTGATCTGTCTGCCGGGCGGCCCGATGCAGGACTCCGTGTACATGGGTGAGCTCGGCGGTCTGTCGGCGCATCGGCAGCTGATCATGGTGGACCTTCGGGGCACCGGTCAGTCCGCGATACCGGAGGACGCCGCCTCGTACCGCTGCGATCGGCTCGTCGACGATGTCGAGGCGCTGCGCGAGCACCTTGGTCTTGACCGGATCGACCTGCTCGCGCACTGCGCCGGCGCCAACCTGGCGGCGCTGTACGTGGCCCGGCACCCAGAACGCGTCGGCAAGCTCGCTCTGATCACTCCGTCCCCCGTGGCCGTCGGCATCATTACCACGGGGGAGCGCCGGCGTGAGGCTGCGTTGCTCCGCAAGGATGAGCCCTGGTTCGGAGCGGCCTTCGCGGCTCTTGAAGCGATCCTGGCCGGTAACGGCACCGACTGGAAGGCCGTCGACCCCTTCTTCTACGGCCGGTGGGACGCGGCGGCACAAGCCCACCTGGCGGCCCAGGACGGCCATCAGAACACCGAAGCCGCAGCCGCCTACGGCGCTGAGGGCGCCTTCGAGCCGGATGCCACGCGCGCGGCGCTCACCGCGTTCAACGCGCCGGTGCTGCTGCTCGCCGGCGAGACCGACCTGAACAGCATTCCGAGCGTCGTGGCCGAATACGCCGGGCTGTTCCCGAACGCCGAGTTCGCCGTTCAACCAGGAGCGGGCCACTTCCCGTGGGCCGATGACGCTGAGGCGCTCGTCGCGACAACCGCGGCGTTCCTGGGTTGACGTCGTCACCCCTGGCGTTCGTAGCGCAGGAGGACGGTCTGGGAGTCGAAGGTCCGCGAGTCGGTGAGTCTCAGGTCGATGCGGTCCTTCGGCTCCAGGAACAGCCGCGGACCACCGCCGAGGACGACCGGGTGGACGACGATGCGGTAGTCGTCGAGCAGGCCGAGCTCGGTAAGGGAGGCCGCGACCTCCGCGCCGCCGGTCAGCAGGATGTCCTTGCCCGGCCGCCGCTTCAGCTCCGCGATCTCGTCGGCGAGGTTCTGCCCGATCACGCGGGCGTCCCAGTCGGCCTTCTCCAGCGTGCGGGAGACCACGACCTTCGGGGTCTGCCGCCAGAAGGGCGCGAACGCCCGGGCGTGCTCATCGGTCGTCGCCGGCTCGGCATCGGCCGTCGGCCAGTAGGCGGCCATCATGTCCCACACCACCCGCCCGTACACAAGGGTGTCGACCTGCTCGTTCATCGCCTCGGAGTACCCGATCAGCTCCGGCCCCAGGGCAGGCCAGTCGAACTCTCCGTTGGGCCCGGCGATGTAACCGTCGATCGACGCGTGCACCCAGTAAATGATCTTTCGCATGACGAGCTCCTCGATTGACCGCGGCGCCCCCGACTGGAGCGCCTTCACGGGAGAGTCGGAGCCATCCGCACGTTCTCGACATCGCCCAAGAGATCGGCACCTGCGGCTCATGAGACGCGAGAATGCGTGGCCGACGCCTCGGTGATGCCGTCTAGCCTGGCCTGGTTCGCGATGTCGCCCCTGGTGACGTCCGACGAGCCGGGGTGGGCGTGGCGCCGAGACGCGGATGCCACCCCCGAAAAGCTGGCGGAGTCGCTGGCTCGCCTCGGAGCCGGGCTGACAGCGCACCTGGCGATCGAAGAAGAGAAGGTTCTCCCGCTGGCGGAGAAGTACCTGACGGCGCAGGAATGGCACCGCCTTGGTGATCACGCGATCAACGGGCTGCCCAAGACCAAGCTGCCGATCGTCTTCGGGATGCTCGCTCAGCTCGCCGAGCCGGACGTCGTCACCCTGATGCTCTCGACCGCGCCTAACCTCCCCGCGCGTCCAGGTCACGCCCTGTCAAGAATCTCGCAGAGAGTAACGCGATCATCGCTCGAGGCTCGTAGCCGTGCCCGGATGACCGCGCGGAGAGGCGTGACCGTACGGTGGATCGGCCACCCACTCTTCGCTGACCTCGAGGTCGCTTCGTGATCCTGTCCGAGACCGCCCCATCGCCGGCTCAGGCACGGGCCGCGGCCCGCGCCACCTACATCGCCTTCATCGGGTCAGGGTTCGCGTTCGCCAGCTGGGCCGCGCGCATTCCCCAGGTTCGGGACCGGCTGCACCTCCAGCCCTCCGAGCTCGGGTTGGTCCTGCTCGCCATCGCGGCCGGTTCGGTCATCGCGCTGCCGCTCTCGGGTCCGGTGCTCACGCGCCTCGGCTCGCGGCGGACCGTGGCCGTGATGTCGGTTGTCCTCGCCGCCGGGCTCGTCGCCGCCGCCCTCGGCTACCTGTACGGGGTCCTGCCCGTCGTGGCCGGACTGTTCCTGGTCGGCCTGGGCAACGGCGCGTGGGATGTCGCGATGAACGTCCAGGGTGCCCGCGTCGAACAGCACCTGGGCCGCTCGATCATGTCCCGGTTCCACGCCGGGTTCAGCCTGGGTACGGTCGCCGGTGCGCTCATCGGCGCCGCGATGGTCGCGTTGCGCGTACCGGTCACCGCGCACCTGCTCGGGGTGGCC
>JAOPYG010000097.1 GCA_025964685.1 Actinoallomurus sp. | reverse complement strand
TGCTCGGCGCCGTGGCCACGGCCTGCGCCGGGTTCTTGGACCTGTTCGCCATTTCGACCGGCACTCGCGTGCACTGACGTAGGCAGCGGCCTGGTTCGAGTTCCCCTCATCAACGGAAAGGAGACCTCGGTGCGATCCAGTTCGGCGTTGCACGTCGTCCAGGAGGCAGACCGCGTTGATCTCGCGGCGGCCGAAAGCGCCGCCGGTGACTTCCTGCGGGCCTTGGGCGTCTCGACCGAGTCCGAGAGCCTGCGCGGCACCCCGGGCCGGATGGCCCGCTCCTACGCCGAGTTGTTCAGCCCCCGCCCGTTCGACCTCACCACTTTCCCAAACGATGAGGGCTACGACGAACTCGTCCTGGCACGTGGGATCCCGCTGCGGTCGGTGTGCGAACATCACCTGCTGCCGTTCGTCGGCACCGTCCACATCGGCTATCTGCCGGCCGAGCGCATCCTCGGCCTGTCGAAGCTGGCGCGTGTCGCCGAGCACTTCGCCTACCGGCCTCAGGTCCAAGAACGGCTGACCAAGCAGATCGCCGACTGGCTCGCTGAACACCTGGCACCCAAGGGCGTCGGTGTGGTCATCCAGGCCGAACACACCTGCATGACCCTGCGCGGCGTCCAGGCCGTCGGCTCCAGCACCGTCACGTCCACGCTGCTCGGCACGCTCCGCGAGGATCCCCGCTCGCGCACTGAGTTCTTCGCCCTGACCGGCGTCAACCCCTGAGACAGCACCTGCTGCCGCCTCAAAGACCAGAACCCCGAATCCAGAAGCGACCAAGATCCAAGGGAGGACGTGCGCTATGGAACCTGCTGCGACGGTCGTCATCGTCGGTGCTGGCCTGGCCGGCGCCAAGGCCGCCGAAGCCCTGCGCGATCAAGGCTTCGACGGGCGGATCGTGTTGGTCGGCGATGAGCCGCACCGCCCGTATGAGCGGCCCCCGTTGTCGAAGGACTACCTGACCGGCAAGAGCGAACGCGAGCAGGTGTTCGTCCACCCGGCCGCCTGGTACGGCGAACACGACGTCGATCTGCGGACAGAACAGGCGGTGACCGCGATCGACCGGGCGGCCTGCCAGGTCACGCTGGCCGACGGCGACCACGTCGGCTACGACAAGCTCCTGCTAGCCACCGGAGCCAGCCCGCGCAGACTGCCCGTCCCCGGCGCCGATGCCGACGGGGTGCACTACCTGCGGCGGATCGAAGACAGCGAACAGATCAAGGACACGCTCGCCACCGCCTCGCGGGTCGCGGTGATCGGCGGTGGCTGGATCGGCCTGGAAGTGGCCGCCGCGGCCCGGCAGGCCGGCGCCGGGGTCGTCCTCCTGGAGGCCGCCGAACTCCCGCTGCTGGGCGTGCTCGGCCCCCAAGCCGCCCAGGTCTTCGCCGATCTGCACCGCGACCACGGCGTCGACCTGCGCTGCCGCGCCCAGATCACCGCCATCACCACCAACAACGGCAAAGCCACCGGCGTGCGGCTGGCCGACGGCACCACCATCGGCGCCGACGCCGTGATCGTCGGGGTCGGGATCAGCCCGAACACACGGCTGGCCGCCGAAGCCGGTCTGAACGTCGACAACGGCATCGTCGTCGACGCCGCACTGGCCACCAGCGACCGTGGCATCTGCGCCGTAGGGGACGTCGCCAACGCCGCCCATCCCGTACTGGGCACGCATATCCGGGTCGAGCACTGGGCCAACGCCCTCAACCAGCCCGCCACCGCGGCAGCGACCATGCTCGGGCACCAGGCCGCCTACGACCGGCTGCCCTACTTTTTCAGCGACCAATACGATCTGGGCATGGAATACACCGGACACGTGCGACCGGGTGGATATGACCAGGTCGTCTTCCGCGGCGACGTGGCCGCCCGGCAGTTCACCGCCTTCTGGTGCAACGACAACCACGTCCTGGCGGGCATGAACGTCAACACTTGGGACGTCACGGAGCAGATCAAAACGCTGATCCACTCCGGGCTTGCCATCGACCTACGGCGATTGGCCGACCCCGACCAGCCGCTTGATCAGCTCACCAGCCGATAGACCACCTGTTCAGGGCCGGGTGGGTGCTGGTCAGGCGCCAGCAGCCGTGACGATGACGTCGGTGGCGAAGCCGGCGGCTAGGGCGAGGGGAGGAACGCGACGGACAGGCTGTCATTGGTCAGGTGCCGGCACCGCTGGAGGAGCGTCCACGCGATCTGCAGCCGCCGTAGGCAAGCCACTTGTGAACACCTTCGGTCTGCCAGGCGCGGCCCACGGAAGCAGCGGGTCCGCGATCGTGGGTCGGAGAAGGAATTCAAGGCGGTCAAGTTCTGGATCATTGCCGGACGGCTACGACGGAGGATCGGGAGCGAGTGTTCCGTCGGGTGCGACGTGGGCGAAGATTTGATCGATCAGGGTCATGACGTGTGGGTCGTCGACGGTGTAGATGTGTCGTTTGCCGGCGCGGTTGGCGGTGATCACTCCGGCTAGGCGCAGCTTGCTCAGATGCTGGCTGGCGGTGGCGATACTCACCCCGGCTCTGGCGGCGAGCGTCCCGACGTCGTGTTCGCCTTGGGCGGCGAGCCAGACCAGGTGGAGCCGGACCGGTGTGGAGAGCAGATCAAAGGTGGCGGCGGCGGCCTTGAGTTGCGCGGCGGTGGGATCTGTCCGGTTGCCGGGCGCCGATCCAGGTCCACTGGCGGGTGCGTGCGAATGTGCCATGGTCCTCTGATTCTCGCGGATACCTGGCGGGGGTGGCGGCGGGGGTGACCCAGGGAAGCTCGTTTCGTGACTTGCGAAAATGACGAAATGACTGGATGATGGTGTCTCCGAAGGGGAGTAGTCCACAAGCCCGCATGTCGACACACTGAAGCCTGTTGGTGGGGTTTCCGGCTGCGGCACCCGGGATCTGACGGGTGGGCGAGACCTTCGACCCGTCTCGATGGCGCTAAGGCGTGTCGAGGGGGCCGAGGTCGCCGCGCCCGCGCGCATGGTTCTCGCCCCCGCGACATGCGGGAAGGGTTGAGGACAGCCCGTGTGGCACTTTGTTCTGCTGATCGCCTCCGCAGCAGTGATCTATCTGTCGTGCACGTGGTTCGTGAACGCTGTGGAGTGGCTGGGGCAACGCCTCAAGGTGGGCCCGATGGCGGTGGGCACGATCCTGGCCGCCTTCGGTACTGCCCTGCCCGAGAGCGTGGTCACCTTCACCGCTGTGGTGTTCGGTGACGGAGCGCAGGCTAAGGACATCGGTGTGGGCGCGGCGATGGGCGGCCCGTTGGCCCTGGCGACCGTCGCTTACGCGGTGACCGGCTGGATGATGCTGGCCCGCCGCCGCCGCGATCCGGCTCCGGTTCTGGTGGGGGCGGGCCGCGGGTCCTCGCATGGGGTCGAGACCGGTTCACCGGGTCAGAACGCTGACGATGATCTCGGTGATCTGCGCAGGCTCGGGCGGGACCAGACCTGGTTCTTGGTGATCTTCATTGTCAAGGTCGCCCTTGGCTTGGTGGCCTTCGCCTTCAAGCCGTGGCTGGGTCTGCTGTTCTTCGCCGCCTACGCGGTGTACTTCTGGCGGGAGATCCGGGGCGGCGGCGAGGCCGGTGAGGTCGAGGAACTGGCGCCGCTGCTGCTGCAACGCCGCCGGCCGTACCCGCAGACCTGGGCGGTGGTAGCCCAAACGATGCTCGCGCTAGTGATCATCTTCGCCGCGTCGCACCTGTTCGTAAGCCAGCTCGACACGGTCGGTCCGATGCTGGGCCTGTCGGCGGCGGTGACCGCGCTGTTGCTGTCGCCGATCGCCACCGAGCTGCCGGAGATCATGAATGTGGTGATCTGGGTACGGCAGGGCAAGACGCCCTTGGCGTTGGCCAATATCTCCGGCGCCATGATGATCCAGGCCACCGTCCCCAGCGGACTGGGCCTGCTGTTCACCCCGTGGCGGTTCGATACCGCCCTGCTGGTGGCCGGGCTGGCAACGATGGCCGGGATCGGCTACCTGCTGATCCTCGTGCGTACCAGACAGTTCACCGCCAAGACGCTGTCGCTGGCTGCGGTGTTCTACCTGGCCTTCGCCGCATGCCTCATTCCCATCCTCACCTGACACCTTCCACAGCCGTGCTGACGGGTGCGGCGACACGGCAACACTCCCCACAGCGTCCGGCACTACCCGAGCACCACCCAAATTTGGAGGATCCGCAATGGGCCTGTTCGACACGTTCAAACAGAAGGCCACCGAGCTGCTTCAGGGGGCCAAGGACCAAGTCAGCGAGCTGACCGGCGTTGAGCTGCCCGTCGACGGCCTGATCGACCAGGCGGGCCAGACCGCGGCCGATGCCACCGACGCGGGCCAGAACCTGGCGGACACCGCCACCGGGACGATCGACCAGGCGGGTCAAGGCCTTGCAGACAACGCCAAGGGCGCGGTCACCGACGCCACGGACCGGCTCCCCGGCACGTAACCACACCATCACCGCACAGCTGAGGATGCGGCAGGCGCCGGCGCCATGCGCTCGATTCCTGATGTGCCGGGAACGGCACACGGGCGCCTCGCCTGCTGCTCTGCTCAACAGGCTGCCCGCGGCGATGGCGAACACCATATGGCAGGCGAACGCCGCTGCCACCACGGCGAACACCCAGTTGGGCCGGTTGCAAGTGCCCAGCACCAGGCTGGCCGGCGCCGTCTTGAGTGGCAATTGGGCCGGGAAGACGATCGCGAAAACCGTGATCGCGACCGTTAGGTCCAAGGTCGGCGAACCAATCGCTGTCGGTCGCTCAGCAACCGGCCGCACCTGTCCGTCCGACTTGGGCGGAGCATCAGATGGGTGGTTCGGCGGGTTCGTGTGTGGTCGGCGAGTCGATCTTGTGCCAGAGCGTCTTGGTGGCGCTGATCAGAATGCAGTAGAGGACCAGGACGAAGGTCAGCGACAGGAGACAGGTGCCTGGCAGGGCCGTCATTTGCAAGGGTCCCGCAAGCGGGGACAGGGGCAGGATTACGGCGATGGCCGCGATTACGGCGGTGCCGAGGACCACGGGAAGTGCGGGGCGGTTGCGGGGTGATGGCAGCCGGCGGCTGCGGAGCAGGTAGATCGCGGCGGCCTGGGTGAGCAGGTTCTCCACGAACCAGCCGGTGTGGAACAGGGCCTGGGCGGCCGGTGTGGGGTGGCTTCCGGTGGTGTGCAGCAGGATCGCGAACGTGGCGAGGTCGGCCAGGGTGTTGGCGGGCCCCAGCAACAGCACGAACCGGGTGAGGCGGGCCGAGTCGAATGTGCGCGGGCGGCGGAGCGTGCGCTGGTCGACGTGGTCGAAGGCGAGGGGGAGCAGGCACAGGTCGAAGCAAAGGTTCTGGACGAGGATCTGCAACGGGAGCATCGGCAGGAAGGGCAGCATGATGCTGGCTGCCAGCATCGACAGCACGTTGCCGAAGTTAGAGGAGATGGTGATCTCTAGGTATTTCTTGATGTTGTCGAAGGTTCGCCGGCCGTCGGTGATGGCCTCGGCCACTGTGTGAAGGTCGCTGCGGAGTAGCACCACGTCGGCGGATTCGCGGGCGATGTCGACGGCGCTTTCGACGGTGATTCCGACGTCGGCGTCGCGCAGTGCGACTGAGTCGTTGACGCCGTCGCCGAGGAATCCCACCGTGCGCCCGGCGGCGCGTAGCGCGCGGACGATGCGCGCTTTCTGCTCGGGGTCGATGCGCGCGAACACGGTGGTCTGGGCGGCGAGTTCGCTCAGCTCGGCGTCTCCGACCGCGGTGATGTCCTCGCCGAGCACGATGCGCCCGGGATCGATGCCGGCGTCGTGGCAGACCCGGGCCGCGACGAGTGGATGGTCTCCGGTGAGTACTTTCACGGTGACACCGCGGTCGGCCAGGGCGGTGATGGCGGCCGGTGCGGAATCTCGAGGGTGGTCGCGGAAGCCGACGAACCCCACCAGCGTCAGCTCTTGCTCTTCGGCTGGGCGGTGCGGCCGGGCCGGCGCCGGCCGTTCGGTGATGGCGACGGCGAGCAGCCGGACCCCGTCGGCGGCGTGGCGGTCAGCGAGCTCATCCAGCCGGCGCCGGTCCGCGGGGATCAGTGGCGCGTCGTCGTGGTCGGTGCGGAGCCGGGTGCAGCGGTCCAGGACCTGCTCGACGGCGCCTTTGGTGATGAGTGTCTCGGCGCCCAGCCGGTGCCCGGTCCATACGATGACGCTGCTGCGACGGCGGGGGGGATCGAAGGGGATCACGTCGACGCCGGTGTAAGCGTCGAGGGGGATGTTCAGCTGCTCGGCGTGGGCGAGCAGCGCCTCATCGAGTTCGTTGATCAGCATGGCGCCGTCACCGTTCGTTGCCCAGGCACTGTTGATCGCGGCCCAGCGAAGCACTTCTGTGTCCGGGTTGCCGTAGGGGTCGAAGTGGCAGTCGACGCTGATCTGATCGTCGGTGAGCGTGCCGGTCTTGTCTACGCAGAGCACGTCGATCGCGCCGAGGTTGTGGATGGCCGGCAGCCGCTTGATGACCACGTTGTGCCGTGCGCTCGCTCTGGCTCCTCGGGCCAGTGCCGTGCTGACCATCACCGGCAGCATCTCCGGGGTCAGCCCCACCGCGACGGAGATCGCGAACCACAGTGCCGCGAATCTGATGCCGTGGACGGCCGCGTTCACGACGAACACCAGGGGCGCGCACACGAGCATCAGACCGATCAGGGCCCGGGACACTCCCTTCACGCCGCGGTCGAAGGCGGTCTCGGCGCGCCGCGGCGCCAACTCGGCATTCGTAGCGCCGAAGTAGGTCCACGCGCCGGTCGCGACGACCACGGCGGTGGCAGTGCCGGTGCTGATCGTGCTGCCCATGAAGCACAGCCACGGGCAGTCGAAGGTGCGCCGATCACCTGTCGGCGCGCCGGGCGGCTGGGCGGCCGGGTCGTCTTCGTTTCCGGTGGTGTGCTTGGTGGCCGGCAGGGATTCCCCGGTTAGTACGGCCTGGTCCACGGTCAGGTCCGCCGATCGCAGTAGCCGCACGTCGGCCGGGACCATCTCGCCGGAGGTGAGTTTCACGATGTCGCCGGGCACCAGTTGGTCGATCGGCACCTCGCGCGCCACCGGCGGCGCCTCGGGCGAGGCACGGCGTACGACGGTGGCGGTGGTGACCACGATCGCCCGGAGCGTCGCCGCGACCCGGTCGAAGCGGTGTTCCTGGCGGACCTGCAGTGAGCAGCTGATCAGCGCCATCACGCCGATCATCGCCGCGGCGCCGAACGCCCCGATGAGCGCGAAGACACTACCGAGGATGTACAGGATCACTACGAAGGGGTTGGTGAGGGCACGCAGCAGCCGCGCGCCCCGATGCCGCCGGCCCGATGCGGTAATGACGTTCTCGCCGTGGCGTTCCAGCCGGGTCTGAGCCTGTTCCTCGTCGAGACCGCGTGGTCCACTCTCTAGCCGACGCAGCACCTGCAGCACAGGCATCGAAGCGAGTTCCGTGAGGCGGCCGCGGACCTCGGGCGGTCGCGGTTCCGCCGGCGAGTCGGTCGGCGGGAGCGAAGCGGCCGACGGATCAGGCGCCCACGCCACGTCCGCGCCTTGAGCCGGCGGGTTGGTCCCGCATGCGATCGACCATCTGGCGCACGATCGTCACGATGTGGGGGTCATCGACCAGGTAGATCTGGCGGCGGCCCTCTCGGCGGGAGCGGACCAGGCCGGCCAGCTTCAGTTTGGCCAGATGGTGGCTCACCGTGGGTACGGTCGCGCCGACCTGCCCGGCGATGGTCCCGACGTCGGTGTCGCCGTGGGCGAGCACCCAGACGATGTGCAGCCGCATCGTCGAGGCCAGCAACCCGAATGTGCCCGCCATGTCCTGAAGCAATTCAGCCGACAGGTACGCCGACTCCTCGGCACCGGTGTGCCTCACGCCTCCACCTCCCGGCTTGTTCGGGACCGTCAGACCCCGGTGGCCAGCCTCTCGGAGGAGACAGCGGTGGCGCAAACGACACACACAGGGTCCGGCCGGTCGATGCGCCCGGCATCCGACCGTAATACTTGTCAACTTGTACAACTATCGCAATAGAATGAGCCGTGCAAGGACAGCGCCATCGGGGGGATGAGATCGCGCTGGGACACGGGAGAAAGACGCCGCGCCGGCCAGGTTGGCGCATCCGGTTCAGTGCCGCGGTGTCGCTTCCAGTCCGCCTCGAGAAGCACCGGGGGAGGTGTTCATGCCATCAGGCACTGGGGTGGAGGATTCCTTCGATCAGTTGTCGGCGGCGAGGCCGACGATCGCATCGGCGTCCGCCGCTGCCCGGCTGGCCAACGTCCGGGCCGCAATGACCTTCTGGGTCATCATCGGCCTGCTGCTCGCAGCCGACATGCTGGTTCGGGCGTGGATCGCGCTGCGTCACCTTTGACACGCGCCACTGCCGACGACGGCGGTTTCGACGCCGGCGTGTACGCACCTATGACTCGGGCGGTCTTACCCGCAGCTGTTCTGCAACGACACCGCTCCGCCGCCCTGGCTCGGGGCTGCCGTGGAAGTTCCCGCCTTCTTACTCGTGTGTGGGGAGGGGCTCGCGGCCGCCGTCGGCCGCCGCGTGCTGTCGGTGATGGCCTTGGCGGTCACCTTGCGCATCAGCGGGACGCTGGGCTGGTAGACGTGGAAGCCGGCCAGCTTGTAGGGGTTGAACGGCAGACTGTTGATCTCGGCGCCGTGCTTGACCGTGCCGGACAGGTTCATCAGCGCGGGCAGCAGCGCCGAGGGGATGTTGGTGGAGATGGTGTTCTGCGCTGCCTTGGCCAGCTGCTGGAAATGGGTGACGAGCGTCTGCGGGTTGGCCTGCTGGGCGATGTCGTTGAGCAGGCACTTCTGACGGTCCATGCGGTGGAAGTCGTCATCGGCGTGCCGGCTGCGCCCGTACCAGAGCGCCTTTTCGCCGTTCAGTTTGTGCCAGCCCGGCTCCAGGTAGCCGGTGGGCGGAATGCCCCTTTCGGGTTCGCCGCCGATCGGAAGCCGTTTTTCAATGTGCACTTTCACGCCGCCGACGGCGTCGACGATGTCGCGGAAGCCGCTCAGGTTGACCAGCACGTAGTAGTTGATCTTCAGGCCGAGTAGATGGCCGATCACGTCTTCGAGCAGATGCGCGCCCCGCTGTCCCTTCTTGTAGCCAGGCTCCAGCTCGGGATGGCGCTCCCCGATGATGTACAGCTCGTTCAGAAGTCCCTGATCGCCGGGATCTCCGGTGTACCCGTTCGGCCACCGGGACCGCATGCGCGGCGGCATCGGGAACTTCTGCAGGTTCCGCGGAAGGCTCAGCAGCACCGTCGCGCCGGTTTTCGTGTCGATGCTGGCGACCGTCATGCTGTCGGTACGGATGCCGGTGCGGTCCTTACCGCCGTCGCCGCCCAGCAGGAGCACGTTGAGCCGGGGCAGGTTCTTCCAGGGGTTGTCGGCATTGACCGGCTGCCCGGAATGGTCGTCCCCGGGGAAGATGTTCGAGAGCGTGTTCCGCAGCACGTACGTGGTGTTCGCCGCGTACACCAGCGGTGTGCACACCAGCATCGCGGTGGTCGCGACCAAAGACCCTGCAGTGATCCGCATCGCCAACGGCAGCTCCGGCGGACGCACCACCTGGTAGGAGCGGATGACGATCAGCCCCCAGGCCAGGGCCAGGATGAGGATGCCGATCGTGATCGCGTTCAGCCAGGCGTGCTGCACGATGATCTGCTTCAACTGCGCCTGGAACGCCAACGCCCCCGTCGCCGTACCGGCCACCAGCGCGCCGAGGATCGCCATGAGAGAAAAGCCCGTCGCGCGGCGTCCGGCTCGAACATGCGCGACACCCCACACCAAGGCGGAGGCGGCCGTCAGCCCCAGCGCCCGCCAGAGCCCGGTCACCCGAGCCGGCGGCCGGCGCGCCGCCCCGGGCCCGCCGACCTGATGTCCCGCCGGTCCGCCGTTCACGAACGAGGTTCTGGGCGCGTGCCGGTCACGATGTTCGACCACCCCGCTCACCTCCTACCTCGGCGCCCTGAAGCCGGACGACCGACTTCCCGCAGACGCCGAGCGACGCACAGATGCTCGCGCCCAGGTCGGGGATGGCCGTCATCCCCGCGCGGACAGTTGTTGAGTTGTACAAGTATCAGATACGGACAGAACCCTCAACTAGTTGCGAACGTCCGAGTTGCCGGTGAGGGAAGGCTGAAGTCGGCCGTTCCGGCAGGTGAGGGCCGGGAACGATAACGGGGTTCGACGTGGAGATGAACACCTGACCGCCAATTGGTACGGCGAACGTCAAGTCGCTTGTGTGGAGTGATCACATCCACTTGGCTCGGCGCTCGTGTTCTGTTCGCGACGTGTGTCCCAATCGATGTTGGTCTGCCTGCTCCTGGCGATGATCGGGTGTGCGCCGCACACTCTTCGGCCAGGCGCCGCCGGGACGCCTCGGCCGTCGCTGCCCGACCGGCCGAACATTGTTTTCGTGCTCACTGACGACCTGAGCACGGACCTGCTGCGGTACATGCCGAACGCGCAGGAGCTGCAGCGGGCGGGCCGCTCGTTCACCGGCTACTTCGTCACGGACTCGTTCTGCTGCCCGTCCCGCTCCTCGATCTTCACCGGGCAGTTTCCGCACGACACCGGCGTCTACACCAACAGCGGGCCGAACGGTGGATTCAACAAGTTCACCAAGAACGGCAAGGACCGGCAGACGTTCGCGACCGCGCTGCATGCCAACGGCTACCGCACCGCGATGATGGGCAAGTACCTCAACGGGTACGACGGCAAGAACCCGTACGTGCCGCCGGGCTGGGACCAATGGGACGTCGTCGGCGCCGGTGGGTACGGGGGTTTCCATTACACGCTCAACGAGAACGGTCAGGTGAGTACCAGCGGCCGCGCCCCGTCGGACTACCTGACCGATGTGCTGTCCGCCAAGGGGAACGCGTTCATCCAGCGGTCGGCGGCGGAGCATACGCCGTTTCTGCTGGAGGTGGCCTCGTTCGCGCCGCACCTGCCCGCCACCCCGGCGCCACGCGACGCCCACCGGTTCCTGAGCGCGAAGGCTCCGCGGAGCCCGGCGTTCAACGAGGGCGACATCTCCGACAAACCGCGGTGGCTGCGCAGCTACAGCACGCTCGGGCGTGCCCAGCTCGCCTCGATCGACGCCCAGTACGTTCGCCGGGTGCAGTCGGTGCAGGCGGTGGACCGCATGGTCGGCCGGCTATGCGCGACGCTGCAGCAGCGGGGACTGTCCCGTAACACCTACTTCGTGTTCAGCTCCGACAACGGCTACCACATGGGAGAGCACCGGCTCATGCCGGGCAAGACCACCGCCTTCGACACCGACGTCCGGGTGCCGCTCATCATCGCCGGTCCGTCCGTACCGGCCGGCAGCAGCGATACCCCGCTGGCCGAGAACACCGACCTGGCCCCGACCTTCGAAGACCTGACAGGCACGCCCATACCGGCGTCGGTGGACGGGAGAAGCCTGGTCCCTCGTCTGCTCGGTGAGCAGGACGCGCACGCGCCCGGTGCGATCCTCATCGAGCATCACGGGCCCAGCCTCGCGAAGGACGACCCGGACCGTCCCGGGCCCGCCAGCGGCAACCCGCCCACGTACACGGCGATCCGGACGGCGGACGGGCTGTACGTGGAGTACGCCGACGGAGAACGAGAGTTCTACGACCTGCGCGCTGATCCGTACGAGCTGAACAACACCGTCTCCACTGTGCCGCTGGCCCGGCTGGCGCGGCTGCAGCAGATACTGCGGAGGCTGCGGACCTGCCATGGCACCCCTGCCTGCTCCACCGCCGCCCGCATCGACTAATACGTTCGCGGGAGGCGTGATCCGGCTCAACCCGGTGCCGGGCAGGTGTGCCGCGTCGAGACTGTCCTTAAATGGGCCAGCCGTAGGCAAGCCAGGCGTTGAGGTCACGCAGCCGTCGGCCGGCCCGCTCGTAGTAGGGCGCGGGTTTGTTGCGGGGCAGACCGGAGTCGCTGATCGTGCGGGTGGTGAAGTCGCAGGTGTACCGGAAGCCGGCCACCAGCCAGCGGGGTAGCTGCTGGTGCCCGGTCAGATCCGTGCACACCTGGGCCATCGCCCTGTCCAGACGCGTGAATGCCGCGGTATCCCACTCCCCATCGACATGCAGTTTGAACAAGAAGGTGCCCGGCTCGAGGTTGAACTCGGCGTTCAGATACTCCAGGTCGCCCACCGGACCGCCGTCCACATGCGCCCCCCATCCCCGTGTTGGCACGACGATCAGGCACGACCGGTTCACCAGAGCGGTTGGCGGCGACCTTCGCCGCCGGACGGCTGGAGGCCAGGTGCCCGCCGCATCGGACTTCCAAGATCGTCATAGGTCGCGCGCATGACGATAGGGATCCGCTATGCCACACGCTCGGACGCCGGGATGCTGCGAGAGACCCATGAGGACTCGGCGTACGCGGGCTCACGCCGCTCGTTGGGTCATGGGCAATGTCCCGGGGGGAGACGCCGGCGCGCCAGGCGGTCACCACGGCCTGCCGCAGGTCCGCTACGCGGGCGGCGAGACCGACCTCGCGGGCCTTGGCCGAGGCAATGGTGAAGGCCCGGGCATTCTCGGCCAGCCGGTTTGATCGGACACGACGGTGTGGTCCCTGGACGTGTGCAGGTGCGGTGGTCAAGACAAGATCGGGATCAGCCCGATCGCGAAGACTCCGTACAGTGCTCCCACCCAGGCCAGCCGGGTTGGGCTGAGTTTGCCGGCGTGCATTGTGGCGAGTAGGTAGATGATGGCGACCATGGTCATCGCGCCGGACCAGATAAGTGCGGTGTCGAACTTCCATGAGGTGAACAGCAGGCCCAGGCCGCTGGGGACGGTGGCTTGGATCATCATTGCGCCGGAAATGTTGGCGAGGGCGAGCTTGGTCTTGCCTTGCCGGACCCAGATGATCGCGTTCATCGTCTCGGGCAACTCGGTCGCGATCGGGGACAGCAGCAGCGCGGTCACCGAGGCGGACAGCCCGAGCATCGGCCCGATCGCGTCCAGTTGTGCCACGAACACCCGCGAGGAAAAGAAGATGACGGCCAGAGTGGCGAGAGTCTGGACGACCACCGCCCAAGTCGCCGGGCTTGCGGCTTTCGGCTGGAGCTTCAGCGGCTCCAGCTCCTCCTGCTCTGCCGCGCCGTCATCGCCGCCGCGTATTTCCCGCCAGAAGTAGACCGCATAGGCCGCGAAGAACAACAGGCCCAGCGTCGGCTTGAACGCGAAGGCGACCAGGCCGAGAGTCACTTTGACGATGAATATGGCCAAGAACCAGCGCTGGTCTTTAGCGAGCCGGGCGGCATCGGCCGGGCTTGCCAGGACGTGCGGCGCCCGGGATCGGCCGGGTTCGTCAGCGGCACCAGGGTTGGTGTCTGCGCCCGCGTGGACGGGAACTGCCATCTGGGGGTGATGGCGCCCGCGGTGTTTGATGAGCAGTGCCACGCCGGTAGTCGCATACGCCACCGTCGCCAGAGCCAGCGGGCCGCCCATGGCGGCTCCCACGCCGATGTCTTTTTGCTCGGGGGTCGTCCCGGTGGTCACAGCGACCAGCGTGACCACCGACTCGGGCAATGCCGTGCCGAAAGCCGCCAAGATGCTGCCCACCGCCATCTGTCCCACGTTCAGGCGCCGGCCTAGCCACTCGACCGCGTTGACGAACCACTCGCACGCGAGATAGATCGCCCCCGCACATATGATCAGCAAAATGAAGTGCCACACCGTCTGGCCTCAACCTGTCCCGCGAGCCGCAGGGGTCCAAGCGACGGGGCAGGAGCGCCGGCGACCTCGACCCCAACGACACGCGTAAGCGTCATCGATAGGAATCGAAGGTCTCGCCCACCCGCAGGCCCGGCCACCGGGAGCCAGAGGCTCCAGCATGTCGACGACCGGTTTACAGGGCTACTCCCCTTCACCGCACAAGTTACATCACTCCGGCATCACAGGGCACACGGCGACGCAGGCACGACCCCTCGAGGGCTGCGGCCCGCGTACTGGTAGGTTGCGCCGACCGACGGGGCTTATCGGAAATCGATGCAACACCCGAGATGTCCGGCGTCGTGGCAGCGAGCACTATTCAAGGAGTTGGGTATGCGGGGCGGGTGGCCGATGCCTGTTCAGTTCCATTCTGACGGTGACGCGTGATCATCAGCGCGGCGAACATCGGCTACGTGGCGATCCCGGTCGCCGCCGCTGCAGTGGCAGGTGTCGTCGCGGCGGTCCGCCGTCCGGGTGAACGGGTCACCAGCGCCCTTCAGCATTTCGCGGCCGGTGTGGTGTTCGCTGCGGCCGCGATCGAGCTGCTGCCCAAGGTGTTGCGCCAGGATCCGTGGGTGGGGATCGCCGGATTCGCCGCTGGGCTCGTCGTGATGTTCTCGATGCGCGCCTACACCGACCGCCTTGAAGCCCGCCAGGCGAAGGCCGGCCGGGCCATACCCACCGGGCTTATCGGCGCGACCGCGGTGGACTTCCTCGTCGACGGCGGTGTGCTGGGGGCTGGGTTCACCGCCGGCGGTCAGACGGGGCTCTTGCTGAGTCTGGCGCTCACCATCGAGTACCTGTTCGTGGGCCTGTCACTGGCCGGCGCACTCGGCAACAAGACGCGCAAGCGCACGCTCGTCGTCCTGCCGACGGCGCTGGCGCTGCTGACCGTCTTGGGTGCCGGCGGTGGCATCATCCTGCTCACCGGTGTCTCCGCCGCCGTCCTGGCAGGTGTGCTTGCCTTCGGCGCGGTCGCGTTCATGTACCTGGTCACTGAGGAACTACTTGTCGAGGCACACGAACGCGGCGAGACGGCCTCGGGCTCGGCGATGTTCTTCGTCGGGTTCCTGCTGTTCATGATCTTGACCGAGACCCTCGGCTGAACACCCGGTGAGATTGACGTTGGCGCCAGCGGACGCGAGTCGCACGGCCAGGTGTGCTACCGGACCAGCGAAATCCTGGCCGGCAAGCTAGGCATTGACACCCTGGAACTACCCGGAGGACAGAATCGGTAGTGGGAACGCGATCGTAAGTGCGGTGGACATCATCGGCCACGTTGAGCCGGCCGACCACCATCCTCCTGCAGCCGAGATCACCGCGACTTGGCCGACCTAACTGATCCGGCACAGTGCAGCCGTTTGGATCCCATAGGCAGGACGGAGCCCCCTCGCATACTCGCAGCTCGGAATGCCTGCAGCCCGTTCGCCAGAGCCGCAGTGAACCCAGGTCGCGGTCGTAGACCTGGCATTGGAGCGGATAGGACCCTGCTTGTGTCAGTAGTTGAGATGCCGTGTCGTGTAACGAACTCGAAATATGGCGGGAGGCCATCCGAAACCATCTATCGACAGGGTTGTTCCGCTATTTCGCCCCTTACACAGGAGGCAAGTGCGTGAATGCTCCCCACTCACTCGGTCGTGCGAAGTCCGCGGCACTGGCCCGGTCCATGCTTAGCCGGCGTAACGTGCTGCGCGCGGCAGGCGCGACCGGTGCCGGCCTCGGCCTCGGCGCGGTGCTGAATCCCAGCAGCGCCCTCGCCGCACAGACTGGGCAAGCCCGGCGCGACGATCATCAGTACGAGGCGCTGCTCAAGACGAGTAAGGAGACCGCACTGTGGGGCTGGTTTCCCACCAGCCGGCCGTCGGTGCTGACAGTGAAGTCCGGAACGGTGGTGAAGATCGATGCCGTCAATCAGTCTGGCGTCTCCGCCGCGCAGGGCCCGGTGGCCTACTTTGAGGCGCTCGGCGTCCCCGCCCACCAGGTGCTGCCCGAACTGGAAGAGATCCACACGATTCCCCGTACCCCCGGCTCCAGCGGCCACGTGCTCACCGGGCCGCTCTACCTCGAGGAGGCCGAGCCGGGCGACGTCCTGGAGGTTCGCATCCTGGATGTCTCACCGCGCGTGCCGTATGGAGTGAACAGCACCGGTCCGGGCAGCGGCGTCCTGTCGCAACTGCTCAGCGACCGGTCGACAAGGCTACTCACGCTGGACAAGCACAACCGGTACTACCAATTCGCGCCCGGCATTCGGGTACCGTTCAGACCGTTCATGGGCATCACCGGCGTTGCTCCGCCGACCGAAGCGGGCTTTGTCTCGGCCAACCCACCGAACCGGTGGGGCGGAAACCTCGACATGCGTGACCTCACCGCCGGTTCGACACTGTTCCTGCCGGTCTTCCAGCCCGGAGCGCAGTTCTACACCGGCGACAGTCATGGCGCCCAGGGCCACGGCGAGATCGACCAAACCGCAGTCGAGCACTCCATGTCGCTGACCGCCCAGTTCATCGTGCGCAAGGGCGCCAGCCTGGAGTATCCGCGGGCCGAACTACCCGACCACATGGTGTCGATGGGCATCGACGCGGATCTCGACACCGCACTGCAGATCGCGGCCACCCAAGCCATCGGCTACCTCCGCGAGGTGACCAAGGGCGCGCTCACCGTCGCCGACGCGTACGCGCTCTGCAGTGTCGCCGTTGACTTCGTCATCGCCGAGGCGGTCGACGGCAACAAGGTCGTCGCCGCGTACATCCCGAAGTCCCTGCTGCCCTGAACGATCAGCGGAACAGTCCCACGGCGACTTCACCCGAACGGGCCGGTCACTGTGAGCGTGATGGAGAGGAGTGCGCGAGGAACCGGCGTCGTTACGTCCCTCAAACTTAGACCGGCTCGAACCTGGCTGATCTGGGCCGGAGGCGGTGCGCGCCCGCCCCTGAATAGGGGTGCGGGGAACTCCTTGGCCGGTATGCCGATGCCGTCCGGGAGGCCATGAGGAAGGACTGCGGCGTACTCGTGGCGATGCCGCTGGGACACGGTCGGGTTCCTCCTTCGTCGAGTGAATCGCAGTGAACACGGGAACCGTCTGGGGTCTTGCCCGCCGTTTCGCGGCCGGCGCGGATGGGTGGGCTGGGCGCACCGACCGCCGATCGGCCGGGGACGGGGCGGAGCCGCCGTAGTAGTCCGAGGCCGGGAGAGCCGGTCACATGGCCAAGGGCGGCAGCGGGAATGCGAAAGGCGGATGCTGCAATGCCGAAAGACGCGCCCCCGAACGGGAGCGCCTCCGGCCAGCAGGACCCGGGTGGGGTACTTCGATCCGATCGACCATGCGGCCCTGATGGACCGGGTACGAGGCCGGGTGAAGGACAAGGGTGTCCTGGCGCCGCTCGTCGGCATGACGCACGTCACGACAGGTATCGGATCGAATTCAACCTGGACCGATGCTCGTCGCCGCTGGATCGCTTGGCAATCCCCGAATCCGGGGTACAACTGGTTGAGTCGGCCTGGGGTGCGGTGCCGGGATTTGCTCTCGGTCCGTTTCCCCAGGCCGCTCGCCGCACCCGCCCTGCCGATCTCTCGGCAATGGGCTCTACGGTGTCTGCCGTCAGGCGTGTTTGGGCGTGATCCAGGGGTTGGGGATCTTGGCTCCTCGGTATCGGTATCGGGTGACCGGGACCGAGGCGATGTTGAACAGTTCGATCCCGTCCGCCGGGCGAGTTGGATGCGGGTCTTCCAGGGGCGGCGGTAAGCCCTCGCCGAGGGCGGGTACGTGAACTCAGAGTTCACAGGGGCTCACCCGCCATTTTCGGTCAGCCGGTTCGGGTGAGGGTGTCGATCGCGGTGACGTCTTCCTTGGTGAGGTCGAAGCCTTGCAGGTCGAAGTTGGTGGCGATGCGTTCACGGTGCGAGGACCGGGGGAGGATCACGATGTCGTGTTCCAGATGCCAGCGGAGGACGATCTGGGCGGGAGTGACCTCGTGCCTTTTGGCGATCTCGGTGAGGACTGGGTTGTCCAGGTCGGTGTTCTTGAGACCGCTGTAGCCCTCGACGACTACCCCTCGGTGGCGGTGCTCCTCCAGCAGGGCTGGGTCGTGTTGCGCCGGGCTCCACGAAATCTGGTTGACCGCCGGCTGCTGTCCGGTGGCCTCGGTCAGCAGGTCGATCAATGCCGGGCTGTAGTTGCTGACCCCGACGTTGCGGACCAGTCCGGCCTCCTTGGCGGACAACAGTTCCTGCCATGTCGAGATGAGCTCGTCCTGGCCGGTAGGCCAGTGGATCAGCCAGAGATCCACGTAGCCGGTGTCGAGCAGGCGAAGACTCGACTCCAGGGCACGACGGGCATGCCGCGCGTCCTGCGGACGGAGCTTTGTGGTGACGAATACCTGCTCCCGGTCCAGGCCGCTGTCTTTCACGGCTCTACCGACGTCCGACTCGTTCTGGTACAAGGTCGCGGTGTCGACATGTCGGTAACCGATCTCAAGCGCCGCACGCACCGACTCGTACGCCGTCTTGGGCCGCAGCTGCCAGGTTCCAAAACCGATCAACGGCAGAGCAGTACCACCAGGCAGGTTCACTGTCTTAGTCACGCGTAGCATTCTGCCCCAATCTTCGGCAGCGACAGTCTGGTGAGCCGCGCAGGCTCGGCTGGCGAGATCATTGTCTGGATACGGTCTGTTCGTGATCGTGCCGAACACACTCTTCTGCCGCGAAGTGCAGCTCTGTACCCAGCGCTACCCGGTGCCGCTGGCAGCATCGCAGCTAGAAACCGGGCCGTGGGGCTCGAAAACCTTAGTTCGGCTATGCCGCGCGTGGGGTCGCTGGTGGAGCGATTGGTGCGGGCGATGGCCGCTGTAGTGCCGGGTGAATTCGGTGAGTACCCCTCGTAGGTGGCGTTGGCCGAAGATCAGGCCGCCAGGCGCAAGACCAGCCTGCGGATCTCGCTTGAGTTTTCGGACCCCACAGGGTGCGAGAACCGGAGTGCGCCAGAAGCCGCCGACGGGTCGGACCGCAATCGGGGTGAGCAAGACTTCCAAGTTCACGGCGCCGAGGCGTGGCGGCTCGCAGTGGTGCAGCACGCGGCCGCCGTACCGGATGGCGAGCCCGCCGGCCGCGGCATCCGGGATTCGCAGGTCATCGCGTACTCTGTCGGCGAAATCGCCAAGGCGGGAAGGGGACCGTGCGATGGAACTGTACGCGCTGCCGCTGGGGGACTGTTCGTGCCCGTTCGAGGTCGTTGCCCCCGGTGTCCGGGATGGTATGCGCGCGCACATCCCGGTCACGGCATACCTGATCAGGCTCCCCGATGACCGGCTGGCACTGGTCGACACCGGGATGAGCCGGCTGCACATCGACGACCCGGAGGTGACGTGGCGGGGCAGGCCGCAGGCCGCGAGACTCACGCCGGTCATGCGGCCGGAGGACAGCCTGCTGTTCAGACTCGCCCAGCTCGACATCGCGCCGCAGGACATCGACTTCGTGATCAACACGCATCTGCACTTCGATCACGCGGGCAACAACGACCTGCTCCAGAACGCGACGTTCTTCGTCCAGCGCGAGCAGTACGAACTCGCGAAGGACAATCCGAGCTTCCCCAACCAGTACTGGAACCTGCCGGCGCTGAGTTACGAACTCCTCGACGGGGAGCGCGAGTTGTTCCCCGGGATCCGGGCGATTCCCACGTCCGGCCATACGCCTGGTCATCAGTCGCTGCTCCTGCGACTGCCCGAGACCGGAGCAGTGATCATCTGCGGCGACGCCGTCTACTGCCAGGAGAACTACGACCACGACTCATGGGGCAGCCAGGCTGATCCGGAGACGGCGGGGGAGAGCGCCAAGAGGTTGCGAGCGTTGGCCGACGCCGAGCAGGCGCTGATGTTCTACGGCCACGACCGCGAGCAGGCCCGGACGATGCGGTGGGCACCCGCGGCCTCCTATCGCTGAGCGAAGGGGCCCGCCGTTCCGGGGCGCAGAGGGCAGAGGAAGGTGTGGGCAGTGTTCCGGAGACGAGCCAGTCCACGAGCGGGTCCGGCGACTGGCCGGTCGCGCGCCTTGCCGATCGAATGCGATGATCGTGGTGGAGGCCTACGACTGGCCCGGCCCGGACGCCATCAACAGCGATGAGAGTCCAGTCATCGACGTGGCTTTTCTTGCCGCGGTGGAACGGCTGCGCGAGGCCATGAACGCGATGGACGAGGCGACCCATTGACATTCGACCTGGACATCGTCGCCCGTCGGTGCCGAAACTCGGCTACGAGCTCTGAGCTGGGAGGTCATCGTTCCGCGGACGCGCCACCTTCCGGTCGGCCGGTCGAATCTCGTGGCTGCGTCGACCGTATGTGCTGTTCTTCATCGAGCACGGAATCCCATCGTGTGCATCTCGTCGGCGTCACCGCTCATCCCAACGGGATGTGGGTGGCCCAGCAGTTTCGGAACCTGCTCATGGACATCGGTGAACGCGCTGGGTCGGTGAAGTTCTTGATCCGCGATCGGGACAGCAAGTTGACTGCAGCCTTGGTGCCGTTTTCACCTCGGCTGGATCCGGACCATCCGGGGCCGAGATGCCCCCGGCTACTCGGCCACCCGCAGCGCCGGTACCCGCTATCAGGGCGCGGGTACCGGCGCGGTCTTCGCCGTGACCGGCACGGTCGCTCTCCGGGGATCGTCAGTGCTGCGACGCCATCACCGGCGCGGACAACGGCAGGTTCCGTGACGAGTCGCCGACCGACACCGTGTAGCGACCGCCGACGGTGGTCCAGCGCTGGGCCGCGCTGTCCCAGATCGAGAACGCGCGCTGGTCCAGAGTCAGCGTCACGTGCTTCGTCTGGCCGGGCCGCAGCGAGACCTTGGCGAAGCCCTTGAGCTGCTTCGGCGGCTCGGCGGCCGACGTCGGATCGGTCACGTATACCTGCGCGACCTCGGCTCCCGTACGCGACCCGGTGTTGCGTACGTCCACGCCGACGGTCACGTGCCCGTTCCCGCTTGGCGGCGACGCGGTCAGGTGACTGAACTCGAACTTCGTGTACGACAGGCCGTACCCGAAGGGGAACAGCGGGTCCTGATTCTCCGCGTCGTACCAGCGGTAGCCGACCTCCAGCTTCTCCGAGTAGGTCACGATGCCGTTCACGCCCGGGTACCGCTCGGGCGAGCTCACCGGCGTCTGGTCCTTGGTGCGTGGGAAGGTCACCGGCAGCTTCCCCGACGGGTTCACGTCGCCGAAGAGTAGCGACGCCAGAGCATTGCCGTCCTCCTCACCCGGGTACCAGGCCTCGAGGATCGCGGGGACGCTGTCGACCCACGGCATCAGCACGGGCGCGCCGCTGTTCAGGACGACAATTGTGTGCGGGTTCGCCGCCACTACCGACTTTACGAGGTCATCCTGGTTCCCGGTGAGGGACAGGCTCGACCGGTCGGTGCCCTCCTTCTCCACGTCGCCGACGATGACGACGGCGACGTCCGAGGAGCCGGCGAGCTGCGCCGCCGCGGCGACGTCGGAACCGTCCGAGCTGCGAACGGTCACGGCGCTGCCGGCCCGCTTGGTGATGGCGTCGATGGGGCTGACGGTGTAGAGCGGATTGACGTGCGAGCTGCCGCCGCCACCCGGGTGCACGGTCTGGGCGTACGGCCCGACCACCGCGATCGAGTGCAGCTTCTTCGCGTCGAGCGGCAGGAGGGCGGAGCCGGCGTTCTTCAGCAGCACGGCGCTCTGCTCGGCGACCGACCGCGCCACCGCGCCGCCCGCCGCCGCGTCGAGGGGTGTGATCGTCCTCGGGTGGCCGAACAGGCCCGCGCGGATCTCGATGGCGAGCCGGCGTTCGATCATCGTGTCGAGCTGCGCCACGCTCACCTGGCCATCGAGGACGGCCTGCTTCAGCTCGTCGTCGTACGGGCCGTTGTCGCGCAACTCGAGATCTTGGCCGGCGTCCGCGGCGCCCACCGCGGTGTGGGTCGCGCTGGCGTCGGACTGCACGAAGCCGTCGAAGCCCCACTGACCGCGCAGGACGTCGGTGAGCAGGTGCTTGTTCTCGCACATGAACTGGCCGTTGACCGCCGGGTACGCGCACATCACCGAGGCCACGCGCCCTTTCTTGACTGCGTCCTCGAACGCCGGGAGGTGGATCTCGTGCAGGGTGCGGTCGTCGATCTGCTCCTGGATCGTCGTACGTTTCGTCTCCTGGTCGTTGGCGGTGTAGTGCTTGACCTCGGCCAGCACGCCCTGGCTCTGGATGCCCTTGATGTTCGCCACCCCGAGCTGCCCGGCCAGGTACGGGTCCTCCCCGTAGTTCTCGAACGCGCGGCCGTTGCGGTAGACGCGCACCATGTTCACGTCCGGCGCCTCGATCAGGCTGTGGCCGACGTCGGCCGTCTCCCGGCCCTCGAGCACGCCGTACTTGCGAGCCAGATCGGTATCGAACCCGGCGGCCACGGCGACAGGAGCAGGCAGCGCGGTCGCGTTCGGCTGCTTCGACACCGCCCCGGTACCGACGCCGGCCGGGCCGTTCGTGATGAGGAAGTCGGGGATGCCGAGGCGGGGAATGCCCGGCACCAGCCTGGAGATCCCGCCGGCACCGGTACCGGTCGTGTGCACCTGGGAGATCTTCTCATCCAGCGTCATCTGGGCAATGAGCTGCGCGGCGCGCTCCTCGGGCGGCACGTACGCCGTTCCGGCCTGGGCACTGGGCACGCCCGTGAGCGGTGCGAGCGCTAGAGCCGCCGCGGCGACGAGTGCGGTGGGCAGGCGTCTCATGGTCCTCCTCATGAGGTCGATTGATCCTGGATGACATCCAGGGACGATGTCGGTCCGGCGTGCGGCCGCGCGGTTGACGCCCCTAAGTCAGCGCTCGTGCCATCCGTGCTGCGAACGACCGATGTGGACTTCGACGCATCACCGATGCGGATCGAATAGTTCTTACCGCTACACACTCCATGCCACGCCAGTTCCCCGAGTCATACGCGTTGTCGATGCGCACAAAGAAGGTCGTTCTGGTCACGCTGGCCTCGTCGCCGGGTCGGCTTGGCCCCGCGCTAGATCACATATGTCGTCTGTTTGTCCAGCCTCGTCTTGGCGGTGAGTTCGGCGGGCTTCAACGTCCTTACCGTTTGGACGCCGTGGACGCCGGCGGCGTTACCGTGGCCTTGGCTGCGGGGATCGCTCCGAGCATCGCGGGCGGTTGGTTCCCGGTGCCGACGCCCCAGGAGGTCGAGGCCGGTTCCGTGGTGAGCTTGAAGTTCATTTGGTGGGAGTCGATCAGGTTTTGGTGGGAGATCCAGCTGTGGTCTGTCCTCCGGCCGTCGACGGTGACCGATTTGACGTACTGAAGCGTGGTCGATGACGCGCCGGGCGTGTTGATGGTGGTCTTATGGCCGTCGGGCTGTGTGATCACTATCTTCGGGAACATCGGCGCGGAGAAAATGTAATTGCCGGTTCCGGGCTGAGCCTCGAAGATGCCCATCATCTCGAAGGCGCCCAGGGCGGAGGTTGCGCCGAGGTCGTCGTTGCCGGGGATGCCGTTGTGGTCGTTGGTGTACAGGGCGCGCTGGGCGCGCGTTATGGCCGATGTCTTCCAGGGGCTGTCGGTCCAGGCATACATCCACGGGGCATGGAAGTCCGGCTCGTTGTTCGGGTTGAACTCGAAGTGCCCGTTGTAGTCGACCGAACCGGTCACCCAGTTCTGCGCGGCCGCCGTCGTCACATGGTCGAGGATCGCCGGCAGGCTAAAGAAGGTGTCCAGCCTGGCCTCGGCCTGGGACGCACCGCCCATCAGGCCGAAGAGCGCCTGCGGGTCCTGCTGCGCGAGCCACTGGTACTGCCAGGCGGTGCCTTCCTTGAAGCCGGTGCCGTCAACTACGGCGTCGGTCGGCACGAAGCTGCCGTCGGCGGCGCGCACCTGCGGGAAGCCGGTAAAGCCCTTGGAAGTGGCGTCGGGGTTCCAGATGTTCTTGAATGCATCGCAGCGCGGCTGAAGTGCCTTCGCCTCGTCGGTCTTGCCGAGTCGGGTGGCCATCGTGGCGAGCGAGCAGTCGGCCAGCGAGTATTCGAGGCCGATCGATGCAGCCTCGCCTGGGCTCTCCGAGGAGGGAATGTATCCCTTGGACAGATAATCCGGGTTGTAGGCGCGGCCGTTGATGTTGGTCGCCGGCGGGGGTGTCTCGTTCACGTTCTTCCACAGGGCGGCGAAGAGCTGGTTCGAGAGTTTCTTGTCCAGCAGCCCGCGCGAGTACAGGGAGACGATGAACGGGGTAACCGGGTCACCGCTGGTGGCATTGGTCTCGGCCTGGCCGAGCGACCACCGCGGCACCCATCCGGCTTGCTGGTAGATGTCCAGAATCGTGCTGGCTACATCGGTCGACCGCTGCGGTTCGAGGAGCGCAACCAGCTGGTTCTGGGATCTGTAGGTGTCCCACATCGACAGCATCTGGTAGTAGTCGTGGCCCGCTGCGACTTTGTGCAGCTTACCGTCAAAGCCCCTGTAGGTACCGTCTACGTCTTCGGCCACCGACGGGTGCAGCAGGCCGTGGTACAGATCGGTGTAGAAGGTGTTCAGGTCCGGCGTCGAGTGGCTGAAGACCCGCACGCTCAGGAGCTGTTTGGTCCACGCGTCGTGCGTATCGGCGCGGACCTTGTCGAAGGACTTCACCCCGTTGGCCGTTCTGGTTGCCGTCTCGGCCACCCGATTCGCCTCGGCGCCGTCGATCGAGGAGTAGGAGATACCGGTGGTCGTGACGACCGGGGTCTTCGGGTCGGGTGCGAGCGAGATCACCGCGCCCCCGGTAGCTGTCGTACGTCCCTCGACCGGGACCTTTTCGCCACGGTTCCAGGTGGCGATATCGGTGATCGGCTGTGAAAGAGCCATGCTGAAGTACAGGGTGTAACGGCTCGGCCGGCCGGCGCCGCAGAAGGAGCCGCTCGTCACCGAGCCCTGAATTTTGTCGCCGACGACCTGCACGTTGCTGGCGAAGGTCTGGCCCCAGACGTCGGTCACGTCGACAATGAGCTTGGGGGTGGCCGTGGCATTCGCGTAGGTAAAGCGGTCGATGCCGACCCGGGTGGAGGCCGTGAGCTCTGCGCGGATGTTGGACTTATCCAGCGTGACCGCGTAGTAGCCGGGTTCCGACAGTACTGAGTCATGGCTATACGGCGACATGTTCGCGGACAGGGAGGTATCGGTCACGTCGCCCGCCGTCGGCATGATCCGAATCCAGCTGCCCGCAGGACAGCCGACGCCGGACAGATGCACCTGGCTGAAACTCGTGATGGTCGTCGCGTCGTAGTTGTACGCGGCGTTGCCGACGTTGGTGTCCGGACTGTTCTGCTCCATCCCGAACGGCATCGCCGCGCCCGGGTACGTCATACCCGAAGTCGTGTTCCCGACCTGCGGGTTGACGTAGACGGTCGGGTCGGAAACCACTGGTGGCGCGGCATTGGCGGCGGGAGCCCCCAGCACGCCGGCCATCACCACCACCGCGATCGTCGCTACCGCCCATCGCTGGCGAGTGCCCAGTCTCGACATGCGCATCCCTTCGCTGACAACGTTGTCATTCAGCATCGGGGATGTTTACAGGTCGCCTAGGGCAAGTCAATAGAAGGAGCTGGTCAGTTGGAGCCTGTGCAGTGCCAGAAGTCGGTGGAGCGTGTCGGTGCCCGAAACTCTGTCGCCTATGCCGACCTGCGCGTATTCGTGGAGTATGTCGCTGAGCCGGTCTCGTCGGCGTCGAGCTGGTCGAGTCGGCTTGGTTCGGTACACCGGCGTGCGGCCAAGCACCGGCAATCGGGCCGCTGCGCCTGGGCTTTGACCCGGCACCAACGCCCCTACCTGCATACGCGCCGCCACAGCGAACGAAACTCACGCTACGGCGTCCCAGCCAGCTCCTTACGGTGACTTTCCGCACCGATGCTCATCAAGCCCCTAATAGACACCAGCGGTGCCTGACCCCATAACCGTTTCCGAGTCCTGCCGCGCCAGGCGGCGCCTGCACGCCGAACGAGAAAACCCAGGTCACACCCGGTGGCCAAATTCTGGGGCACCCACACGGATCGGGCGCCGGTGTGCCGGCGAGCACCAGATCGCCCGGTTCGAGGGTCAGGAAGCGCGAGACTTAGGACAGGATCGCCGCCACTGAATGGATCACTCGATGACGAGCGTCCGCAGATCGCGGTACTTCCAGTCGCTGGTGACCTTGACGCTCATCGTCCGGCTCCCTGGCGTGCGGCCTCGGTCGCATCCGGGTGGTCCGGTTTGAGGAGGACCTTCGATGCGCCGTCGCCCGCGACGAGCCGCGCGTACCACGCGGCTCCCTCGTCGAGCGGCACCTCGACGACCCCGTCACGGAGTCCGATCCGCCCGGATCCCAGCCAGTCGAGGGCGGTATGGAAGTCCGCCGGCGAGTAGGCGAACACTCCCGAGAGCGAGACCTCGGAGCGGATCACCGAGTTGACCGGGAACGCCGTCTCGTCGGAATGCAGCCCGACAAGCAGGAGCCGTCCACCGGCGGCGGTAGCACTCAGGCAGGCCCGCCTGGTCTCGGCCGTGCCGACCGCGTCGAAGGTGACGTCGGCGCCGAGGCCACCGGTCGCCGCCAGGACGTCACCGGCGATGTCGCCGTCCCCTCCGACGGGTGTCGCGCCGAGCGCGCGCGCCATGGCCAGCCGGGCCGGGTTGAGCTCCGCGACGTACCGCTCGGTCACGCCGTACTGTTCGAGGACCTGAAGAAGGAACAGCCCGATCGGTCCCGCTCCGACGACGAGTGCGATCGAGTCCGGTCCCGTGCCGCCGGTCTCGACCGCGTGGATCGCGCACGCCGCCGGTTCCGTCATCGCCGCGTCGCGCAGGGCGGTCGTCGCTGGTAGCGGCAGCACCGAGGCGGCCGGGACGGCCACGAAGTCGGCGTTGCAGCCGGGCAGCGACGCGCCGAGGAGGAGGCGGCGCCCGCAGAGCTGCTGGCGCCCGGTGACGCAGTACCGGCAGGTTCCGCAGGTGACAAGGGGATTCACGGTCACCGGCGTGCCGGGTTCCAGGGTGGAGACGGGTACGTGCTCGCCCGCCGACTCGATCCAGCCGCCCAGTTCGTGTCCGAACACCAGAGGTGGCGTGCGGAGGCTGTTCTGGCCGAGGAAGCCGCTGAGCTCGGATCCGCAGATGCCTGAGTACGCCACGCGGATGAGGACCTCGTCCGGGCCTGGAGCAGGCGGCTCGACCAGCCGGATGTTCATTACTTCCGGTGCTTCGTACACCAGTGCCTTCATCAACCGTCCTTCGTCTGAGATTCCGGCCGGCGCGCCTAGAGACAGCGCGTCGTGCCGGCCGCGATGTGCTCGACATCAGCGCCCGACCCGAGGCGGGTCGAGAGCTGCCACGCGTGGGCCCGCAGCTGGGTGAGGAGCTCTTCCTGACGCTCGCTGGGGAAG
>JAOPYG010000047.1 GCA_025964685.1 Actinoallomurus sp. | reverse complement strand
GCTGCCGGCCGGGGCGTGCGGGTGCTTGTTCGGGTCAAAGGGCACGCCGCCCCACCTCGAGCAGGGCGCGCTCGTCCCAGACGCTGCCCTCGATGCGGTACTCGGCCGACTCCGTCATGCGCACCGGGGCGTCAGGCTCGAACGAGTGACCGCACGCCGGGCACGTCACCTCGGCCGAATCAGCCATCTCAGGCCTTGGCCCTACTGCGCGCGGGCGCCTTCTTCGCCGGCTCCGGCTTCTTCTCCGGCTCAGGGGCGGCCTCCTGCGGCTCCACCCAGCGGCGCAAATGCGCCGAAGTGGGGTCGCCGTCGAGGGCGTACACGCCGTCCTCCCGGATCAGCCGCCGGCCACCGTCACGAACCGCCACCTCCGTGCCGTGCTCGCCCTCCAGCACCTCGACGACGTCCGCGTCCGCCAAACCCAGCGCCCGGGCTGCCTCAAACCTGTCCATGACACTCCTCATTTGTTCACCAAAGCCAGCGGCGGCTTCTGCTGGCCCGCGTCGTCCACAGCGGTGGCGACGTCGTCAGGGTTGGCCTCGGGGCTGTCCAGCGCCGCGGTGTACGGGATGCCCATGTAGTCCGTCCACGCCTTCTTCGCCGCCACCTTGGCCGCCTCGGGGGACATCACACCGGCCTGCACCATCGCCGACAGGCCAGAGGAGATGTTCAGCAACACCTGCGCCGTGATCTGCGCATCGGAGGCCGCGATCTCGGGGCCGCGCATCACCACCGTCCGCGACGCCGGGATCTCATACACCGCACCGGTCTGCGGATCGGTGGCCTCGACCATGCGGGGCAGCCGACCAGCCGCCACAGCCTGATCGATCACATACCGGACCATCTCGGCCTGATAACCCAGCCACAGCTGCTGCACCCCGGCCACCCGGCGCCGCACCGGCTCCGCCATCGTGTGCGACGTCGCCCTGTTAGCGCCATCCGGCTCGGCCAGCCAGTGCTTACTGAGCCCCGAACCGGCAGCGACCTGGGTCAGGACGCTCTGACCGGCGACGGAGTCTTCCTGAGCGCCGGTCTGGGTCTGCTTCTGCTCCCACTTCACCGCGCTGTTGTGGACCTCGATCGTCCCCGACTGCGGGACGTGCATCCCACCGCGAGCCGCCACGAACTGGTCGACCTCGGGCTGACCGCCCTCGACGGTGACGTCCCACACCATGTACCGGGCCAGCGCCGTACGGTCCACGAGGTTGCTGAGCACCGTGTCATAGGAGTCCAGCTGGTCGATGATGCTGCCGAGGAAAGAGAAGCCCCTGACGTCGGTGTCCAGCGCCTTAAAGGACGGCCACCACAGCGCCTCACCCTCACGCAGACCGGTTTCGTCGTTGATCGCGGCCACACTCATAGGCCGCCCGTCCGTACCACCCGGCGACCGGTCCAGCCACACCGTCTCCGGCCAAAGCGGGTTGCCCCGGTACAGGTCAACACCCTGAATACGGGCCGGATCCATCGGCGCGAACCGCGTCACGCCGGACTGCTGGCCGACCATCATCTCGTACAGCGACTCACCCATCAGCATGTGCGAACGCAGCAACAGCTCCTGCATCCGCGCCATGTCGTTGCGCGGGTCCTCCCAGAACTCATCCACCACGATCCGGACCTGCGGGTTCGTCACCGTGTAGGAAACCCCGGAATCGCCCACACAGAACGAGGTGTAGGTGTCGACGATCGCCTTCGCCATCGGGTTGGACCTGTAGGCGGCCGTCGCGTAGATACGCGCCTTCTCCGCCGACCACCACGGGACCTCACGCAGCCCACGCGCCCCAGCAGGACGCCAGCCCACATCCCCGTCGATCGGGTCGATGCCACCCCAGCCGCCGATCGCACCCGTGGCGACCAACTGATCCATGGTCGCCTCAGTGGCACGCCTCGGCGGCGCGAACCAGGCCCTCACGCGTCAGCGGCCTTCGGAACCGGGACCGGACGCGAAGGCGCAGCGCCGACCTTCGGAGCGGCGGCCACCTGCTGCTCGGCGATCTGCGCCAGCGCCGCCAGCGCCACACCGAACACACCGGTCACCAGCACCGACCACCACCAGTCGCCCGCCAGCGCACCGACCGCCGTAGCGATGGCCAGCAGCCCCAGCAGGCCCACCAGATTGGACAGGGCGCCCGCGGCGATGCGCGGAAGCCGGATCTTGATCTCCATGTCGCTCCTCACAGCTTCAGCCGCTGGCTCGGGCGCCAGAGGTTCGAGGTATCGGGCTTGGCCACCGAAGCGGTCGCCGGGGCGTGCACCGGCTCGGGAACCGGCGCGGTCAGCAGACCCCAACGGACATTCGTGACCGCCACCAGCGGCGAGATGTCCACCGACAGACCCTTGCGAGCCCACAGCCACGCGTCCCCGAGCGGCCGCTTCTGCGCACCGGCCAGCGCCGCGTTCAGAACCGGGTCATCCAGATGCGCCACCGCGGCGCTATCACAGCAGTCGTCATACAGACCCTGCGCCGCATGGCACGCGTCCCGGGTCGTCGGCTTCGTCACCTCAATGCCCGCCGCCTCCAACGGAGCCACCAGCGACCCCGCAGGCCCGGCCGCATCCACGACGAACGGCAACGGACCCCAGCGCTGACGCAGCTCAAGGGCGCGCTCCACAACCCAGCCCGTGCCCCGGCGGTGGTCAGCGATCTCCAACTGCATCCGGCCGTCCGCCCGGAAACCGGCCACCGCCAACGAGGCGTACGACCGCTCCGGCGTCACGTCCACAGCGAACGCACCCGGCCGCAACATCTGCCCGCCCGGATCCGCCAGCGACTCCCACGCAGCCCGCGGGATGACCAGCCACTCCTCAGGCGCATCGTCCGGCCACTGGTTCAGGAAAGCCCGCCGGAACTCCGGCAGCTCCATGCCAGCCAGGTTCGCGGCGATCGCCGCCTCCGTCACCGTGTGACCCAGCGCCGGCATGCACATCCGCCAGGTCTCCGGATCCTCAGGGTCCGCGGTGCCGGGCGCCGACCACTCGAAGTAGGCGACCGCGTCCGTCAGCCCCAGCTCACAACGCGCCCGGCCGCTGTCCACCTTCTTGCGAAGGAACGCCGACTTGCGGGTGCCCGCCGTGGACACCACCCACAGTTGAGGCTGCGGACGGGTGATCATCGTCGGCCGCAGGCCCTGCTCCAGACGGGAATCCTCCTGGGCGAAGGCCTCATCGATGACACCCATGTCGAGCGTCTCGCCGTGGCCGGCTTTCTCCGTCGAGGACGTGATCCCGTGCGACGAGCCGTTGTCCC
>JAOPYG010000011.1 GCA_025964685.1 Actinoallomurus sp. | reverse complement strand
TCTGGTTGCGCGTACGGGCGATGTATTCGTCGACCTGGCGGCGGTTGTAGCCGCGCATGACGATCTCGAACGTCTCCTCGCGGAGGAGATTTGGCAGGATCTCGGCTTCGTTGCTCATTGGCCCAATGGGTTGAAGGTAGGTCTGGGATGACTCTCGACGCTTCTACCCCTTTGGCGCAAGGGGAATGCAGCGTCTAGTGAGAATCAGTGACTCTCCGTCGTCGCGACCCAAGAGTCCGCTCACGATTTATACCGCTAAAAGACTGTTTCGCGAGGAAGAACGGGTCCATCCGCAGGGAAGGTTTCGGTCAAGCCGCTCGCTCGACCGATGGAGACGGGGGCGTGGAGGCCGTCGCGGCGGCCGTGACCCGGCCGGTGCCGGACAGCGCGGTGCCCCTCCGTACACGGCCCGGCGGCCGCTTCTAGACTCGATGATCGTGACTGACTTCTTCCGTGGTGCGCTGGGCGAGCATGAGCCGAAGATCCATCCGGAGGCGTGGGTGGCGCCCGGAGCGGTCGTCGTCGGGCGGGTGACCCTCGGGCGGGCGGCCAACGTCTGGTACGGCTGCGTGCTGCGCGGCGAGGACGAGGAGATCGTGGTCGGCGAGGAGTGCAACATCCAGGATCTGTCCTGCCTGCACTCCGACCCCGGCCAGCCCGCCGTGCTCGAGGACCGGGTCAGCCTGGGTCACAAGGCGATGGTGCACGGCGCGTACATCGAGACCGGGTCGCTCATCGGCATCGGCGCGATCGTGCTCGGCGGCGCGCGGATCGGCGCAGGGACGCTCGTCGCCGCGGGTGCCCTCGTCTCGCCCGGCAAGGCCATCCCGTCGGGCGTGCTCGTCGCCGGAGTTCCCGGCAAGGTGGTGCGGGAACTGAACGACGACGACCGCGCCGTGCTGGAGTACACCCCCGCGGCGTACGTCGAGAAGAGCCGTCAGCACCGTGAGGCGCGCTGGACCTGAGAATTCCTCATGATCGCCATGGACGTGATGCTCCGTTTACGATGGCCTGGTGGTGTGGGGGCAGGCATATGGGGATGTTCCCTCGTCCGCCGCACATGATCCCTTTGCGGTGGCCGAGCGTGATACGCGTGCCATGGTCTCCGCGGGATGGTGGCTCGGCACCCCGCCGCAGCAGCGCCAGAACCTCGTCGCCGGCCGCATGCTCGCCCTGCCCGACGGCACGTGGTGGCTGTTCGGCGCGTGGGGTCGCTGGTACCGCTGGACCCCCGCCGACGGCCAGTGGCACCTCTGCCCGCCTCCGCAGCTGACGATCACCCGGGTGTCCGCGCGCCCGCTGCAGCAGGGCGTGCCGGTGCCGCAGGTCCCTCCCCATGTGGTCCCGGCCGGTCCCGACCTCGCGTACGAGCCGCCGCCCGCGCTCGCATTCGTCGACGCCGGTGTGCGACCCGAGATCACCTCCCGCGTACGCGCCACGGTCGAGGCGGCCGCCGCCCTGCCGACGCCGGACTATCCGCACTGGTGGGGCCTGTTCTCCTCCACCGTGCCCAGCACCGTCCCGGTCACCTGGGGCGTCATGCTGTGGTGCGCCACCGCCCCGGTCTTCGACGCGCGCATCGACGCCCAGATGCTCGGACTCTGGTCGTCCTACCGCTCGCGTCCTCTTCCGGACGTCGACGGCCCCCGCTGGCTGACGCCGCCTCCGCTGGAGTCGCTCGTCGGCCTCTACGCCGAGCGGCTGCGGTCCGGCCGTGTCGACTCCGCCGTGGTGATCCTGCGCACGATGTGGGCGATGGCCACCGCACTGCGCGAGGACTCCCGGTTCCAGCCGCGCGCCGACGCCCTGATCACCATGCTCGGCGCGACCCTCCAGAACCCCACGATCGACTACGGCGCCCTCGCGTACGGCGACCAGGCGGTCGTCCAGCAGTGGCTGACCCGCTGCCCACCGGCCCTCGCACCGGCGCTGCGCCTGGAGGCGTCGGCAGGCGAGCACTTCCGCAACGCCTACTACGACCTCACCGTCGCCCTGACCCCCGCCGCCGGCGACCCGGCCGAACGCGGTTACGTCGAGCCCCGGCTGATCGCGGCCGCCCTGCTCGCCGCCGACCTCGCCGTCGTACGCCAGGACGTCTCCGGCCAGGCCATCGGCTGGCTCGACCCGCAGGTGGGCGAGGCGATGCGGGCGATGCTGATCCAGCACGACCATCCGCTGCGCCCGTTCTGGCCCGAAGACGACCGGCTGCCCCGCCCGCTCCGCGAACGCATGGACGCGGCCGGGCCCACCGTGCGCAACACGCTGCTCGCGGCGATGTACGCCGCCGACCTCGCGTGGTGCAGGCTCGGTGGCGGCATCCCGGCGAGGCCGCGCGGATTCCCGGCCTCGGTGGCGATCCTCGCCGAGATCATCGGCCCGCGGCGAGCGACGTCGGCGGCGCCGGCCGAACCCGTCTCGCAGGCTCCTGGCATCGCCCCCCTGGCGCACCAGTACCCCTCCAACCCGAGTATCCCGGACCGTATGCCCGGCGTGCCCATGGCCCAGCGACCTCCGGCCGGCCCACCCGGGCAGGCCCCGTCCTGGGCCCCGCCCGCCGCGTCTTCCCACCCTCCGGCGATCCAGGCATGGACCGGAGCCCAGCCATGGCCGAACCCGGCCGAGCACGAACCCGCCAGGCCCGCGCCCGAGGCACGGGCAGGTTCGGGCGAGCGCCCGGTCGCCCGGTCGGCCGCACCGCCGGCGACCGAGGCATGGCCGGGGGCGCAGCCGTTGGGGGGTGGCACGCCGCCGGCGGACACTCCGTCAGGCGAGCGCGGCCTCCGATCGCCCGCGGCGCCACCGCCGACGGGGGCGTGGGGCGGTTCGGGCGAGCGCCCCATGGGTGGGCCGGCGGCGCCGCCGGCCACCGAGGCGTGGTCCGGTGCGGAGGGCTTGGACCTGAGGCCGCCTTCGGCCGCCGAGGGCCGGTCCGGTTCGGGGGAACACGAGGCGAGCCAGGCCGGGGAGGTGGTCCCTCCGACGCCGGCGTGGCCCGGCACGGCAGGTGCGGAGACGGCAGGACCGGCACCGCCACCCCCGACCGAGGCATGGAGTGCGACGGGTGAACGCGGGGCAGGCACGCCGCCTGACGGCCCGAGCCGGTTGGCCGCGGAAGGGACGCCGACCGGGACGGCTGGTGGTCTGCGCGGGCGGGACGCGGAAGATGCCGCATCCGATGCGGGGTCGCCGGTGCCCGGTGCCCATGGGCAGCCGGGGGACGTAGCGCAGGGTGCGGGTGGGGCACCGTTCGGGGCCAGCGGCGCGGCGGAGAGCGCTGCGCCCGCGACGGCTGCCGTATCGGCCACGGAGGCGGCACCCATGCCGCCGCCCGCCGCACCCGCCGGGGGCGATGCGCCCGGTGACTCCGTGGACCTGCCGGCCGATGCCACACGCGGAGACGCCGGCGGTGACCGTACCAGCGCCGACCCGGGCGCCGGCTTCACGGTCGGCGACCCGAGCGCCCTGCGCGACGCGGCGGTCGGTGAGGGTCGCACCGGTGAGAGCGCGAGTGGCCCGCCGGATGAGGACGACCTCACCGCTCCCGACGTGGGCGGCGCTGACACCCCGGACGAGGAGGGTGACGACACCCAGCCGGACGAAGGCGCCGGTGTGCTCGAGAACGTCACGATGATGGACTCGCTCGACGAGCACGTGACCGGCCCCACCATGCTGGATCCGATCGAGGAGCCGAAGAACTCCACGTACGTCGACTGGATCGGCGGTACGCGGGCCGACGCCGGGTCGATTCCCATCGTGGCGCCCGCGCCGGTCACGCCGGGGCCTCCCCGAACCCGCGTGATCGAGGAGCAGGAGCCCCCGCCGCCCGGGGAGCGGTCCGGTACCCGCGTCATGTCCGGGACCATGGTCGGTGATCTTCTGCACGGCGCGCCGATGCCGGAACGCCCCGTGGACCAGATCGCCCCGCCGCCGGCGCCGGTGTCCATGCCGAAGGTCACTGAGCGGTTCGGTGTCCGTTTCCTGTCCGAGAGGGACGACGCCACCGAGCTGTTCGACGAGCTGCACCGGACGGCGTCACGGTCGGGCCGCCCGCCCGCGCTGCTCGTCGTCGGTGCTCCGCACGCCGGGCAGCGGCGGCTCACCCGGCTCATCGCCCGCACGTTCGCCGGCGCGGGAGTGGGCGACGGTTCGGTCCGTACGGCGGACGGCGCCGACCTGCACGGTGACCATGTCACGGCGGTCACCGCGATACTCCGCGGCAGTGGCCCGCCGCTGCTGTTCGAGCGGCTCGACCGCGCGGTCCTGGACGCGTCCGATCCGGACCGGGTCGTGGCCGCCGTGATGGGCGCCCGCGAGAACAAGGCGGCGCTGATCGCCACCTGTGAGCCGGACTCGTACGCCCGGCTGCGTGAGCGTTTCCCCGAGCTGACCGCGGCCTTCCAGGTCTTCCGGCTGCCCGATCTGGCGGGGGTCCAGGCGCGGCTAGCCCTTCTCCATGTGCTGGCGGACGAACGGCGGGTGACGATCACCGCTTCCGGGCTGGACGTCGTACGGGGGGATCTGACGCGACTCGGCGGCCACGGCGACCTGGTCGGCGCGCGCCTCGTCGAGGCCTACCTCGAGCGGGCGGTCGCCCGGCACGTCGAACGGGCGGGCGCACCGCGTGACCGCATGGTGCTGGTGCCGGTGGACTTCACCGGGGTGGCCGAGGAGATCGAGCCGGCGCTGCGCCCGCCGCGTGACGTGGACGGCTACCTGCGCGGTCTCGAGGAGATGATCGGCCTCGACGAGGTCAAGCGGACCGTCGGCGGTCTGGTCACCGAGGCGCGTATGGCCGCCGATCGCGCGGCACGCGGGCTGCCGTCCGGCAACCCCAGCCGGCATCTGATCTTCCTCGGCCGGCCGGGGACCGGGAAGGCGACGGTCGCGGGCCTGATCGGCGGGATCTACGCCGCACTGAACCTTCTCGACACCGGGCAGCTCGTCGTGTGCGGCGCCAAGGATCTCACCGGGAGCGAGACGGCCGCGTACGTGGACCGGGCCGCCGGCGGCGTCCTGCTGATCGAGGACGCCGCTCTGCTGGACCGCATGCCGGCGGCGGTCGACGAGCTGGCCCGTCTCATGGCCGAGCGGCGCGACAAGTTCATGGTCATCTGTGCTGGTCTGCCGGACGAGATGGAGGGCTTCCTGCTCGCCCATCCGGGTTTCCGCACGGAGTTCGGCGCGATCATCGAGTTCCGTGAGCCGACCGAGCGGCAGCTCGTGCAGCTCTTCTCCCGGCTCGCCGAGCGCGACCTGTACATGCTCGACGAGGAGCTCCGGGTGGAGCTGCTCGACCGGTTCGCCGGCATGCGGAGGTATCCCGGGTTCGCGTTCGCCGACACCGTACGCCGCCTCTTCGACCAGATCGTCGCCCGTCAGGCGGCCCGGCTGTCGGGCGCGCAGGTGAACCCGGCGGCGGTGGCGCGCCTGAGCGTGCGGGACCTGCCCGATTCGGAGGCGGGAGCGCTGCTGGAGGAGCTGCATCCGCTCCGGCGACGGTCGCCCGAGTAGTCCGGGTAGACCTCGCATGGACCCCGTATGGCCCCCGACGGGACCACCGGGGCCACCCGGGGGATGGCCGTCGAATGGTCCTCTTGGGTCATGTGCCAAGGCGCAAGTGGCGCGTAGCCTCGTACGCAGGTGGGGACGAGCGGAGGTGGACGCCATGCGTCAGGCAAGTGTTGATCTGCGCGTCCACGACCGTGTTGCGCTGGACGAGATCGAGCTCTACTCCGAGATGCTCAGTGCCGTCGCCTCGGCCGAACGGCCGTTGACGGTGGACGAGATCGACATGGTGCTCGGGATCGGTCACGCAGCCCAGTCGTGAGTGCCGCCGTGGCCGTCCAGGGTCCGTGTTCGCGCGGAGACGGCCACGGCGACCGCGCTTTTCGTGAAATGTGACTTATTTCACGAACGAACGAGTCGGGCGATCGCGGCCGAGGCTTCCTTGACCTTCGCCTCCGCCTCAGGACCACCCTCGTCGATGGCCTGTGCGACGCAGTGGCCGAGGTGATCCTCGAGCAGTCCGAGCGCGACCGACTGGAGCGCGCGGGTCACCGCGGAAACCTGGGTGAGAACGTCGATGCAGTACTCATCTTCGGCGACCATGCGCTGTAGGCCGCGCACCTGACCCTCGACCCGGCGCAGCCGGGTCAGGTAGGCATCCTTGTCCTTCGCGTACCCGTGCATGAGGCGCAGAGTATACCCCTATGGGGTAACTATCAACAGATCGTTTGCGCTGATCCATATTGGGTAAAGCGAGGCGCGCACGGTACGTGACCACCCTGGACCAGGGTGAACGTGTCTCCCCAGGAGGGCGTGCGGTCGGTAGCGTGGGGGCGAAGGTTCGCTTTCCTGCTGGTTAGCCGTACCATCCTCTCCGGACTGTTCCCGCACTTCAGGAGAAGGACGTGCGATTCCGACTCACGCCGCGTGAGGACAGCTACTACGACATGTTCGCGGATTCCGCGAACAATCTGGTCACTGGTGCCAGATTGCTCGTGGAGCTCGTCAGCGACGGCGGCAACCGTGAAGCGATCGCGGAGAAGATGCGCGCCTGCGAGCATGCAGGCGACGAATTCACTCACGCGATCATGCGACGGCTCAACGAAAGCTTCATCACGCCCTTCGACCGAGAGGACATCTACCGCCTGGCGTCATCCCTGGATGACGTCATGGACTTCATGGAGGCCGCCGCCGATCTCGTGGTGCTCTACAAGATCGATGAGCTGCCCCGCGACGTCGTCCCGCAGGTCGAGGTCCTCGAGCGCGCGGCCGAGCTGACCGCCGAGGCGATGCCGCGCCTGCGCGGCATGAAGAACCTCAGCGAGTACTGGATCGAGATCAACCGCCTGGAGAACCAGGGCGACCAGGTCTACCGTCGTCTGCTGGCCGAGCTGTTCGGCGGCGAGTACGACGCGCTGACCGTCCTGAAGTTCAAGGAGGTCGTCGACCAGCTCGAGGCCGCGGCCGACGCCTTCGAGAAGGTGGCCAACACCGTCGAGTCCATCGCGGTCAAGGAATCGTGAGCGGGCACCGAGCCGAGCAGGCCATCGCAGGGAAGGACGCGGCGTGGAGCTAGCGGCCCTCATCGTCGTCGTCGGCATCGCGTTGTTCTTCAACTACACCAACGGCTTCCACGACGCGGCGAACGCCATCGCCACCTCGGTCTCCACGCGTGCGCTGACCCCCAGGGCGGCGCTGGCCCTGGCCGCCGTCATGAACCTCGTGGGAGCCTTCCTGGGCACCGGCGTCGCCAAGACCGTGGGCAGCGGCATCATCGATCCCCCGAAGGACCTGCACGGCCTCACCATCGTCGCTGCCGCACTCATCGGCGCGATCGTGTGGAACCTCATCACCTGGTACTACGGGCTGCCCTCGTCGTCCACGCACGGGCTGGTCGGCGGACTGATCGGGGCGGCTCTGGCCGCCTCCGGCAGCGTGCTGTGGGCCACGGTGTTCAAGAAGGTCGTTCTCTGGATGGTGCTGTCGCCGGTGATCGGCCTCATCCTGGGCTACTTCGTGATGGTCGCCATCCTGTGGATCTTCCGGCACTCTCACCCGGGCCGCGTCGGCCGGCGCTTCCGCATCGCCCAGTCGCTGTCGGCGGCCGCGATGGCCCTCGGGCACGGCCTCCAGGACGCGCAGAAGACCATGGGCATCATCGTGCTGGCCCTCGTCACCACCGGCTACCAGGACTCGTCGGACTCCCACGTGCCGGTCTGGGTCATCCTGGCCTGTGCCGCCGTGCTGTCCTTCGGCACGTACGCGGGCGGCTGGCGGATCATGCGGACCCTCGGCCGGAAGGTCATCGAGCTCGATCCGCCGAAGGGTTTCGCCGCCGAGGCCACCGCGGCGAGCATCCTGTACGCCACGGCGTTCATCTGGCAGGCACCGGTGTCCACCACGCACACCATCACGTCGGCCATCATGGGCGTGGGCTCCACCAAGCGACGCTCGGCGGTCCGGTGGGGCGTCGCGGGCAACATCATGGCCGCGTGGATCCTTACCATCCCGGCGGCCGGCATCGTGGCCGCCATCGCGTACTGGATCATCAACCTGTTCCACTGACACGTGCGCTGACGCCCGGAGGGAACCCTCGATCCGTCCGGGCGTCGCCGTCACGATGGTCACCCGAAGCGGCCCGTGATGTAGTCCTCGGTCGCCTTCTCGGTCGGGTTCGTGAAGATCTTGTTCGTGTCGTCGATCTCGACCAGACGACCCGGCTGCCCCTGAGCGGCCAGGTTGAAGAAACCGGTCGTGTCGCTCACCCGGGCGGCCTGCTGCATGTTGTGGGTGACGATCACGATCGTGTACTTGTCCTTCAGCGAGGCGATCAGGTCCTCGATCGCGAGGGTGGAGATCGGGTCCAGCGCCGAGCACGGCTCGTCCATCAGCAGCACCTGCGGCTCGACCGCGATCGCGCGAGCGATGCACAGCCGCTGCTGCTGACCGCCGGACAGGCCGGCACCGGGCCGGTTCAGGCGGTCCTTGACCTCGTTCCACAGGTTCGCGCCGCGCAGGGACTTCTCCACGATCTCGCCCAGCCGGCCACGGCCGCGCACGCCGTTCAGCTTCAGGCCGGCGGCCACGTTGTCGAAGATCGACATAGTGGGGAACGGGTTCGGACGCTGGAAGACCATGCCGATCGCGCGGCGTACCGCGACCGGGTCGACTTCCGAGCCGTACAGGTTGAGGTCATCGAGCAGTACCTTGCCCTCGACCCGCGCGCCGGGGATCACCTCGTGCATGCGGTTCAGCGTGCGCAGCAGCGTGGACTTGCCGCACCCGGAAGGACCGATGAACGCGGTCACGGAGCGGGGTTCGACCGTCATCGAGATGTCCTCGATGGCCCGGGTCTTGCCGTAGTAGGCGTTCAGACCGGAGATCTCGATCCGCTTGGCCATGGGGGCACTACTCCTATCGGGAAACGGGCTTGCGCAGGCGGGCGATGAGGCGCGCCACCAGGTTGAGCAGCATGATCAGGACGATGAGGGTGAGCGCGGCCGCCCAGGCCCGGTTGATCGCGGCGTCGTTGGGCCGTCCGGCCTGGTCGAAGATGTACAGCGGCAGTGCCATCTGCGGACCCTGGAACGGGCTGTTGTTGATCGCCGAGGTCACGAAGACCGTGAGCAGGAGGGGAGCGGTCTCGCCCATGACACGCGCGATGGCCAGCATGATGCCGGTGATGATGCCGGTGAAGGCGGTCGGCAGCACGACGAAGCAGATCGTCCGCCACCGCGGCACGCCCAGGGCGAACGACGCCTCACGCAGGTCGTTCGGCACCAGCTTGAGCATCTCTTCGGCGGCGCGTACGACCGTCGGCATCATCAGGATCGACAGTGCCATCGCCCCGGCGAACCCGGAGAAGCTGAAGCCGAGCAGCAGCAGCCAGAACGCCAGGACGAACAGGCCCGCCACGATCGAGGGCAGACCGGTCATGACGTCGACGAAGAAGCTGACGACCTTCGCCAGCCGGCTGTCCCGGCCGTACTCCACCAGGTAGACCGCGGTCAGCACCCCGATGGGGATCGCGATGACACTGGCCAGCAGGACCTGTTCGACGGTCCCGATGATCGCGTGATACGCGCCGCCGCCGGCGTCGTTGGCGCCGATGCCGTTCATGGAGTGCGTGAAGAACTCCGGGTCGAAGCGCTTGAGGCCCTTCGAGATGACCGTCCAGAGCACGGAGATCAGCGGGATGAGGGCGAGCAGGAAGGCGACGTAGACCAGGACCTGGACGACCCGGTCCTTGACCTTGCGGCCGGCGGATACCCCACTCAGCGCGGGCTGGTGGTTGAGGGTGCTCACACGAACTCCTTGCGCCGGGCGACGATGGCGCGGGCCAGCATGTTGACGATCAGCGTGATCACGAACAGCACCAGGCCGGAGGCGATGAGCGCACCCCGGCCCATGTTCCCGGCCATGCCGAACGTGTTGGCGATGTTGGCGGCGAAGGTGTTGCCGCCCGGCCTGAGGATGTGCAGCGAGATCCCGGCGGCGGTGGACAGCACCATCGCGACGGCGATGGTCTCGCCGAGCGCGCGGCCCAGGCCGAGCATCGCGGCGCTGACCATGCCGGACCGGCCGAACGGCAGCACCGCCATCCGGATGACCTCCCAGCGCGTGGCGCCCAGGGCGAGAGCGGCCTCGACGTTGGCCTGCGGCACCTGGAGGAACACCTCGCGCGAGATCGAGGAGATGATCGGCAGAATCATGATCGCCAAGACGACGGCGGCGGTCAGGAGGGACTGTCCGCCGACGCTGTCGCCTCCGAACAGCGGGATCCAGCCGAAGTCGTCGTGCAGGAAGTTCGCCACGCTGGCCATCTTCGGCACGAAGAACTGCAGGCCCCACAGGCCGTACACCACGCTCGGCACGGCGGCGAGAAGGTCCACGACGTAGCCCAGCCCGGAGGCCAGCCGGCGCGGCGAGTAGAAGGCGATGAACAGCGCGATACCGATCGCCACCGGCGTGGCGATGATCAGCGCCATCAGCGACGACATCAGGGTGCCGAACGCGAGTTGCAGGATGCCGAACCGTGGTTCGGCCGCGTCCGGGTTCCACTCCTGCGACGTGAGGAAGTTGGCCTTGTCCGCTTTCAGGGCCGGGACGGCCTTCGCGATGAGGAACACCGCGATCGCCGCGATGATGAGCAGCAGCACGATGGCGGATCCGCGGGTCGAGATGCCGAACAGGCGATCGCCCATGCGGCCGGTGCCGAGCCTGCGTCCCCGTCCACCTAGTGCGCCGGTGGCGCCCTGTTCAAGGGTGTCGCTGGTCACTCGTTCGCACTCCTCGTCTTGCGGTGGTACGCAACCGAGCCGACGCGGTCGATCCGCGCCGGCTCAGCATGCGTCTCGGTCAGGACAGGCCCTTTACGGCCGCCTGGACCTTGGTCAGGATCGAGTCCGGCAGCGGGGCGTACCCGAGGCCACTCAGGATCGACTGACCCTGCTGGCCGGAGGTGTAGGTCAGGAAGGACTTCACGAACTTCGCCTGCTCGCTGGGGAGCCCCTTCTCGCAAGCGATCTCGTAGGTGACCAGGACGATTGGGTAGCCGTCCTTGGCCTTGTAGTCGAGCGTCAGGGCGAGGTCGTTGCCCTGTCCGGAGACCTGCGCGCCGGCGATGGCCTTGGAGGCCGCGGCGGAGCTGACCTCGCTGAAGGAGCCCGAGCCGTTCGCCACCTTGGCGGTCTGCAGCTTGCCGTTGGTGGCGTAGGACAGCTCGGCGTAGCCGATGGAGCCGTCACCCTGCTTCACGCCGGTGGAGACGCCGTCCGAGCCCTTGAGGCCCTGACCGCCGGCCGGGGCCGGCCAGGTCTTGCCGCCCGGGAACGTCCAGACGTCCGGTGCCGTGGCGAGCAGGAACTTCGTGAGGTTGTCCGTCGTACCAGAGTCGTCCGAGCGGTGCAGCGGCTTGATCGGGGTCGAGGGCAGCTTGACGCCGGAGTTGTCCTTGGCGATCGCCGGGTCGTTCCAGGTCTTGATCTTGCTGGCGAAGATGCCCGCGATCGTCTTGGGCGAGAGCTGAAGCCCGTCCACGCCCTTGAGGTTGTAGACGATCGCGATCGGGCCGCCGACCATCGGCAGGTCGAGCGCCTTTCCGGACTTGCAGCGCGCGTCGGCCGGGCCGTGCTCCTCGGGCTTGAGGGCCGAGTCGGAGCCGGCGAAGGCCACCTGTCCACCGGTGAACGCCTGGACGCCGGCCCCCGAGCCGCTGGGGCTGTAGTTAACGTTGGACCCAGCGCAGCTCTGCTGGTAGCCCTTGATCCACTCACTCATCGCGTTGGCCTGGGCGCTGGATCCGGCCGCGTTGACCGTGGTCTTCACACAGTCGCCGCTGGCAGCGACAGGGCCGGCGCCGTTGTTGTCCGTACCGCACGCGGTCAGCGAGAGCGCACCCACAAGGGCCACGCCGCCGAAGGCGGCCAGCCGTGTGCCGTTCTTCACCGAAGCTTCTCCTCAAAAGGTAGTTGGGCGGCTCCCTGGCGTTTCTCCAGGTTGAGCCCACCATCGATGCCCGACGCTAAGGAGGAGAGATGACCACTCACTCTGATCTAGGTGAACGGCGAATGAACTCAGATCTGACGTCTGGCAAAAGGAGGTGTTACGCGAGGCGACCGTACGGTTAACGGGCCGACAGCGCGGCGCGTCGATGCTGGTGGCTGTGGGGTTGCTGCGAGGTTTACCGGGAGTTGCGGTACATGGCGTCGGTCGAGCGATGCTCGAAGCCGAGCGTTGTGTAGAGCGCGGTGGCCGGTGTGTTCGACTCGTCCACGTACAGCATCACCGCGGGCAGCCGGAGGCCGTCGAGGTGGCGCAGCCCGGCCAGCGTCAGCACCCGGCCCAGCCCGAGCCCCTGCGCGTCCGGGTCGACGCCGACGACGTACACCTCGCCGATCGGGCCGTCCTCGTCGTCGTCGTGCACCTTGGTCCAGTGGAAGCCGACCAGCGCAGCGTCGCGTTCGGCGAGGAAGAAGCCCTCGGGGGAGAACCACGGCTCCCGCTCCCGGCGTTCGAGATCGGCGCGCGTCCATCGGCCCTGCTCCGGATGGTGCGCGAAGGCGCGTGCGTTGACGCGCACCCAGGCGTCCTCGTCCCGGCCGACCTCGAACGTCCGCAGTGCCACACCGGCGGGCACGGCGACCTCGGGGAGCGGCGTGCCGTACGGGCGCCGCATCTGCCACAGCGCGCGGAACCGTTCGAAGCCGAGCGAGTCCGCGAGCGCCACAGCGCCCGGGAGCTCGCCATGGGCCCAGACGTTCAGCGTCTCCACCTGGCCGGCGAGCGCGGTGGCGAGCGCACGGCCGTGGCCGCGCCTCCGCAGCGCCGGGCGGACCACGAGCTCGCCGGAGTCTCCGTCGAGGACGGCCGCCCCCGCGAGCGTGTCCCCGTCGTAGGCGAGTACGGCTCCGCCGCCGTCGCGCAGCCGCAGCAGGGCACTCTCACCCACGGGGCGTACGCCGTCGGCGCCGGCGGCCTCTTCGGTGACCTCCAGGACCGCCGCGACCTCGTCGTTCGTCAGTTCATCGCGCACGGCCAGGCTCATGGCCGGGAGCCTATCGAGACGCGTGCCGGGCCGATGCGCCGAGGTCGCCTGTCACGATGTGATTTCGGGCTGCTTCGGGGGCCTCCCGCTGGTATGGGGGTTTGCCATAGCATCTGGCCCTGTCTGCGCGGGAAGGCGGTCGTCGTGGGCGATCCCGGGATGCCGTTGATGGCGGTTCTGCTCGCCGTGCCGGTCGGCGTGCTGCTGTTCGTGGTGGTGCTGGTGCTGATGGGCCGCCCGTGGGCCGCCCCTGACCCGCGCCCCGAGCCCTACTTCGAGCAGTACGTGGAGCCCTACCTCGAGCCGTACGCGGGGGCCTATTCCGAGCCGTACACCCCGGCTCCGCCGGAGCCCGTACAGGAGAGCAACCCGTGGGGGTACCGCGAGCCCGAGCCCGAGCCCGAGCCGTGGCCGGCGCCGTCGCGCGACCTGCTGCCCGCGCCCCGCCGGCCTCCCGCGGCCCTGCCGCCCGCACGGCCCGCGTATGGTTCCTATGCGCGCGAGACCCATGGGCGGCCGGCCGAACCCGCTCCGGAACCCCCGCCGCGGCAGGGCTTCCCGTACGGGCCCTACCGGCATCAGTGAGTCGTTCCGCGTCGAGATGAGGTCGTAGGCATGGCACTGCTGACGGTCGTACTCCCCATCCTGCTCATCTTCGGCGTATTCGGCCTCGTGCTCCTGTTCCGCATGAGCGGTCCGAAGGCGCCTGACCCGTACATCCCGCCGCGGCCGCCCTATCCGCCGGGGCAGAGCGGCCCGTACCCCCCGCCGTACCCGCCTCCGGGTCCGCCGCCGGGCAACGGTCCGCCGCCCGGTCAGCCGTGGCAGCCGCCGAACCAGGGCTGGTGAATCCCGGGTCCACGGACGCGGCTCGATACCGGTGAGCGGTCGACCTCAGTGGTGGGCCGGGGCCTCCTCCTCGGCCTCGGCGCGATGGTCGGGCACGAACCGGTAGCCGACGTTGCGGACCGTTCCAATGAGCGATTCGTACTCCGTGCCGAGCTTGGCCCGTAGCCGTCGCACATGGACGTCGACGGTGCGCGTGCCGCCGAAGTAGTCATAGCCCCAGACCTCCTGGAGCAGCTGGGCGCGGGTGAAGACCCGACCCGGATGCTGGGCCAGGTACTTCAGCAGCTCGAACTCCTTGAACGTGAGGTCGAGTACGCGGCCGCGCAGCCGCGCGCTGTAGGTCGCCTCATCGATCGTGAGCTCGCCGCTGCGGATCTCGCCCGGCACGTCGTCCGGCTCGGCGGCCGACGTGCGCCCGACCACCAGCCGCAGCCGGGCCTCCACCTCGGCCGGGCCCGCCGTCTGGAGCAGCACGTCGTCGAGCCCCCACTCGGGCGTCAGCGCGGCAAGGCCGCCTTCGGTCACGATGGCGAGCAACGGCACGTCGAGGCCCGTCGTACGCAGCAGCCGGCACAGGCTCTTGGCCTGCGCGAGATCACGTCGAGCGTCGACGATCACTACGTCGGACGGTGGCGCGTCCATGAGCGCCACCCCCTCGGCCGGGGCCACGCGTACCGAATGCAGTAGCAACCCGAGCGCCGGTAGTACCTCATCGGACGGCTCGAGCACATTCGTCAGCAGAAGCAGAGTGCTCAATTACGGCCTCCTCGCTTGGCGGCCCCCAAAAAGACGTCGAGGACCCGAGGGCAGCGCTGCCCGGATCCCTACTAAGGGAGGATAGCCAATGACGGGCGATAGCTCACTACCGCAGTGGTGTAGACCATGAGAGCGAGGGGACCATGGCGAAGGGCCTGATCAGATATTGGGCCGCCGCACGGGCGGCGGCCGGCGTCGCCGAAGAGCCGTATGACGCCGCGACGCTCGAAGAAGCGCTGGCGACGGCGGGGTCCGACCGCGGCGAGGAGTTCGAACGTGTCATCGCACGCAGCTCCTTCCTCATCGACGAGGCCCCCGTCGGCACCCGTGCCCACGCGTCCGTCGATCTCCCGGACGACGGCACGATCGAGGTGCTCCCCCCGTTCGCCGGCGGCTAGACACGCCCCTCTGATCGGCGAGTGCCTGCGTGCGGCATCGCCTCGCCCTCGCCGCAGGCGCGTTGCTCGCCTACGCCGGAGGTGCTTTCACCACACGCCCGAGTCGGCCCCGAAGGAGGGCGCCGACTACGTCGTGAACGCCGTCCTGGCCATCGCCGCCGTGCTGGTGCTCATCATCGCCGTCCGCCGGACGCGGCGTCATCCGGCGGAGCGATCCCCATCGGGGGAAACGTCATCATCGGAGGTGACTCGGCCAGACCTCGGGCGCCGGTAGTGTGATCGCGAATCGGCGACGGGAGTGGCATGCGCAAGGGACTCGTGATCTTCCTGGTCTTGGTGATCGGGCTGGTCATCGCCGCCGACCGGATCGGGCTGGTCGTGGCGCAGGACGAGATCGCCAAGAACGTCGCCTCGCAGTACGGCCTGGACCACAAGCCCACGGTGAAGATCAAGGGCTTCCCGTTCCTCAACCAGGCGCTCAACGGCAAGTACGGCGAGATCGACGTCAAGGTCGGTGACGTCACCCAGCTCGGCGTCCACCTGACCAACACGGTGGTCACGCTCAAGGGCGTAAAGGCGCCGCTCTCCGACGCCGTGCACGGTGACTCATCCAAGATGGTGGCCGACACGGCGACCTCGACGGCGACCGTCTCGTACGCCGACGTCGACAAGGAATCGCCGCGGGGGATGAAGGTCTCGGCCAAGGGCGGCGCGCTGCAGGTCCGCGGCCCGGTGACCGTCCTCGGCGTCACCCGCACGCTGACCGCGACCGTGACCGTACGGCCTTCCGGGCGCAGCGTCCGCGTCCTGCCGCAGACGGTGAACGCCGGTGGCGCCACGCTGCCTGTCTCGCTGATCCAGCAGGCCTTCACCTTCACGATGCCGGTGAAGGGACTCCCGCTGAACACCCGCATCAGCGACGTCCAGGTCCAGCCCGACGGCCTGCGCGTCACGACCGTCGGCGAGCACGTCAACCTCGAGAGCCTCAACCAGCACTGAAAGCCTGGGCTGCGCGGCGGCCCCCGAATTTGGATCGGTCCGAAATCGGGGCTCTTACGGTGAACCGACCGCTGCAGTGATACGTGTTTGAACTGTGGGACCAACTGCGAACGAGCGCCTCCTGCGTGCTCTGTACGCCGAACACGGGGGACCGCTCCTGGGGTATGTCCTGCGCCTGACCGAGGGAGATCGGCATCAGGCGGAGGACGTGGTCCAGGAGACGTTGCTGCGTGCGTGGCGTCATCCGGAGGCTCTTGACGGCCGCCCGATAAGGCCGTGGCTCTTCACGGTCGCCCGAAACCTGGTCGTCGACGCCCACCGGGCGCGGCAGTCCAGGCCACCTGAGGCCGGGGAGGCCGGACTCGCGGCCGTACCGGCCACCGACGAGATCGGCCGCGCCCTCGAGTCGTGGACGTTCGCGGAAGCACTCGCCGACCTGAGCGCGGACCACAGGGCGGTGCTGGTCGAGACCTACTACCACGGCCGGTCGGTGGCCGAGGCCGCGGCGGCGCTCGGCGTGCCACCCGGCACGGTGAAATCGCGGTCCTACTATGCGCTGCGAGCGCTGAAACTCGCACTTGAGGAACGGGGGTTGGCGCCATGACTTCCAGCACCGAATGCTCTCGGCTACGGATATCGCTCGGTGTGTACGTCCTGGGCGCCATCGAGCCCGCGGAGCGCGCCGAGGTGGACGCCCATCTGAGCGTCTGCACGCGTTGCCGCGACGAGCTGGCCTCCCTCGCCGGGCTGCCGGCCATGCTCGGCCGGGTCACCGAGGAACAGGTCGCGCAGCTGGGCCCCCCGCCCGAGGAACTGCTGGACACGGTCCTGGCCAAGGCGGCCGACGAGAGCCGGAGGCGGCGGCGTTCGAACCGAGTCTGGCTGCTGGCGGCCGCGGCCGCGCTGATCGTCGTGACCGGCGTGGGCGTACGCGCCATGACGGGCACGGACGGGGAGACGGCCCGGCCGGTCCCGTCACAGTCCGCTCCGACGGCCTCGGCGGTGGCGACCCGGACGGTCAATGGAAACGATCCGGTCACCGGCGTGCGGGCCGCGATCTCCCTGCAGCCCAAGGACTGGGGCACCGCCTTCGTGGTGGACCTGGCCGGGGCTCCGTTCGGCGAGCACTGTCATCTGGTGGCGATCGACAAGAAGGGGCGCAAGGACATCGCGGGCGGCTGGCAGGTGCAGTACTACGGTTCGGCCAGCTTCCACGGCTCGTCGATGATCCCCGCACAGGACCTCGCGGCGGTCGAGGTGCGCACGGTCGACGGGCAGCGTCTCCTCCGCGTCCGAGTGTGAAATGCGGGAATGAAGCGGGCGGTGCTCGCCTTGTGCTCATCGATGACCGGTATCTACGTCGCGGTGGCGGCGCTCGTTCTCGGCACGGCGCTCGGCTTGGTCTGGCGCAGCCGCAACGGCCTGCTGCGCGCGCGCTCGCAGCAGGAGGACGGTGACGTGGAGCGTCTCGGCGAGTCCGAGCTCGGCACGGAGCTGGGCGAGAAGGCCACGCTGGTGCAGTTCTCCACGGCGTTCTGCGCCCCCTGCCGCGCCACGCGCCGGATCCTCACCGAGGTCGCCGGCATGGTCGACGGTGTCGCCCACGTGGAGATCGACGCCGAGGCCCACCTGGACCTCGTGCGCCGTCTGAACGTCCTGCGGACTCCGACGGTGCTCGTGCTGGACGCCGACGGCGGCATCGTTCGTCGCGGGTCGGGCCTGCCGCGCAAGGCGGACATCGTCGCCGCCCTCGGCGAGACCGTGGGCTGAGGCCGATCATGGTGGTGTCGCGCGAAGTTGTGGCCCGTGAATCCGCAGTTCGGAGGGGGTCCGCGAAACTCTCTACCGAGGTGGCATTTTACGCGGAGCGAGACGCCGCTTACTATCGTGTCGTGCGATCCTGGACAGAGCTGCTGACCAAGCGACGGGCGGTCGACTTCTGCCGCGTCGCCACCGCGCTCTGTCGTACGGCCTGAGTTGGTTGGCCCTTTCACGCCCGTCTCACTCGCCGCCGTCACCAGGAGCATCGTCCGATGCAGGTCGACCCAAGAGGCCAGCGCTTCAGCGCGGTTCTCACGTCACTTGTCCTGATCGTCGTTTTGGTGACCAGTAGCTGGCCGCTGCTGACGGCACAGGCCGTCGTGTTCGTCATCGGAGTCGTGTTCGGTCTCCGGAGCGCACCGTACGGCCTGATCTACCAAGCTTTCGTCCGCCCTCGGCTCGGCCCTCCCAAGGAGCTCGAGCCGGAGGCCCCGCCCCGCTTCGCGCAGGGGGTGGGCGCGGCGTTCGCGCTGGTCGGAGTGCTGGGTTACGCCCTGGGGATCCCGGCGCTGGGTATGACCGCGACAGCGTTCGCGCTGATCGCGGCCTTCCTCAACGCCGCCTTCGGGTTGTGCCTGGGCTGCGAGGCCTACCTGCTCATTCGCCGGCTCACCCCTGGGCGGGCCACGTCCTAGGACGTGATCGCTCAGAGTGTGGCCATGCCGCGAGTGCAAGACGACCGAACTGCCGCTCCCACTAGGAGGACAACAGCATGAGCCGCTCCGACGTCCTGGTCGACGCTGACTGGGTGCAGGCGCACCTCAACGACCCCGGCATCGTTCTCGTCGAGGTCGACGAGGACACCAGCGCGTACGAGAAGGGCCACATCCGTGGCGCCGTACGCATCGACTGGAAGACCGAACTGCAGGACCCGGTGCGCCGCGACTTCGTGGACAAGACCGGTTTCGAGGCCCTTCTCTCGGAGAAGGGCATCGCCAACGACGACCTCGTCGTCCTGTACGGCGGTAACAACAACTGGTTCGCCGCCTACGCGTACTGGTACTTCCGTCTCTACGGCCACCAGAACGTCAAGCTCCTGGACGGCGGCCGTAAGAAGTGGGAGCTGGACTCCCGCGACCTCGTCGAGGACGTTCCGTCGCGGCCGAAGACCTCCTACTCCGCCACGGAGCAGGACGCCTCGATCCGCGCCTTCCGCGAGGAGGTCGTCGAGGCCATCGGCGACAAGAACCTCGTCGACGTGCGTTCCCCGGATGAGTTCACCGGCAAGCTGCTCGCTCCGGCGCACCTGCCGCAGGAGCAGGCGCAGCGCGGCGGTCACATCCCGACGGCACGCAGCATCCCGTGGTCCAAGGCGGCCAACGACGACGGCACCTTCCGCTCCGACGAGGAGCTGCGGGATCTGTACCAAGAGGCGGGCGTCGACCTGTCCAAGCCGACGATCGCCTACTGCCGCATCGGCGAGCGCTCGTCGCACACCTGGTTCGCCCTGCACGAGCTGCTGGGCCTGCCGGACGTGAAGAACTACGACGGATCCTGGACCGAGTACGGATCGCTCGTCGGCGTGCCGATCGAGCTGGGGGAGGCGAAATGACGGACGGATGCGGGGCTCCGGCTCAGACGGCGAGCCTGCCCGCCACCGTGGACCTGGCCAACGAGGCGGTCATCCAGGGCACCGTCGTACGCGGGGACGATGCCGTCCCGGGCGCGTACGCACGGCTGCTCGACGCGACCGGCGAGTTCACCGGCGAGGTCGTCACCAGCGACGAGGGCATCTTCCGCTTCTTCGCCGCACCGGGTGACTGGACGGTGCGCGTGCTCGCGCCGGGTGGGGTCAGCATTGACTCCACCGTGACGGCCCAGGTCGGCGAGATCGCCAACCTCCAGGTCGCCATCTAGACCCACGCACGAGAATGATCCTGCCGCCGCAGCTGAGTGCGGCGGCAGGTTCGTTTATGGCACGCCCCGCTATTGTTTCCTTTGGAGCGTGTGCTGTCGGCGGCTTTGCGGAGGGCGTGTTCGATGGCGAAGTTCACGGGACGGGTGGAGGCGGGCTTGTTCCGGCCCGCCTTGAAATGGCTGGTGAAGGACGTCGAGCGGGGATCCGCCCGCCGGGTGGCCGGTGACCTCCATCTCGACCGGAGAATCCCCCAGGGGTTCACCGAGCGCGGTTTCAAGCGCTTCGCCCGGGGAGCTCGCCAGCTGCGCAGGCAGTCCGGTCTCCCCGAGGGCGAGCTGGCCGCGCACGGCAGTCGCATCCGCGGGACCGCGCGCGCCGCATCGGACATCGATGTCGCCCTCCGCGTGGATGACAAGACCTTTTTCGACCTCGCGGAGAAGGCGCTGTCCCGTGCGCACCCGGGCACCCGACTCCGCACCTCGATGCTGAAGAGGATCAACGGGAACGGGCAGCTTTCGAGCTTCGACCTCGGGCCGGAGTTCCAGCGAATGCGACGCACTCTCATGGATTCCGAATCGCCGTTCAAGGTGCAGTTCTCGGTTCTTCGTAAGGGCGCCAAGCTGGACAATGGACCCTGGTTGCCGCTGTAGTGAGGAGACAATCCCCTATGTCAGGGACGTTGCAGTTCGTTGTCATGGTCGACGGAGAGGTCGGCGAGGCCACGCTGCTCCAGAGCGTTCTCGGCCGTTTCCCCGACGCCACTCGCCTCAAGGCGCACTCCTGCGACGTGCGGGGGAACTGGCTGGAGATCTGGCACAACGACGACGCCGACCCTGAGCTGGCGCGGGGCGACGATGACGGCTACCTGCACTACCGCTGGCGGGTCGAGCTGACGCCGATGAGCGACGCCCTGGACGAGGACCACCAGGTCGAGCTCGCCCGGGCCCTGCTCGCCGTCTTCAAGGAGGCCGGCGGACGGCCCGTGGTGCTGGCCAACTTCGAGCACCGCGTCTGATCCCTCAGCCCGACTCGCTGTCCAGAACGGCCTGAAACACCTTTGCGAGTTCGGCCGCGTCCTCACCGGCGTGATGGGTGTGAGGAAGGTCCTCAAGACCCAGCTTGTGCTTGATGATGCCCTTGCGTGACTCCACCCACTCACCGCCGGTCCGGCCCATCCAGTAGCTGCGCAGGTCGATCCCCGAGCCGGTGGAGCCGAACGGGCTTTTGCCGGTGAACCGGATGAAGTACCAGTGCACGAACATTCCGTCCCAGACGGCGGGAGCCGCGAGGAAGACGGGGCGGCCGATCCGGCGCAGGCCGTTGACCCAGCGCGCGGCGGCGGCCATGGCCTCCTCGGGGGACGGTGCCTCGCGCAGCAGGCGATCGCGGTCCAGGCCGGAGACGGCGAGGGCCTGCGGCACGTACTCATCGGAGATCGGTCGCAGCTCGGTGTAGAAACTGAGATCCGGGCGTCCGGTGACCGCCATCCCCAGCGAGATCATGCTGTACGGCCCGGGAATGGGGCCGTCGGCCTCCACATCGACGGCGATGTACAGCTCCGGTAGGTCAGACATGACCGCGACTCTACGGCGTGGCGATCCCACCTGGCCCACGCCTCGCGGGACCCGGCCGCTGTGCCTGGACGGTGCGTGTGCTCGCGCCGGATGGGCCTCCTCGTCGGCCCCCGGGCTCGTCGGCGAGCCGTTACGATCGCGTACTGTGCTGCGTTTGTCCCCCGTGACGTTGCCGTGGACCACCCTCCGGCTGGCCGCGCGTTTCGCGGTGCCGCTGGCCCTCTGGTACACCGTCGGCCAGGTGCTGCGCTACCTGCTGTTCCTCGGGGGATACCACTTCGGGCTGCACCACGCGGTCGTGCCGATCCTCGTGCTGAGCCTGCTCGTCCTGGTGAACCTCGGCGTGACCGTGGCGATGCTGCACAGCGTCAAGAACGGCCTGCCCGCGGTCCGCAAACGGGAGTTCGACGAGTCCCTGACGTCGTGGGCGGCGGCCGAGGAGGAGAACGTCCTCGACGCGTTCGCCCGTTCCGTACTGCCCTTCACGATCTTCTACCTCGCCTGGAACTGGTTCGCCGACGACGCCAAGGCCTTCGAACAGGCGGCGGCCGGCCGGGGCAATGCCCAGGGGGGCATCTTCGGCCAGCTCGAGGCGATGAAATCGCTCATCGCGCTCAACCGCCACGTCTACGTCGCGATCGTGCTGACCGCGGGTTTCCTGGTACTGAAGTTCATCGCCGAGCGTTTCGTGGAGCCGAAGTGGTCGCGCGTCGGCGGTGTCACCGTCGCGCTGTTCGAGGTCAACTGGACGCTGTTCGGCATCTTCAGCGTCAACCGGGCCCGTGGCGCCTTCACCGACTGGCTGACGAACCGCGTCGTCTGGGGCTGGCTCGGCGATCTCACCGGACCGGCGTTCGGCTGGTTCGACGCGCTGTGGCCCTCATTCAAGGAGGCTGTGCTCGGCGGCCTCGTCTGGCTGGTGATCGCGGGCGTCGTCCTCGGGGTCGACTCCGCCGAGGAGACCGCCCTGGGTGGAGGCAGGATCGGCCGGCGGCTGCGTTCGGCCAGCGGGATGGACCGGCCGCACACCCCATGGGAGGTCATCACCCGCGAGTGGCGCGACAAATGGCTGCCCACGTTCTACGGGTTCCGGATGGTCTTCCGCGCCGGACTGCTGCCGTTCGCGGTGTTCTGCGTCCTGTTCACGGGCCTGGACTACCTGGCGCTGTTCACCCAGCGCGGCGTCTACGACGTGATCGGCCCGCACCCGATCGACTGGTGGATGACCTGGCTCGACACCGCCGGCTTCGGCGTGGACCTCATCCACCAGATGCTGCGCGTGTGCCTGATGGCCGCGGCGTTCGATCTCGTCGTGGCGCGGGTCAGTGAGCGAACCGCAGCACCGGAGTCGGTGCCGGACCGTGCCGAGCCAGCGTCCCAGGTCGTATCTCGAGGACGACCGAGCTGACCACGTGCTCGGGCACGGCCGCGGTGATCGTCACCTGTGACGGGGCACCGACCGCCGGCTTCTGATCGCGGTCCGTCGCCCCGGAGGCCGACCAGACGTGTCCGGCGCGGTCGCGCATCGTGAAGCCGAGAGTGTCCATGTCCTTCACGGCCTTGGCATCGAGCGGCCGTGCCTGCACGACGAGCTTGAGGGACACCGCGCCGGTCGGCGTGGTGCCGGTTTTCGGCGCCCCCGTCGTGTCCCGGCCGAGCAGCCGCAGCTGAATGTGGCCGAGCGTGCCGGTGCCACCCCGGCGTACGACGGTGACCTGCTCCCGGGTCTGGTACGGCCGCGACTGGTGCCGGTTGTCGAACCACTGGGCGGTGAGCAACCCGGGGGCGAGCAGGAGCAGCGCGGCCACCTCGACCGCACGTCGCCGGGCGAGGCTCGTGCGCCCGCGCCCGCGCTCGACCGGATCCGGCACGGTGTCCTCGAGCGGGTCGCGTACCGTCCATTCCAGCGGGTCGTAGGTCATAGCGTCTTCAGGGTGTACGTCGCGGCCGGATGGGCTCTCAGCTGCGCCGCTCTGTCGCCGTTGATGCCCAGATCGACGGAGGTTTCGGCGCTCAGCTGGTCGAGCAGGGCGGATCCTCCGAGGACCAGCCGCGCGCCGGCGAGCCGGTCCGGCGCGATCTCGAAGATGTACGTCGCGGGAGCCCACAGCATCGGCTGGTAGTCATCGTTGCCGAACGCCGCGATCGCGGCTCGGCCGGTCTCGTCGTACGTCACGCCGCCGCGGGTGACGAGCCGCACGTGGCCGGCCTGGAACGGCTTCTGGTTGCTCTTGATGTCCAGGTGAACGATCATGAACAGGCCGAGGCTTCGCATGACCTTCGGCGTGGGGAACGACGACTTCGTGATCGAGCGCGCCACGTCGACCCGGTCGACCTTCACGCTGAAGTCGCGATTGTCCACAACCGTGCCGATGCGGCCGCTGGTCGTGATGGGGTCCTGCGCCTTGGCCCGCATGTGCGGTTTGAAGGTGGAGAGCCACATCGCGAGCGCCAGCAGCCCCGCGGTCAGCAGACCCGCGACGACCTTCCGCGGCACGCTCACGACGTCGCCCCCGCGTGGACCGGAACGGACACCTCGGCCATGATCGGGGACTGCTTGGTCACGCTCCAGTAGAAGGTGTCGGTGGTGAAGCTCTGGCTGTACTCCCACTTGCGCAGCGCCAGAGTCACCGTGGACGGCGCGGTGGCGTTGCCCAGTGGCCACACGACCTGCAGGACCACGGGCAGCCGAGGGTCGATCGATGTGGTGACCTCGCCTTGGACGTCACCTTGCGACCGCATGATGTCGGCCTGCAGGTAGCTGCCGGGGTGGGGCTCGGCGGCGACGCCGCCGATGAAGGAGGAGACCCCGTACGACTCGTCACCGCGATTGGTCACCCGCATCCGCACGACGAGGAGGTTCGCCAGGGGGTCGAACTCGCCCAGCTTCATCCGCCCCGCGCGCGCGTCCATGACCTGGACGTCGAACAGCTTCTGGTCGACGACGCTCCCCGGCTTGGCCCTGATCGGCCCGCCGGGCCGGGCCCGCAACCCGCCGGCCGCCCACGTCACCGCGGTGACCACCGCCAGCGCTCCCACGACGACGAGCAGCACCGGCGGCCTGCGCCGACGGGGCTCGGTGCCGGTGTGCTGGGGGTCGGCCACGGGGTGATCGTAGTGGTCGTTCATCTGGCTCACCGCTGGATCGTGAGCGCTTCCGCGCGGGCCAGCGCCGATCGCTGGTAGTAGGGCAGGCGGGTGCCGGCCACGTACGCCTCGACCTGGGGCGTGGGCTCTCCGGCACGCGCCAGCGCGTCCTGCAGCCGGCCGGCCGTCTCCGCGGGGTCGGCGCCCACCGGAGTCTCGGCCAGGTAGACCCTGCGGACCGACTGCAGGCCGGTCGGCGGGTATCGCCACGCCCGCCACAACTTGGTCACCTGGGCGTCGGCCGCCGCCTCCGCCACGGCGTGGTCGACGTCGTCGACGACGTCGGGACCGATGCCCCACGGAGGTACGGAGGCGAAGTCGTACGGCGGATCCTCCATCTCCTGCCGTACACCCGCGTCGACCAGTGACGGATCGTCCTTGTGACCGGCCAGCAGTACGCGCAGCCGGTCGGCGTCCTCCGGTGAGTAGGGCACCAGTCCGGTGTTGATGGCCTGCGCGATCACCTCGGCCACGTCTTCCGGCCGGCCCGCGGCGAGGAGCGCGCGCGCCTTGGCGAGGTCCTCGTCGGCCAGCCAGCCCGCGAGCCGGAGCAGGACGTCGTGCCACTCCGCCCGGGTGTCGGCCGCGTGCTCCTCGGACATCAGTGATCCCCCTGTGGATTGACGTGCGGCGGCCCGGCGCCAGGACCGGGCATCGATCTGAGGACCATGTTGTACGCGCGTTGGGCGACCTCCACCCGGAGCGCCATGGAGCCCGGATCACCGGTCGACACGACGTCGGGCGGCCACTGTCGGCCGGCGCGTGCGTCGTCGAGCAGCATGCGGTACGCCGGATCCTCGATGATCTTATGTGCGATCTGGTTCGCCGCCGCGTCGAGGCGCTGCGGGCCGTTGCTGTACGCGGAGTACTCGATGTGGTTGCCGAGATCCCTGGCCTCGGAGACGCGTGCGTACTGCTCGATCCGCGCCTGGTTCCAGTGCGCCTCCCCGGCCGCGTGGCGCAGTGTCAGGTCCATCGGGGCGTTCGGCCAGTAGTTCTCGCGCGGAGTGGTGTACACCAGCCCGGTGCTGCTGGTCACCTGGCGGCCCAGCAGGCCGTCGACGATCTGCCCGACGTGGTCGGGGAGCCGTCCGGTCGTGTCGAATCGCAGGTAGTCGTTCCGTGTCATCCCCATCAACCCGAGCCACTCGTCGACACCGAGCGCGCCACGCCGCAGCGACGGATCCATGACGACCTCGTGGACGTAACCGTTCGGGTGCCTGACCTCGACCACCGGTGCGACGTGGTAGCCCCAGCGGACATCTCCCGGCCTGCCCCAGGAGGCGCCTGCCGCCGTATCGGCCTGGACCTGGAGGGACGGGTCGGTGCGGATGGCGAACACCTTCCGGGAGGAGTAACCCCACTCCGACAGCTTCATCGCCATCCGGTGAGCACGGTCGTAGCAGCCGTCCTCGGGGTGACCGAAGGGAATCCGGGCCTCCGAGCCGCCCTGGGTGCGGAACGTCTGCACGGACAGCCGGTCGTAGAGGTCCTTGGCCTCGGCGACCGAGAGCACCCGGGTCTCCAGGTGGCCGTCGCCCATGAGGTGGGAGAGGTAGTGCGTCTCGCCGGACTCGCCGAACCGGTCCTGGATGTGCTCGAGCGGATCCTTACCGTGGTGCGCGCGGTAGGCGTCCTGCAGCCGCCAGTTGTGCTCCGGCGATCGGCCGGTGCGGTTGAGGAGCTCTCCGACCCGCGGACCGTCACCGGCCTCGATGGCATCGTGCAGGTCCCGCGTGAACCGCGGATCCCCCGGATCGGTGTACGCGCCTTCGTGGGCCAGCCGCTGGGCCGTCATCGGATCGGGCAGCAGGTGCTGGAGGTAAGGCTCGGGGTCGAAGTCCAGCCGGCCGTCCGAGCGGGCCTGCTCGATGTCGGAGCGCAGGTCACGACCGGTCGCCTGACGATAGGCATCGCCCAGGCGATGCGCGGCGGCCGGGTCCTGGCGCAACTCGTGCAGGCGGGCGAGCAGGTCGCCACCTTCGACGGTCGGCGCGCGCAGTACGTCGCGCAGATCGGCCGCCAGCCGCACCGGGTCCGCCGCTCGTGGCTCACCCCGCGTTCCGCTCTGACCCGCCGGACGAAGATCACGGAGCGCTTGGGGATGGACTTCGGGCGCCGGAACGGGGTCGGCGTACCCCGCGTGGCGCAGCGCCCCGTCGAGGTGCGTGCGGTCCAGGATGTGCCGTCCCTCGGCGTCCCGGCCCAGGGCAGGACGATGGCCGCCGTTGGCCTCCGGAGATGGTGCCGTGGGCTCATGCGGCGGTGCCGACGACTCGTTACGTGAGGCCGGTGACGTCTCGGACGAGGCCGTCGAATGACCGGCCGGGGGTTCGGCGCGGGGCGGGCCGGAGACACCGGATCCGTGCTCCTGGGCCGGGATGACGGCGGCTGCGAGGTCCTCGTGGTTGGCCGGACCACGCCCTGCGGTGCCGCCCTCGGTGCCCTGCCGTGGTGCGGCCTGATGGCCGGTGGGCTCGGCCGCCCCGGACGCGACGTTCTGGGGTGACTCGGGCGCCTTGCCTCCGGGCGGGAGGTTCTCCGGGGGCCGCGGCTCTCCAGTACGGGTCGGGGCCGCGGGCTCGGCGGGTCGGCCGGACGGCTGCGTGCCGTGACCGGAGGCGTTCTGTTCGCCGCCCGTCGGCGTGCCGCGACCTGGCGGCTCCGCCCTGCGCTCGGCGCCCGGAGGAGTGCTCTCGTCGCGTCTGACCGGAGTGTCGTGGACGGGCTCGGCGGTGCGCGGAGCGGTCCGTGACTCCGGAGGTACGACGTCCCCGGAACGGACCTGCCCTTCGACGGGGCCGCGTCCGGTCGAGCCGGCCCTCGCGGAGGGCGCCGTCTTGCCTTGCAGGAGGTCGGCGACGCTCGGCCGTCCCCCCTCACGTCCGGACGCGCCTCCGGGCACGGGCTCCCCGCCGTGGGAGCTCGTCCCCATGACGACGGGCCCCTCGGCCTCACCCCGCGGAACCGGCGCCGAACCTCGCGCGTTCGCGACGTTCTGCCCGGCCGGGTGGACGCCGCCGCTGTCGTGGGCCGGGGGCTGCTCCTGGACGTCGGTGCCCGCGAGCCGGGTGTCGTGCACCGGGCCACCGGGCGAGACGTCGTGTGACTGCCCGGCGGGAGGTGTGTCGACCGGTCCCCGGTCGCCGCTCGGCGAGTAGTCCGCGGACACGGTCCGGCCGCCGGGGCCCGGCTGGCCGCCGTTCGTCGGCGTGTCGTGCGGAGAGGACACCGGAACGTCGGTGTGCACGGGGTCCGTAAGCGGAGCGCCGGTTTCGGCGATGGCGCTGGGAGGAGCCTGGCCACCACCGAAGTGGCTGCCGGCATGCCTGCCGGCATCCTTGAACGCCTCCATTCCGACCATGCCGAAGCCGAACTGGGCGGCCTGGGCGAGGTCGACGTGCCCGTGGTCGAAGGCGGCCTGCGCGGCGACGTTGCCCGCGGTGGCGGTGGTGCCGCTGAAGCCGTAATGGAGGACGGTGCCCTTGAGACCGCCTGCCTTCATGTAGCCGGAGAGCACGGTGGCGAACCGGTTGCCCGACTGGGCGACCCAACCGCCGGCCGCTCCCATCACACCGCCGGCGAGCGCGCCCTCTCCGGAGGCCTTGGCGAGTTCGGTCAGGCTGAAGTCCTTCTGCACGCCCTCGTGGATACGGGCGTACTGACCGACGGCGTCCAGGCCACCGCCGAACCAGAGGCCCGTGAGCACGGCCTTGCGCACACCTTGCAGGAAGGTCCTGAGCACGAACCCTTCGGCCTCGGTGGTCGCGGTGGCTCCCGCCACCGAGCTTCCGGCGGTGATCCACGACACCGCGAGTGCGATCACCCACGTCGCGGCCAGGAAGGCGAGGGAGAGCGTGAACTGCATCCGGGCGGCGTTCTTCTGTTTCAGCAGAAAGTCGGTCGAGTCGCCCAGCCCCTGGCATGCCTCCGCCAGCCAGCGCAGGCCGCCCGCGTCGCCGCCGCCCTGCAACGCCGCCGCGAACGAGGCGAAGTTCTCGGTCGCCTCACCCGCGTTGTCGGTCGTCACGGTACGGGCATGTCCGCCGACCTCCTCGGCCACGGAGTTGACGGAGGAGGCCGCGGCGTGAAAGGCGTCCCGCATGGAGGCCAGCCCCGACATGCTGCCGTCCGGCCACTGGCAGCCCCCCACCAGCATTTCCAGCAGTCCGAGGATCTGCATGAACTCCGACGGCGGCGGGTCGGACTTCGCCAGCGTCTGCGAGACCTCGGGCAGGTAGTAGGGATCGACGGCCGCGACGGCCTTCTGGTCGGCGTGCTCCGGCAGCGCCGACCCGACGTTGCTCGCCGCTTCGGCGACCGAATAGGTGTGGCCCGCGACGGTCAGCAGGCCGCCGGTGGCACGCACCACGTTGACCATGTCGGCCAGGTCGGCCAGTACGGTGTCCCGCGAGGTGCCGAAGCCGGGCGTCTTACCTTCCCCGTTGAAGAACGCCCGCCCGATGTCGTCGGCGCCCCAGCACTCTCCGGCCGACGCCAGCGCGTGGCACAGCGTGTCGACCGCCGAAGCCAGCGTCTCCGACGTGTCGATCATGCCGTGGCCGGAGCCCACCCATGTCGACGGAACCGCCGTGTACCCCGTCTCGGCCACCATCACTCCCATCCGGTGTCCGGGTCACTCCTGGACGTCATCGGGGATGCTGGGCGCATCCGGCAGAAACGCGGTCAGGTCTTCTTCTCCGTCGCGAAGCCGGGCGACCAGGTCCTCCGGCAGGAACGCGGCGGTGATCTGTTTGGCTTGTCCGGCCGCCTCACTGGCCGCCTCGCCGGTCAATTCCTTGATCGTACGAGCCAGCCGTTGCGGGCTCATGCGTTCGTACACCCGCGGGTCGAATCGGATATCGCGCAGCTGCCCCTGCGGACCCACTTCGACCGACACGAGGCCGTCGCGCGTGCGCGCGGTGGCCGTCACCTGACGAACATCGTGCTGCATCTGCCGCAATTCATCCAGGCGTCGGCGATAGTCGCCCGCGATTTCGCGAAACGACGCGTTCGTCTCCTCATCCATTCCACGGCTCCATCACGTCAGGACTTCGTCTCCTCGCCGAGAGCCACCGGCGGCCGTGGCCTCGGAGATCAGCTGCATGACGGCGCGGGGAAGCTCACCGCTGTCGGGCCTGCGGTAGACGCGCGGGTCGAACCGGATGTCCTGGACGTGCCCCCGCGAGTAGTCACCGGCGGGTTCTTCGAGCGATGTGCCGGACTCGACACTCATGCGACACCTCCAGTCATCTCGCGACGTCGGACTATGGAGAGACGCTGGGTCACTCGAGCGGGTTCCTCTTTGTAACATTCCATCCGGACGCCGGGGCGGATCAAGCATAAAGTAGCCGCGAGCCAGCATCTTGCTTCATGCCGCTTTTTTCGGGATGCCGGCCGGGCCGGCACGACGGTAGGGGGATGCGCGTGAGGGCCGTGAAACTGGGCGGGCTCGCCGCCGCGGGGGCGCTTGGCCTGGCCGCGTTCGTCGGCACACCGTCCGCCGCCGCCAAGCCGACTCCCAAGAGCACTCCGAAGTCCACGGCGTCGCCGAGCCGATCCGCGGCCAAGCCTCCACCTAAACCCACGCCCACGATCGCATGTAACCCGCCCCAGGCCGCGGCCGCACTGACGACCGAGCCGTGGGCACAGAAGCGGCTCGACTTCACCCGGGTCTGGTCCCTCACCCGGGGCAGCGGAGTCTCGGTGGCGGTCGTCGACAGCGGCGTCGACACGACCCAGCCGCAGCTCGCCGGGCATGTGACCTCCGTCGACGTGACGCACACGATGATGCGTGACTGCATCGGTCACGGCACCGGGGTCGCGGGCATCATCGGCGCCCAGGACCGGCGGTCGCGGGACATGCCCTTCGTCGGCGTCGCGCCGGGCGCGCACCTGATCTCGGTGAAGTTCACCAACGAGGACCACACCGACGGACCGGACCCCCGGCTGCCCCAGGCCATCAGGACGGCGGTGTCGCTGAAGGCGAAGGTCATCAACGTCTCGGTCACCGCGCCGGACACGCTCGCGCTCCGGTCCGCGGTCCGGTTCGCCCAGGCACACGACGTGGTCGTTGTGGCCGCGGCCGGCAACGTCACCGACCAGGACAAGGGCACGGTCGGCCCCGCGTATCCGGCCGCGTACCCGGACGTCATCGGTGTCGGCTCGCTGGACCCCAACGGTTCGGTGGCGGACTCCTCCAACACCCAGACGAAGGTCAGCGTCAGCGCACCCGGCAAGGAGGTCGCCACGACCTGGCCGGGCGGGTACGCGCCGGCGGAGGAGGGCACGAGCTTCGCCGCGGCGTTCGTGTCCGGCACCGCGGTTCTGGTGCGCGCCTACCATCCAGGGCTGACCTACAAGCAGGTCAAGAGCCGCCTCGAGGCGACCGCCGACGGCTCCAGCGGTGCTGGCTCCGGCGCGGGCATGATCAATCCGATGCAGGCGGTGACCGCCCTGCTGCCCGGGGAGAGCTCGAACTCCGGCGTCGCCGCTCCGGGCGACACCCGGTCCATCCGCGTGGCGTACCGGCGGCCGCCGGACCGGCAGACCCGCTCCGTGGCGCTGCTGGTCACCGGCGTGGCCCTGGGCGCGAGCGCGCTCGCGGTGGCCGGCGGGGTCTTCATCCCGATGGGCCGCCGCCGGGGCTGGCGACCCGGCCGCTAGGCGCTCCGCCATACCGGCGCCACACCTGACGCCGAGGGCCGGGTTCAGCCCGTGCGCCCGGCGGCACGGGTCAGCCGGTGGCCTCCCCGTCGCCGCGATACGCGCTCTGGATGAGCCGGGTCCCGGTCCGCCGCTCGAAGTAATATCCCCGTCCCGGCGGCAGCGGCCTCGGGCGTACGTCACCGAACAGGGCGCCCTCTTCCTTGGTGCCGGACAGAATCAGGGCGGGATTGGCCATGTCCTTGATCCGCTGGATCACCGGGTCGTACATCGCACGCCCGGCACCGCCCATCGCGCGGGCCAGCACCACGTGCAGGCCGATGTCGCGTGCCTGCGGCAGGAGCTCGACGATCGGCAGCAGCGGGTTGTTCGAGGTGGCCACCAGGTCGTAGTCGTCGATGATCAGGTAGAGGTCCGAGCCCTGCCACCACGACCGGTTGCGCAACTGCTCCGGGGTCAGGTCCGACGTCGGCAGCCGGTTGACGAGCGCGCCGTGCACGTCCTGCAGCAGGGAGACCGCGGAGGTGCTCGCCGCCGCGTAGCCGATCCGGTGCTCGGTGTCGACCGTGTCGAGGAGTGAGCGGCGGTAGTCGATGAAGATGAGCCGCGCCTCGTCCGGGGTGTTGCGGGCGACGATGCCCTCCGCGATGAGCCGCAGGAGATTGGACTTGCCCGACTCGGTGTCACCGATCACGACGAAGTGGGCGTCGTGGGCGAAGTCCAGCATGACGGGCGACAGAGTGTCCTCGTCGATGCCGATCGGGATCCGCTGGCCGGACACCGCGGGCGTCGGCAGCGCCGAGGGGGCGAGCACGCCCGGCAGCAGCCGGACGCTCGGCGCGGTCGGGCCGTTCCACGCCGCCGACACGGTCTCCACGAGGGAGCGGACCCCGTCGCTGAGGTCCTCCGAGGCCTGGTGCCCGTCGATGCGCGGCAGCGCCCCGAGGAAGTGCAGCCCGTCACGGGTCAGACCGCGTCCCGGCGTGTTCTGCGGCACGTTGGCGGCGAGCTTGCGGTTGATCTCAGACTCGTACGGGTCACCGAGCCGCAGCTCCACGCGGGTGCCGAACAGGTCCCGGATGTTCATCCGGAACTCCGACCACTTGTTGCTCGTGGCGATCACGTGGATGCCGAAGCCCAGCCCGCGCGACGCGAGGTCGGTGATGCTGCCCTCAACGGTGTCGAAGTCCTGCCGCAGCAGCAGCCAGTTGTCGATGACGAGGAAGACGTCGCCGAACCCGTCGCCGGGCACGCTCCCCTCGGCGCGCAGCCGCCGGTACGTCGCGATCGAGTCGATCCCGCGCTCGGTGAACTCCCGTTCGCGCTGGGTCAGCAGGGCCGACATCTCCGCGACCGTACGCCGGACCCGGTCGCCGTCGAGACGGGAGGCGACACCGCCGACGTGCGGCAGTTTCGCCAGCGACGAGAGCGTTCCGCCGCCGAAGTCCAGGCAGTAGAACTGGACCTCCTGCGGTGTGTGCAGGAGGGCGAGCGAGGTGATCAGGCTCCGCAGCATCGTGGACTTGCCGCTCTGCGGGCCGCCGACGATCGCGACGTTGCCGGCGGCGCCGCCGAGGTCCACCCACATCGGGTCGCGACGCTGGTCGAAGGGACGGTCGACGATGCCGACCGGAGCGGACAGCCGGCCACGGCCCTCCCAGCCCGGCGAGGTGTACCCCAGGTTGGGCGTGGCCGTGAGCCCGGGGATCAGCTGGTCGAGGGGCGACGGCGCGTCGAGCGGGGGGAGCCAGATCTCGTGGGCCGGCGGCCCCTGTCCGGCGAGCTGCCGGACCACGATGTCGAAGAGGCTGTCGTCCGCGGTGGAGTCATTGGCGTCGCGAGTGTGCTCCGGGTCTGGATCCGCGATGACCTGCGGAGCGAGGTAGTCGGGCATGAAGGGCACGATCTGCGGCACGACGCGCGGGCCGCCGTCCTTCTCCGCCTCCTCCTCCGGCTTGAACGTGCCGGAGACGTACGCCGCCTTGAACCTCGTCATCCCGGTGGTGTCGAACTTCAGGTAGCCGTTGCCCGGCTGGGACGGCAGTTCGTACGCGTCGGGCACGCCGAGGACGACGCGGCTCTCCATGGCCGAGAAGGTCCTCAGGCCGATGCGGTACGACAGGTGCGTGTCGAGGCCGCGCAGCTTGCCCTCCTCCAGGCGCTGCGACGCGAGCAGCAGATGGACCCCGAGGGACCGGCCGAGCCGGCCGATCATGACGAAGAGCTCAGCGAACTCCGGCTTGGCCGAGAGGAGCTCGGAGAACTCATCCAGCACCACGAACAGCGTCGGCATCGGCGGGATCTGGGCGCCGCGCTCACGGGCCGCCTCGTAGTCGCGCAGAGAGGCGTAGTTGCCCGCCGCCCGCAGGAACTCCTGGCGCCGCACCATCTCACCGTGGAGGGCGTCGTACATGCGGTCGACCAGCGGGAGCTCGTCCTCCAGGTTGGTGATGACCGCGGCGACGTGCTGCAGGGAATCCAGGCCGAGGAAGGTCGCGCCACCCTTGAAGTCGACGAGTACGAAGTTGAGGACCTCGGAGGAGTGCGTCACCGCGAGCCCGAGGACGAGGGTGCGCAGAAGCTCGGACTTGCCCGACCCGGTCGCGCCGATGACCAGGCCGTGGGGGCCCATGCCGCCCTGCGCCGACTCCTTGATGTCCATCTCCACGGGCCGGCCGTCGGCGGCGACGCCGATCGGCACCCGCAAGCGGCTGCGGGGCGGGCGCAGCCGCCACAGGGCGCGCGTGTCGATGTGGGCCGGGTCCTTGATGCCGAGCAGGGAGGTCAGCGTACGGTTCGCGCTCAGCGCGCTCTGCTCGGGCTCGCTCGCACCGCTCGTGCGGAGCGGGGACAACTGCCGGACCAGGCCGTCCATGGACACGAAGTCCATGACGTCGGGTCTGCCGAGCGACTGGGCGACCTCCTTGCCGGTGCGGTCCTTGCGGATGATGCTCATCGCCTCGGGGTGGACGCTGAGCCGCAGCATGGTCGACTCCGGAGTCGGGGTGACCACCCCGGTCAGGTCGATGACGGTGACGCCGTCGATACCGTCCGCGCTGAGCTGGCTGTCCACACTGACCGCGCCGCCGTCCACGATGACGATGTGGTACGGCATGTCGTCGGCGGACAGGCCGGGGGAGAACCGCGGCCGCTCCTTGAGCTCCGGTCCGAGCATCGCCTCCAGCTCCGACATGGATTTGGCCATCAGCCGCACCGGCCCGGCGGCGTCGGTGTCCTCGGGATGCACCGCGTGCGGGAGCCACTTCATCCAGTCCCACATCGGCATCCGGTCGGGTGACGCACACAGCGAGATCCGCAGGTCATCCGGTGAGTGGAACGCCGCGGCCTGCGCGATCAGCGAGTACACCAGGCCGCGTACGGCCCGGGGGTCACCGGCCGGGAGAATCCGCGCGAACGACGAGAGGGAGACCGCGATCGGCAGGTTCGGCACCGTGGAGTGCGCGCGTACGAACCGCCGGAGCGCGCCGGCGGTCATCGGCTCCAGGTCCTCGATCGGTTTGGTCTCCGGCGGGATCAGCTGGACCGCCAGCCGCTGTGGACCGCTGCCGATGCGGATGTTGCCGAAGTCGGCGTCGCTGGCCCGGCGTTCCCACAGGCGGGCGCTCATGACGAGGGACCACAGGGAGGCAGGGTCCGGGCTGTTCCACTCGAGTGCCTCGCGCTGCTGCGCGGTGGCGCGGCGTACCTTCTGGCGCACCTGCGACAGGTAGCGGAAGTAGTCGCGGCGGGCGCCGTTGAGGCGTTGTTTGCGGTCACCGGTGCCGCGGCCGAGCTGGCCCAGCATCATCCCCATCATCGACAGCGACATCATGCCGGTGGTCAGGAACGTGGTGGGGTTCGAACCGGGCGCGACAATCATGAAGGCCATCGCGCCGCCGCCCGCGAGCATCGGCACGTATGTCAGGATCGCCTGAAACCCGGCGGATGCCGTTTCCGGGATTTCCGGTGGCGATTCAAGCAGGACCTCGCCGCGGGGCATCTCCGGGGGAGGACGGCGTTCTTGCCTAGTGACGATCACCGTGCTCAACGGAGTACCTCCAGAGGCCGCTGGCATTGAGCGTGAGTTAGCGACATCCTATTAAGCCGGTTCATGATGTTCCGTTCAAATTTCGCCGATAGGGGAGACCGTGAGCCCGAAAGCCGGAGCCGACCTGTGCCGGATCACGATCGTCGCGCCCGGGCGGCGTATCGATCTGTCGCTCCCGGCCGAGGTACCGCTGGTCCAGATGCTGCCGACGCTGCTCCGCGCCGCCGGCCGTGACCTGGCCGACGCCGGTCTGGCCCATTCGGGTTGGGTCTTGCAGCGGCTGGACGGACCCCCTCTCGAGAACGGCCTGAGCCTCGCACAACTCGACATCCGCGACGGTGAGGTCCTGTACTTCCGTCCGCGCATGACGCTGATCCCCGAACTGGTCTACGACGACGTCGCCGACGTGGTCGCGACGGGCAAGAAGGACCGCGCGGACCGCTGGCGCCCTGAGACGACGCGCCGCTTCGGGCTGGTCGCCGGGGCCGCCGCGCTCGTCCTCGGCGTCGTCCCCATCCTGGCAGCGGGGCCGCAGTGGCGCGCCGCGGCCGTCGCAGCGGCCGTCGTCGCGCTCGCCTTGGTGGTCCTGGGCATCTCGCTGTCGCGCGCGGTCGGTGACTCGACAGGCGGTGCGGCCCTCGGCTACGCCGCTCTGCCGTACGCGTTCCTGGCCGGACTCCTGGCGCCGGCGCGGGCTCACCTGCCGCTGCTGGGCGTGGGCGCTCCGCACCTGCTGGCGGCCTTCGCCGCGACGACCGCGATCGCGGTGATCGCGGGCTTCGGGGTGGCCGACGGGCTGCCGTGGTTCGTCGGCGTCGGCTTCGCCGGTGTCGTGGGGACGATCGCCACCGCCGTCACGCTGCTGTTCCCCAGCGCCGTGCCGGCGGGGGTGGCCGCGAGCGCGGTCGTGATCGTGGTCGGGCTCAGCGCCCTCATCCCCACGCTGTCCTTCCGTCTCGCCCGGGTGCCGCTGCCGCCGATTCCGGCCAGCGCCGAGGACCTGCGCAGCGAGTCCACGGTCATCGACGGCAAGAACCTCCTGCGTCGTGCCGGTGTCGCCGACCGGTTCGCGACAGGCCTGGTGGCCGGCATCGCGCTGGTGGCGGCCGTGGCACTGCTGTTCCTCGCCTTCTCTCCGGGTAAGTCCGGCCCGATCATGGCGGCCGTGCTCTCGCTGTCGCTCCTGCTGCGGGCCCGGATCTTCCGCGGCCGATCGCAGCGCAGCTGGATGTTCGTCGTCGGCATGGGCGGGCTCGGGCTGCTGGACATCGCGCTGTCGCTCCGCGGCTCGCCCCTGGCGGCGCTCGCGCTGGTGCTGCCGGCGGTCCTGGCGGTCGCCGCGATCACGCTGACGATGGCGATGTGGCTCCCCGCACACCGGCCCACTCCGTTCTGGGGCCGGGCGGGGGACATCATCGACATGATGGCCATCGTGGCCCTGGTCCCGCTGGCCCTCGCCGTTCTGCAGGTCTATCCGAAGGTGCGCGGTCTGGGCGGCTGAGGCACGGACGCGCTCTCCGCTGGTGCCGGTTCGCGTTTCGCTGCATACTTCCCCGGTGGAGGGAGTGTGAATGAGTGAATTCGGGGATTTGGCGAACCTTGACCTCGAGAAGCTGATCCGGATCTCGGAGCAGCATTCGACGAAAGTCAAAGAAATGCAGGAGCGTGCGGCCGAACTCACGGGCCGTGCGGAGAGCAAGGACCGGCGGGTCAAAGTGGCCTGCACGGTCGCCGGTGGAGTCACCGACATCGAGATCGATCCACGCGCCATGCGCATGCCGGCGGCGGAGTTCGCCGAGATCTTGAAGACTCTCATCCGTGAGGCCAACGCGGACCTGCAGCGTCAGCTCAGCGAGCTCATGGCCGAGACGTACGGCGAGGCCGCCAACCCGATGACGTTCATCGAGAACCAGGAGGCCGTCCAGGAGAAGATCCAGGCGGCCGCGGCGGCGTACGACCGTACGCTCGACGACGCGATGTCCGAGCTCGACAAGATCGCCAAACAGCTCGGGCTCTGACACCGGCGCCCGGGAGCCCTACCGGTACGCGCGCTCAGACGCCGGGCACTCCTCCCGCCGGGGCGACTCCCGGCCAGTAGGCCGTCGAGGTCTTGTGGCCCTCGAGCCCGAACTTCCCGGCGAACTCGCTGGCGCCGCTGACGACGCCGAGGGCGGCGCTGAACTTCAGGGCGGGCAGCACACCCTTGATCGTCTGGAGCAGCTTTCCGGCCCGCAGGAGCAGTGCGCCAAGCTTGAGGAGAAGGCTGCGGAAAACTCCGCTCGACGTCTCGGCCGCCGCCGTCGCGGCCCCCTCGGCGGCCACATTGACCCCCGGGATCCAGGAGACGCCGGCCACCGCGGCGGCACACGCCGCCATGACGGTGCCGATGGTGAGCGAGAACGCCCCAATGCCCACCAAGATCTTCGCCGCGGTGCCCATCGAGTCGCCGATCCCGTGGTTCATCTTGGCTGTGTCGTCGAGTGCCTTCTGGTACGCCGTCACATGGGCGCCGACGAACGCGTTCTTGTCCTCGCCTGACCACTTGTCGGCGTCGGCGTGCTTGTCGACCGCCTGGGTGATGTCGGTCTTGGTCGACGTAGCGTGGTCGGCCAGGGCGTTGTGCCGGTCGCCGACGTGCCACACCTGCGCAGGATCGGAGATGACGGTCCCCTGCATGGCCGCCAGGGGGATCGCCGCAGGGCACAGGAAGCACGCGCCGCTGGTCAGCAGAAACCCCAGCGTGCTCGGTGCCGAGTCGATCAGATCGTCGATTGCCATGATCCCTCTTCCGGCTATTGCGGGAGTTCGTTGACCGTGTTCGTGGAGTCGGCCTCGACGTCCTGCCAGGTCGTCGCGGTCGCCGACAGCTTCGGCGTCCACTTGGACAGCGCGGTGTGGCCGTCGCCGAACGTCGCGGCGCTCGCGTCACGCACCTCCGAGGCAGCGCCGTCCAGTCCAACGACCTTGCCGGCTATGCCGAAGCCGGGGAACCCGACGTTGATGTTCGAGGCGTCCTGGTGAGCCTTGTCCATCGTCTGGACCGGACCGGCGTCGATGTCCTTGCCGAGGTCGCGGATGGACTCCTGCCGGATGCTGGCGTAACCGGTGTTGTTGGTCGGCGGAGGTTGCGTCTTGTTCTTGTCACCGCCCGGCTTGCCGCCGGACGGACCGCCGCCCCCAGAGGGGCCGCCTCCGCCACCTCCGGGCGGCGCGCCGCCGCCCGGCATCTTCGGTGTGTCCGGCATCTTGGGGACGTCCGGCACCTGCGGGTTCCCGCCGGGCTGCTGTGCCTGGCCAGCCGGCTGCTTCAGGCCCGGCCAGTCGCCCTTCTGGTCCGGAGGATGCTCATGGGCATCGATCTTCAGATGCCCGTCCTTGTCCTGGGTGATGTTCAGGTCAATGTGCTTGTCCGGCTGGACGTGGACCTTGATCTCGTGCGGGTTCGCGGCGCTCTTCGGCACGGTGATGTCGAGGCTGCCATCGTCGTTCGGCTTGACGTGCACGGTGATGGCGTGCGGGTTGTCCTGCCCCTCGGGGATGGTGATGTCGAGGCTGCCATCGGGATTTTGGTGCGTGACCGTCGCCGGCATGTGGGCGCCCGGCCCGAACACCGCGAGGTCGGCGTGGGCGGCGTGGGGGCCGATCCCGTCCAGGTGCTCGATCGGCGGGTCGGGCTGCGTGGGGTCCTGTGTCGTACCGACCGGCTGTGAACCGCCGCCGTCGGGCGGCTGCGCGCCGTCCTGTGCCGTGCCGGACTGCGTGGCGTCCCCGGTCACCGGTGCGCCGGCGGCGCCCGTCGTGTCGTCTTGCGGCCCGTGGGTGACGTGTGTGGAACCGTCCGGGGCGATGTCGAGGCTCAGGCCGTTGTCGCCCGAGGCGACCTGGTGGCCGTCGACGGAGATGAGGGCATCGGGAGTGGAGTCGATCCCGAGCTGGTCCGTTGACGCGTCCTGGCCGGGTTTGATGTCGTACGACACCGTGCCGGGCGCGGTCGTCGTGGCGCCGGGAGCGCCGGTGGTGTCCGGTCCGGAATTGAGCAGAGCGGCGATGCGGTTGGGCTGATCGCTCATCCGTCCTCCACGAACTGTTCCACCGCGTTCCATTACTCCCGCGATGCCCATTAGATTACGGTGCGGGACCGGGGGTTCCGCAATGTTTGCGATATCGGGAGGTGCCGGTGCAGACCCGTCGTGACCTGTATCAGGCACACCGGTTGATGATGCAACGCGTCGGCATGGCACTGCTGGCCGGTGAGCCGGATATGCCCGAGCCGCCCACCCGTCGGCTGGTGGTCTCGACATTCGCCGGATTGATGGTGGGCGTGCTGGTCGTCGCGGGATTCGGCGTGTGGGGCCTGCTGTCGCCGGGCGGCGCCACCGGACTCGAGGCGCCGGGCACCCTCATCATCGAGAAGGAGACCGGCACCAAGTACGTCTACAGCCAGCAGGACAAAAAGATCTATCCGGTCGCCAATTACGCGTCCGCGCGGTTGATCCTCAACACCGAAGCGGTGAACCGCAAGCTGGTCTCGGCGTCGTCGCTCGCGAAGTTCACCCGGGGCCGGCCGGTGGGCATTCTCGGGGCACCCGACTCACTCCCCGACGCGAAACACCAGGTGATCGGCCCGTGGTCGGTCTGTGTGCACAGCGCGGAGACCGGCACCGGAGGCACGCGCTCGTACGCCTCGCTCGTCGTCGGCAGCGGCGTCGGAGGGCGTCCGCTGAGCGACCGGCAGGCCGTGGTGGTGCACGGCGCGGGTGACTCGTGGGTCGTGTGGCGCAACCAGAGGATGAAGCTGCCCGCCGAGGAGGTGCGGCCGCTCAGCGGCACGGACCATCCCACCGAGGTGTCGGCGACGTGGCTGAACGCCGTGCCGCCCGGACCCGACTTCAGCCCGCCGCCGGTCCCCAACCGCGGTGACGAGGTCAACGGGCCGGACGGCGGCAAGGCGGCCGTCGGCACGTTCTATGTCGCACGGACCATCGGCGGAGAAGAGCGCTGGTACGTCCTGCTGCGGGACGGCCTAGCGCCCATCAAGCAGACCGAGGGCGTCCTGCTGCAGAACGACCCGGGCAGCAGACAGGCGTACCCCGGGCGCCAGGTACAGCCGATCTCCATCAACCCGGCGACGGCCGCCGCGGCGCAGCGGTCCACCCAGAAGGTCACCGCGGACGGGCTGCCCGATGTGATGCCCAAGCTCAGCCCGTACGACGCCGGCACGCCGCTGTGCGTGGTCTACGCCGACGCGCAGTCGGGCTCGCAGAACGCGCGCGTGGCGGTGGGCGGCACCGTCCCGACTCCTGCCGAGTCCACGTCCGCGTCGGGCGCCGCCGCCGCGGCGAAGAGCGTGGTGGACCAGGTGGTGCTGCCCTCGGGAGACGGTGCGCTCCTCGGCCTGTTGCCCGCTCCGAATCAGCTCACGTCGATCAGTTCGTACTCGATCTTGACGGACCAGGGCCTTCGCTTCGCCGTTCCGTCCGCCGATATCGCGGGCAAACTCGGCTTCGACGTTAAGAAGGTCGCGCCGGTTCCCGGAAATTTGCTCCATCTGATTCCGGAAGGGCCGACGCTGGACCCCAAGCAGGCCATGCAATCATTGTCTTATCCCAGGTCAGGCGGCTGATCGCGGCCGTTGTAGGGAGCCGGGTGCGGTCGGCACGCGAACATAACAATTGTGTGGCGTTGGTGTCAGTGGTTGACTTTACCTATCCACTGGACAAGGCGGCAAAAAGTCTCGTATCGTGACTGACGTTTTGGCGGTCACGGAGGGCTCGAAGCCGCATCTCGGGGAGACGGCGGTGACGGGCGTCGGGGGCCGCGCCGCCCGATCTCATCATGGAGGTGTCTCATGGCTACGCCTACCACAGGCATAAACCCCACCACCGGGTCCGCTATCGACCTCGGAAAGGCCCAGCAGGCAGCCGCCAGGTTGGACCACGCTCACGACGTCATCAACGGGCTCAAGGTCCGGCTGAGTGGGCACGCGGCCGAGCTCCAGTCCAACTGGGACAGCAGCTCCTCGCGGTCGTTCCAGAGCGTGTTCGATGCCTTCAACCGTGACTTCCAGGCCCAGTTGACCGCCCTCGCGGACATGCACGAGAAGCTCATCGCCACCAAGGCGCACTACGAGAGCTCCGTCCAGCAGCAGCAGGAAGCCGTGAACCGGGTCCACCAGCTCATCAACAACACGGTGAACCACAGCGGAACCGCGCAGTGACCGACCGACTCTGATCGGCGTCATTCCGTTACGTGAATAACCTGAGAGGCTGAAAATGGCGGCAACCCCGGGAAGCGACGACTACACCAGGGCGAATTTTCACGGCATGGCCCAGGCCCAGGGCGACTTCGAGCTGATCTATCGTCTTGTGGCCGACGAGCTGCAGGACCTCAACGGCGACCTGATCAAGCTGTTGGGCGAGTGGATCGGCGACGCGAACAACCAGTACGGCCAGACGATGTCCAAGTGGAACACCGCGGCCGACGACATGTCCAACACGCTCAAGGCGCTGGGCCTGACCATTCGCGATGTGCACAGTAACTACTCGGAGGCGGAGCGCCAGAACGCCGCCCTCTGGGAAGGCTGACCGAACGGTGACGGCCTCGGTTATCGCACGGCCGAGGCCGACCTCCGATCCAGGCCATTGTGGCGGCCTGGGCGTTCCCGTGCCGCATGGTTCCACCCGTGATCGGCCAAGCCGGATTCGGCCAATTAAGGTGTCGGCGTGCGTTTGATGAGATGTGTGGTCGCCGCCACGGCGGCGCTCGGCTTGGCCGTGCTGTCCGCTTCGCCCGCCGGCGCCGCACCCCGGCCCCGGACGGACGAATGGTGGTTCGGCCCGTGGGCCGTCAGTGACATCTGGAAGACCTCCCAGGGCGCCGGCGTGACCGTGGGGGTCCTCGACTCGGGGGTGAACGCGCGCCTGCCCGAGCTCGCCGGGGCGGTGCTGCCCGGCGGTGACGTGACGGGCAAGGGCACGGACGGCCGCACCGACTACGACAAGAAGAACGACGGTCACGGCACCGCGATGTCCGTACTGATCGCCGGCCAGGGGCGAGGGAAGACCGGCTTCGCCGGGGTGGCCCCGGAGGCGAAGATCCTGCCCGTCCGGATGACGCACACCGGGGGAGTGATCAACTCCCCGCAGGTGGTCTCCGACGGCATCCGGTACGCGGCCGACCACGGCGCCAAGGTCATGAACATCTCGGTCGGGGTCGACGCCGACCAGGAGACCAACCTGTGCCCGGCGCAGGTCCAGAGTGCCATCGTGCACGCGATCCAGCGCGACGTGGTCATCGTCGCGGCGGCCGGTGATGAGGGAAACAGCACCAACCTGCCGCAGTACCCCGCGTCCTGCGCGGGCGTGCTGGCGGTGGGCGCCATCGACAAGTACTCCCAGCCCTGGAAGGGCACCCAGCGCCAGAGTTACGTGACGGTCGCGGCCCCCGGCACGCACGTCGGCTGGGTCGGGCAGAGCGGCACGTACTATCCCAACTCCTGGGGCAGCAGTTCCTCGTCGGCGCTGACCGCCGGAGGGGTCGCGCTGGTCCGCGCCGCGAATCCGCAGATGTCGGCGCGTGAGGTGGTCCAGCGTCTCACCGCGACGGCCAAGGACGTCGGCGATCCCGGCCGGGACAGCGCGACCGGCTACGGCGTCATCCGCATCTTCCGCGCGATGATGAAGAACGAGTATCCGGTGCCGGCGAACGCGCCCAACCCCGTGTTCGAGCGCTTCGACGAGTCGCAGGGTGTGCACGGTGGCCGGCCGACACCCGCACCCACCTCACCGGCGCTGGATCGGAAACAGGGCGGGTCCGACTGGACCACGCCCGTCGTCGCGGCCGTCCTCGTCGGCGCTCTGACCGTACTCACCGTCTTCCTCGGACTGCGCGGCCGGCGGAGGATGCGGCGCCTGCGGTCCGCACACGATTCACCGGCCGCACACGAGAGCCCGCAGGACCCTTCCCCCACGGCGGCCGATCCTCCGCCGACGCGCGGAGGCCGGCCGGAGTTCCTGCCGCCGGAGGACGCGGACAGGGGCAGGTGGTGACGATCCGCCGGTGAGATCCGCATTGAACCCTGATCATTCCTCCCGCGTCCAAGTACGGGGACAGAGCCAGGAAGTGAGGCGCAATGTCACGCATCGACGACGGTGGCCCGAAGTATCCATGGGGCAACGACGAGTGGCCCGGTATGAAGGCCGCCCCTCACCAGACGGATGAGGCCTGGGGCAAAGAGGTCGTCTACGACGACAAGAAGCTCGAGAGCGTCCTCAACAACCTGAGGGACGCGCACACCGCGCTCGCCAAGGCGGCCGAGCACCTGCCCAAGAACATCAATCCCGCTGAGTTCGGGCCCCCCACCGGAAAGCGTCTCGCCGCGGACAGCAAGCAGGCCAGCGACCACGTCCAGAACGGCTTCACGGCCTTCCTCACCGCCTGGTCCGACCTGATCGCGAAGGTCGAAGCGACCAAGGCCAAGCACTACGACACCGAAGGCGACAACAAGCAGCGTGTCGCTCAGAACAAGGATTGGGCGTGAGCCGGGAATGACCGACAAGCCGAAACTCCCCGGCTACAACGTCAGTGACATCACCCAGGTCGAGACCGGTGGGCACGAGTCGAAATACGAGTCGTACTGGGCGTACCTGAAGTCGGAGGACGCTCCCGTCGACGAGCCGAACATGCACAACTGGCAGCAGATCGAGGGCTGGGCCAAGACCGCCAACCCGAAGAACGTCTCCAAGGTCGGTCAGGACTTCCTCGACTTCCACGATGCCCTCACCAAGCTGAACTTCAGCGCGAAGAGCAACCTCGACCTCACCGACCTGCTCGTGGAGATCGGGAAAGAACTGCACGAGGGTTGGCACGGCGGTGGCACGGCCGCTCCGGAGGCGCAGCGCCAGCTCACCCTGCTCTACCAGTCCGCCAAGGACCTGATGAGCACGGCCACGCAGGCCGGGTACGCCCTGAAGGGCCACGGCGAGCACGCGCTGCCGGAGTTCACCAAGCACTTCACCGACAGCGAGCACGAGGACACCCTCGACTACCAGACGGCCGTGAAGTACGAGGACTGGAAAAATGACAATCGCGACAAATACCCCGCACTGCAAAGCGCGGCGCACACCCAGCAGGATGAACTAGACGCGGGTCGCGCGACGATGCAGGCGACGCAGGAGATCCGTGACAAGTACGCGCGGGAGAAACTCGTGGCGCACAACGGCGACGTCACGTCGTCCTATGACGGTCTTCCGTACATGCTGAACCTTTCGTTCCCGCCCGGTACCGAGGTTCCCAAGCCGCCGCCTCCTCCGCAGGACAAGTCACATCACGGCGATCCCTATTCGCCGCCGGGGACGAATTCGCACGGCGGCACCGACTCAGCCGGCGTACCCAACATGCCGAAGGTGCCGAGTTCCGCGAACATTCCCGGCGGCAACAACGGTCTCGGGAGCCATGGAACCGGCGGGACGGGCGGCACGGATCTGTCCGGAGTCGGCAACGGCGGCCTCAACGGTGGCGGCACCAGTCTCGGCGGTGGCACCGGCGGGACGGACGGTGGCACCAGCCTCGGCGGTGGCACCGGCCTGGGCGGTGGCACCGGCCTGGGCGGTGGCACCGG
>JAOPYG010000452.1 GCA_025964685.1 Actinoallomurus sp. | reverse complement strand
CGCGCTGGGAATCGTCTACGGCGACATCGGCACCAGCCCGCTGTACGCCCTGCGGACGGTGTTCTCGATCGACAACGGAGCGGTCCGCCCGACGAGCGGCGACGTCTACGGCGTGATCTCGCTGGTGTTCTGGTCCGTCACCCTCGTGGTGTCGATCAAGTACGTGGTGTTCATCCTGCGCGCCGACAACGACGGCGAGGGCGGCGTGATGGCGCTGGCCGCCCTGGTGCGGCGGGTGCTCGGCGGCGTACGCGGCAGGGCGACCGCGGTGATGGCGCTGGGCGTCTTCGGCGCCTCGCTGTTCTACGGCGACAGTGTGATCACGCCGGCGATCTCGGTGCTGTCCGCCGTGGAGGGCCTGAAGGTGGCCACCCCGAGCCTGTCCCACGTGGTGGTGCCGGTATCGGCGACGATCCTGACCCTGCTGTTCGTGGCGCAGCGCTGGGGCACGCACCGGGTCGGGAACCTGTTCGGGCCGGTGATGGTGCTCTGGTTCGCGACGCTGGCGGTCGGGGGAGCGCGTGAAGTGATCAAGCGGCCGGGCATCCTGGCCGGTCTGTCGCCGACGTACGCCGGAGCCTTCGTGCTGGACCACCCGTACATCGCGTTCATCGCCATGGGCGCCGTGGTCCTGTCGATCACCGGCGCGGAGGCGCTGTACGCGGACATGGGGCACTTCGGCCGCCGGCCCATCAGGCGCGCCTGGTTCGGCGTGGTGTTCCCGGCGCTGACGCTCAACTACCTCGGTCAGGGCGCGCTGATCCTGCGTGACCCCACGAGCATCGCCAACCCGTTCTTCCTCCTGCTCCCGGGCTGGGCGCGGCTGCCGATGGTGGTGCTGGCGACCCTCGCGACGGTGATCGCCTCCCAGGCGGTCATCACCGGGGCCTTCTCCGTGTCACGTCAGGCGGTACGCCTGGGCTTCCTGCCGTACCTTCGGATCCGCCACACGTCGCCGCGGGAGGTCGGGCAGGTGTACGTGCCGGCGGTCAACTGGATCCTGTTCGTCGGTGTGCTCGTGCTGATGTTCGGTTTCCGCTCCTCCGAGCGCCTCGCCACGGCATACGGGGTCGCCGTCACCGCCACACTGATCATCACGACCGTCCTGTTCCTGGTCGTGGCGCGGGCCCAGTGGGGATGGGCGTGGTGGCAGCTCGCGCTGATGGCGATCGTGATCGGCGGCGCGGAGGTCACCTACTTCGCGGCGAACCTCACGAAGGTCGTGCACGGAGGCTGGCTGCCGCTGCTGATCGCGGTGTCGGTGTTCACCATCATGAAGACCTGGGAGCGCGGCCGGGAGATCGTCACGGAGCGCCGCACCGCGAAGGAAGGCCCGCTCCCGGAGTTCATCGAACACCTGCGCGCCTCGAACGTCGTCCGCGTGCCGGGGACCGCGGTCTTCCCGCACCCGACGATGGAGACCACGCCGCTCGCCCTGCGCGCGAACGTCGAGCACAACCACGTCATGCACGAGCACGTCGTGATCGTCTCAACGACCGCGGAGAACGTGCCGCACGTCCCCGAGACGGAGCGGATCAGCGTCGATGACCTGGGTTACCGCGACGACGGCATCGTCCACGTGACGCTCCGGTACGGCTTCCAGGACGAGCAGGACATCCCCGCCGCCCTGCGGAAGGCTGCCGCCGGCGGCGCGCAACGGGCAGCCGAACTCGACATCGACCCGGACGAGGCGTCCTACTTCCTGTCGAAGGTGACGCTGCGCCTGACCTCGGACCCGGGCATGCGCCTCTGGCGCAAGCGGTTGTTCTTCGCCCTGGCCAACAACGCCGCCAGCCCGGCCGAACGCTTCTTCCTGCCCGAAACGCGCACCGTCGTCATGGGATCGCAGGTCGAGATCTGAACTTGCCGGAAGGACTGCGGGGGACTGGGGCGTGTCCCGTGGAGTTCTACGACTCCAGCGGCAGCGCCCCCTGGTGACGGGCCGCACTGTCGCGGATGCGTACCGCGGCCCCCGTCGGAGCCGCGGTACGCCGGTTCCTCACGGCGTCAGTGACCACCCGAAATAGGCGTTCGTGGGGTCCTGGCCCAGTGCGGCGGGGCCGAAGGTGCGGGCCTTCTTGGTGGTGAGGCCGGAGCGGGCACCTCGCAGCGTGGTGACCATGCCGGCGCCGTACGTCGCGCCATCCCACGACCTGTCCTCACCGATCGCCGTCGCGGTCAGGTCGGCCCGCCCGTCCTTGTTGTGGTCGATCAGTGTGACCATCCAGCCGAGCAGGTCGCCTTGCTCGGCCGTGTCGGGGACTCCGGGGCTGTCCTGGCTGAACGCCTGGGCATGTCCGCCGGTGAGGCCACCGGCGGACCCGCGCAGGAGGACCACCTCGCCGGCGCGGCCGGCCGTGCCCACTGTCTTGCTCTGCACGCCGACGGCCACGTCGGGATAGCCGTCGCCGGTGACGTCGCCGACCGCCACCGCGGAGCCGAACTCGTCGCCGTACTCCGCCGAGCCCGGCACGCCACGCGTGGACTGGTCGATCGTCTGCGTACGGCTGCCCTCGAACCCGTTCGCCGTGCCGTACCGCACCTGGATGCGGCCGCCGACCGCGTCACTGGCGGGCGGACTGAGCGGCTGGCCGGTCACCAGGTCGGCGTGGCCGTCGCGGTCGATGTCGCCGGCGGCGAGGTGCACGCCCCCGTCGACCGTCGTCATGGCGTCGCTGTTGATCCCGTTCGGCGAGCCCGGGAGGTAGGTGACGAAGGGAGTGCCACCGACCGCGGTCCAGGCCGCGAGCACGTCGGCGTAGCCGTCCCCGTTGACATCGCCGGTGCTGATCCAGTCCTCGCCGCCCCAGCCTTCGCCGCCGACGGAGACCGATGGATCATCGAATCCGCCGCGCGGGAAATGGTAGACGTCCACCGTTCCGGTGACGTATCCGACGTCGGCGCTGGTCAGGAGTTCCAGCTGTCCGTCGCCGTTGACGTCCCCGGCGGCGAGGGCCTGCCCGTTCTCCTGCTCACCGGTAATGAGGTATCCACGGCCGAGCCCCTCGGTGCCGCCGAAGAGCACCGTGACCGAGCCCGGTGAGGAGTTCCCCTCGATGCTCTCGCCGGTCGCGCCGATGGCGAGGTCCGCGAAACCGTCCCCGTTGAGGTCACCCGCCGCGACGGAGTGGCCGAAGCCGTCCCCCTCCTCGGGGTCGTCCGGCACCCCGGCGCTGGCCTGGGTCACCACTTCTCCCTTCGCCGGATCGAGCCCCTTCTTGGAGCCGTAGAGCACGGTGACGTAGCCGGCACCGCCGAGCCCGTCGACCGTGCCGCCCTGCGCGCCGATGGCGAGGTCCTGATAGCCGTCCCCGTTGAAGTCACTGCCCGGTTGTGCCGGGACGGCCGCTTCGGCCGATCCCGCCGTGACCGCGAATCCTGCGGCCATTAGCAGAGTTGTCGCCACGGTCACCCGCGCGAGAAGACGTTTCCCCATTTCCGGTCTCCTTCCGGCGTCTCGTACGAATGACGCCGCCGGACGATGTCCGGACCACATAAGTGCGGATACCTGGCAGCATCTGGCCACGTGCGCGACTGACGCCGGCGTGGTTGACGGGATCCCGTTGGAAGATGGCGTCAATGCCCATGGGAGGTCAGCGGGGGGCCGATTACGTTCGGTGGCGACCCGGCTCCGACCGGCGCCTCAGCGTTCAGGAAAACCCATGCACATCCAGATCGTGTTGTTCGACGGCTTCGACCCGCTCGACGTCATCGCCCCGTACGAGGTCCTCTACTCCGGCGGCACCGCGTCCGGCGGGGCGGTGACCGTCGAGCTCGTCACCGCCGAGGGGCCGCGGGAGGTGACCAGCGGCACCGGCGGCCTGGCCCTGCGGGCGACCGGCACGCTCGACCCCGTGCGTGCCGACCTCGTCCTGGTCCCCGGGGCGTCCGGCCGGGTCGGGAAGGAGGGCGAGGTCCCCGAAGAGAACGACGGCGTGTGGGCACAGGACGAGCTCATCCCCGTACTCCTGGGCCGTACCCTCGACACCGGCCTGCCCGCGCTGCTCAAGGCCGCGATGGAACGCCCGGGACTGACCGTCGCCACGGTGTGCGGCGGCTCCCTCGTGCTCGCCATGGCCGGCCTGCTGGAGGGCCGCCACGCGAGCACCCATCACCTGGGCATGGACCTGCTGGACGCGACCGGCGTACGTGCGGTTCACGCCCGCGTCGTCGACGACGGCGACCTCGTCACGGCGGCCGGCGTCACCTCCGGCCTGGACCTGGCCCTCTACCTGCTGGAGCGCGAGGTGGGCCCCAAGGTCGCCCACGCCGTCGAGCGGCTGTTCGCCTACGAACGCCGCGGCGTCGTCTGGCGGGACCACGGGCCGACACCATCCACGCCGTGATCTCAGAGGAGAGCATTCGCATGTCCGTCGAAGGCAGCTGGGACCTGGTCATCTCCACTCCCATCGGCAAGATCAAGGCCGTGGTGGACCTCCGCACGGCGCACGGCGCGCTGACCGGTACCGCCGGGGGCGCCGGCGAGGACGTCCCGCTCCGTGATGTGGCGCTGGACGGTGATCGGCTCACCTGGAACCAGTCGATCACCAAGCCGCTCCGCCTCAACCTCGCCTTCGCCGTCACCGTCGATGGCGACACCATGACCGGCACCTCCAGGGCCGGCCGCCTGCCCGCCTCCAAGGTCACCGGCCGCCGCCGCGCCGATGGCGTCGGTCCGGTCAGACCTTGATCACGCAGCCGCGGTCGTCGGTGTGGTCCGCCCCTTCGTCGTCGAACCACACGCCGCCGGTGGCCAGGTAGCGGAACCGGTGCACCCCCGGCGGAAGGGTGACCGAGATGCTGCGGTCGCCCCGGCGCCGGGGAAGGAGCTCGTGCCGGCCCGGTTCCCATTCGTTGAAGTCGCCGACGACGCTGACGACGCCGGGCGGCTCGTCCATGGGAAGGCTGAAGGTGACACGGATCTTCTGGCCGAACAGCCGCGAGCGCCTGAGCATCAATCACTCCTTGTGAGGGGGTATGTGCGGAATTCTCGCGGTGGGCGGCACGGAGGGAACGGGCGACACGGCGTGTAACCCAAAGTTCACGCCGAATGACGTCGGCGGACCGGCCGAGCCGTTGGTCGGGAGTGAGCTCCGGTAATGCAGGGATGTCCGGTATGGGCGTGTTGACCCGGCCGCCCCGGCCACCGCGCGGTCGGGCGACGTCGGGCGAAAGTGGGCGTGGCTGACCGAACCCTGCGCCTCCTGGCCAGCCACCGACCCGGACCGCTTACGGGCGCGCTTCCCCCTGCCGGGACCGTCTGCCACCCCGATCACGAGCCCTTCACGGCTCATGACCCCGTGACAGGGGCGGTCCGTTGCGGGCCGCCCCTGTCACGTGCGTTCATCGCCTGCTGCTGACCGGGGGCCGTCAGCTCGTGTCGACCGAGCGCTGCTGTCCCGGGTAGCCGGGCTTCTGCTCGGGCAGGCCGACCATCTCGTCGTTACGGCCGGCGTCCATGTCGCGTTCGTCCGGTGAGCCGCCGGTCTCCGGGTGATCGTCCTTCGATGCCGGAGGAGGATCCTCGTCCGGAGGCGGGCCCGCGTTCACGCCCTGTGACTCCACGAGATCCTCTTGATCATCCGATCGTGATCCGGTCATTCGTGCCTCCTGGAAGTCGTCCCGCCGATGACGCCCGCCCATGATCAGGACTGGGCCGGACATGAACGGCTGTCTCCCCGATAACGCCAGCATCTAACGTGTATGCGGCTGACCAGCCCAGATGCGCCGATCTGGGTTACTGTCGAGGGGGCCGTAAATCCGAACTGCGTCACGGTCGGGAGGCACATCGGCGCGAGGAGCGCGCCCAGCACGAGCCTCCCACGGTAATAAGGAGTGTTGTGTGTCATACCGTCTCGCGGCGCCGCGGGGCCCCAAGGTGCCACGACAGGCGTTGATCGCGGTACCACTGACGCTGATCACGATCGTCCCCACGGTCGACCCTTTCATCCCGCCGGACATCCATCTCGCTCCGATGCTGTACGTCGCGCCCGCGCTGACCGCGACGTTCTCGCGCCCACGGATCACCACGATGACGGCCGTGCTGGCGGTGGGGGCGCTCTTCATCGCCGCGGTCGAACGCGGGACGCTCGGCACCGAGAACGTCATCATGCAGATCGGCGCTCTCATGGCGCTCTCCGCGCTCCTGGTGCTCTTCTGCCACCTGCGCGAACGTCACGAGCAGGAGCTTCTGCGGATACGGTCGGTCTCCGAGGCGACGCAGCGGGTCGTGCTGCGCCCGCTGCCCGAACACGCCGGCCCCCTGTGCATCGCCTCGGAGTACCGTACGGCCGAGGCCGACAGCCGCATCGGCGGCGACCTCTACGCCGTCGCCCGTACCCCGGACTCCACCCGGCTGGTCATCGGTGACGTGCGAGGCAAGGGGCTCGCCTCGATCGGCGAGACGGCGATCATGCTCGAGGCCTTCCGTGCGGCGGCCCGCCGTCAGTCGTCACTGGCGGAGCTGGTCGCCTATCTGGAGGGCAGCGTCGAGTGGGGCCTGGCGGAGTTCTCCGCGGCGGAGGCCGATGTGGGGGAGCGGTTCGTCACGGCGGCGGTGGCCGACATCCCCGATGACGAGCCGGTGGTGCGCCTGATCAGCTGCGGCCATCCACCGCCACTGCTGCTTCGGAAGGGCACGGTGACCCCGCTGTACGTCCCGCAGCCCATTCCGCCGCTGGGCCTCGGCGCACTGGCCGACACCCCCGACAGGCCGGCGACCTTTCCGTTCGGGTACGGCGACGTGCTGCTCTTCTACACCGACGGCGTCACCGAGGCCCGCGACGGGCAAGGCGCCTTCTACCCACTCGCCGAGCGCGTGGCCGCGTGGACCACCGACGCGCCGGCCCTGATGCTGAGCAAGATCATCGAAGACCTGCACACCCACGTGGCCGACAGCCTGGACGACGACCTCGCCATGATCGCCGTCCAGCGCGAGCCCCGCGCCCAGGCCTGACGGCGGCGGAGTCCCCGGGCGGCCATGATCGGCCAGGAGGCGGCGTCCCGGGTCAGGGGCTTGTCACAGTAAGCGGGTAGAGCGCCGATCGCTGGAGCCGACGACAAAGCGCAGGAGTCACCGGTGAGACCTGAGATCTTCCGTGCGCCCGGGGACCGCGCGACGGCCGCCGGGCGGTTGTGGGCCCTGAGCGACCTGCACGTCGGGTTCGCCGAGAACCGCGCCTTCGTCGAGGGGCTGCGCCCGGGGTCCCCGGCCGACTGGCTCCTGGTCGCCGGTGACGTCGCCGAGCGGATGGCCGACATCGAGTGGGCACTGGAGGTCCTGAGCGCGCGGTTCGGCACCGTCGTCTGGGTGCCCGGCAACCATGAGCTGTGGACGCCTCCGAACGACCCGGTACAGCTGCGCGGCGTGCGGCGCTATGAGCATCTGGTCGAGCTCTGCCGGGGTCTCGGCGTGGTCACCCCCGAGGACCCGTACCCGGTCTGGGAGGGGGAGGGCGGCCCGGCGACGATCGTGCCGCTGTTCGTGCTGTACGACTACACGTTCCGGCCCGAGGGCGCCTCGACCAAGGAGGAGGCCCTCGAGAAGGCGTACGCCGCCGGGGTGGTGTGCACGGACGAGATGCTGCTGCACCCCGATCCGTACGCGAGCCGTGACGACTGGTGCCGGGCCCGGATCGAGGAGACCGAGCGCCGGCTGGCCGGCCTGGATCCCGGCCTGCCCACCGTCCTGGTCAATCACTTTCCCCTGACGCGGGAGCCCACGCGGGTGCTGCGCTACCCGGAGTTCGCCCAGTGGTGCGGCACCGAGCGCACGGCCGGCTGGCACCGCACGTACGGCTCCGCGGCGGTGGTGTACGGCCACCTGCACATCCCGCGAACCCTCTGGCAGGACGGAGTGCGTTTCGAGGAGGTCTCCGTGGGCTACCCGCGCGAGTGGCGCCCTCGCGGCGGACCCCTCGGCCCGCGCCGCGTGTTCCCCCCCGCTCCCGGGTAGGCGTCAACGTCATTCCGTTCGTCGTTTCCTGTCCGCCGGTCGTCCTGAGCGGCCTGCCGGTCCTTTTCGCCGTTCTTTCGTCGGCATCATTCCACGGTAGTAACCCGGGTGACACAATCCAGCTCGGTTTCGTCCGGTGTTAACCGCGACATCCCGCGCGTCCTTGGCGAAACGTATCGTTAACACGAATTTAAATTGCGTTTCTTGCATGCACGGATCCTTTTGTTAAATGACAGTTTAACAACCGGCCCGGAGCCCCAGAAGGCTTGACACCCTACCCGCAGTGCCCCTTACAGTCGTGGACGAGCACCCGGGAATCACCCTTGAGAAAACCGAAGAGCTCTACGGCGAAGCGCGGTGGAAAGGACGGCACAAGTGCTTCGAGTGGCGGTTACCGGCGCCTCGGGGATGTTGGGGACGGCACTTATCGCCGCCGAATGGAAAGGCGTCGACTGGCTGGGGATCGATGTTCGTCCCCCGCTGGCCCCATCGCCCCATGAGTTTCGCCGGATCGATGTCCGTGACACCGAACGGCTGACCACCTCATTGCGCGGGATCGATGTGCTCGTGCACGCCGCGGCCGCGCTGCCCAGCCATTCCTCAAGTGAAATCAGATCCGTGGACGTGAAAGGCACCGAATCGGTGCTCGCCGCGGCCGGGCGCGCGGGCGTCGGACGCGTGGTGCACGTCTCATCAACCGCGGTCTACGGCCTTCCGCGATTGTGCCCGACCCCGGAGGATCACCCGTGCGAGCCGGTGGATCCCTACAGCGAGGCCAAGCGTGAGGCCGAGAAACTGGTCGAGCGGGCCAGGAGCGAAGGACTGTGCGCCCCCATTCTCCGGCCGAAGACCTTCCTCGGTGAAAACCGGCTGGGCCTGTTCGCCATGCTGTTCGAATGGGCGGACGAAGGCCGGGACTTTCCGCTCCTCGGCGGCGGAGAGCATCGAGCGCAGATGCTCGATGTCGATGACCTGTGCACGGCCGTACGGGCGGCCTGTGAGCGGGACGATGCCGACGTCAACGACACCTTCAACATCGGGGCCGATCGTTTCGGCAGCCTGGGGGAGGAGTTCCAGGCGGTCCTGGACGCGGCCGGCCGTGGTGGCCGGGTCCGTGCCCTGCCGATGGCGCCTGCCGTCGGCACGCTGCGGCTTCTCGCCGCACTGCGCCTGTCCCCGGTGTACAAGAGGCTGATTCACAAGCTCACCCGCGACTCCTACGTCTCCATCGACAAGGCGGTCGAGCGGCTGGGGTTCTCGCCCGTTCACAGCAACGAGGAGACCCTGCTGCGCACCTATGCGTGGTGGCGGGGGACGGGCACCGAGACCCGCACCGTCGGGCGGACACATCGGGACGCCTGGCGACAGGGCGCACTGCGCCTGGCAAAGACTTTCTGCTGAAACTCACGTAGCGCGAGCCGTTCGAGAAACGCCGAGCTAGGGAAACTCATGGAGAATTCAGTCTATGCGCGCGTCGACATTAATGAGGCCCTGTCGATGGCGCCCATCCGCCCGCGCCGCGGCCGCGCCAAGGCGATGCTGAGCCTGCTACGCCCGCGCCAGTGGGTCAAGAACGGCCTCGTCCTCGCGGCGCCGCTCGCGATGGCACCCGCACATCTCGTGCACGGCCCGGTTCCGATCGCAGCGACCTTCGCGGCCTTCACCGCCGCGTCGTCGGTCGTCTACGTCCTCAACGACTGGCTCGACCGTAAACGCGATCTCCTGCACCCGGAAAAACAGCACCGTCCGCTGGCCAGCGGGGGTGTGGGCCCGGTGGGAGCCATCCTGCTGGCCGGGATGTGCGCCGTGGTCCTGGGCGCCGGCCTCGTGTTGGTCCCTCTTGACGCGCGGCTGCTGGTCGGCGCCTATCTCGCCCTGAACGTGGCCTACTGCCTGGGGCTCAAGCACCAGCCGCTGGTGGACATCAGTATCGTCGCCGCCGGCTTCGTGCTCAGAGTGGCGGCCGGATCCGTCGCGGCGGGCATTCCGCCGGACTCCAATCTGATGATCTGCGTGTACTTCTCGTGCCTGCTGCTCAGCCTGGGCAAGCGCCGCCACGAACTCTCGACGTCCCTGCGGTCCGCGCAGGCGGAGGACCACCGGCCGTCGCTTCGGCAGTATTCCGTCGGCCTGCTGGACAGCCTCATGATGGTGTCCCTGGCGATCACCCTGGTCAGCTACTTCCTCTTCCTGAGGGACGACGTGACGTTCGATCACCCGATGCTCGCCACGTTGACGCTCCCCTTCGCGGTGTTCGCGGGCGCCCGTTATCTCCAGCTGGTGGTCATCCACGAGACCGGAGGTGAGCCGAGCCGTGACCTCGCCCGGGATCGTCCGATGTTGCTGAACGCGGCGCTGTGGCTCGGTCTCCTGGTCGTCGGCGTGATCGTGTGAGGCCGGCGATGAGCGATCGGCCGAGCGCGACGGTCTCCGTGGTCATCCCGAACTACAACTACGCCAAGACCCTGGGGGCCTGCCTTCAGGCCGTGGTGGACCAGAGCCACCGGCCCGCCGAGATCGTGGTGGTCGACGACGGCAGCTCCGACACGTCGGTGAACATCGCGCGGTCCTTCCCCTGCACCGTCGTGCGGACCGCCAACCGTGGTGTCTCCGCCGCCAGGAACCTGGGGGTGGAGAAGACCACCGGAGACGTCATCTTCTTTCTCGACTCCGACATCGCACTGCGTCCCGACGCGATCGAGTGCGCGGTGCGACTGCTGGAGGCCGATCCCGGGCTGGGGTTCGTGTGCGGCGTGTACGACTCCGAGCCGCTGTTCGACGACGGCGTGATCGAGCGCTACAAGGTGCTGCACGGCCACTTCTGGCGCGTCCGCGGCGCCGGGCCCGTACACGCCGCGTTCTTCTCCCTCGGCGCCCTTCGCCGCACGGTCTTCGAGATGGTCGGCCCGCTCGACGAGACGCTCCGTGCCACCGAGGACGTGGAGTACGGCGCCCGGATGGCGCCGGTGTCCCGGCTCGAGCTCAGCCCGGCCATCGTCGGCCGGCACGACGACGACGATCGCCTGTCGGTACTCCTGCGCAAGCAGTTCCACCGTTCGGTGCCGCTGGTCTCACTGTTCGCCGAGCGCGGGCGGGGAAAGCCCAAGCTGGCCGAGACCGCCTACCGGCCGGTGGCCGCCGCCGGCGTCTCCCTCGCCGTGGTCTGCCTGCCGCTGGCCTGGTGGTCGATCGCGCTGGGCGTGGTGGGCGCCGCCGGGCTGGGGCTGTTCACCGTCGTCGAGCGGCGGCTGTTCGGCTTCGCCCGCCGCCGGGCCGGGGCGGGGTTTGTTCCGGTCTTCTACGGCCTGCACGCGCTGATGACCCTGACCACCGCGGCCGCCGCCGGCATCGGCGTCTGCCGGTGGCTGGTGTCCAGGGAGTTCCGTCGTCTCTACGCCGGGGCTTCCAGGCGGTATGCCGCATGAGTGACACGATCCTGGCGGAGACGCCAGCGGCGACGGAGGTGACACGGCCGTCGCGGTGGAGGCGGAGCCTCATCGTGGTGGCGTCGGCCTGGACGCTATTCGTCCTGCTCAATCTCCTGCTGTCCGGCCGCTGGTGGCCGTGGCTGCTGTTCTCGCTGGTTCCACCGATCGTCTACCCGGCCGGATCCGTGGTTCTGCTGCTGGTCGCCGCACTCCCGCGGCGACTGCGGAGCAGGGCGTCGATCGCGCTCTCGATCGTCGCCGTGGTCCTCGCCGGTCCGCAGTCGGGGCTGCTCCCGCAGGCGCTGTGGTACCAGGCGCCGCACGCGGGGGAGCAGGTACGTGTCGTCGGCTGGAACACCGAGTACTGGGATCAGGGCGAGGACCGGAGCGCCTTCTACTCCCGCCTGCGGCGGCTCGACGCCGACGTCTACCTGCTCTCGGAGTACCTCAACTTCACCGGCGGCCGGATCGTCCCGATCGATGACCGCGCCGCTCTGGACCAGGCCTTCCCCGGCTACCACATCATCGTGAAAGGCCAGCTGGTGACGGTCTCCCGGCTCCCCGTCGTGGGCGTGCCCGGCACGAGCGACCAGGACCTGCTGCGGGTCGACGTGCGGACGCCGCACGGCGTCCGCTTCTCCACCTACAACCTGCACGTCCCGGCGCAGCTCGACCCCACCTCGAGTCCGCTGTCCTCGCGGTTCTACACGACCCTCAGGCAGCGCGCGCACGACCGCGGCCACACCTACCGGGCGCTTCGCGGCAGTGCCGAGGCGGATCACTCGCCCGGCGTGATCGCGGGCGACCTCAACACCACCGCCTCGATGGGCGACCTGCGCGAGGCCGCCGGCCTGGGAGAGGACGCCGCACGGGCCGGTGGCGACGTGTACCCCCTGTCGTGGAACGCCCACCACCCGATCCGGCTCTGGAAACTCGACTGGATGTTCACCCGCAACGGCCTGCGCGCCCGCCACTATCGCCTGCTCGATCCGCAGGGGACCTCCGACCACCGGGTCCAGCTCATGGACTGCCTCGTGAAGGGGCGGTCATGACGTCCGGCGAGCGGCGTCCCGAGGCACCGGGCGGCGGACGGCGCTGGCTGCGCCGTACGGTCACCGCCGTCGTGCTCGTGGGCAGCATCGCCTTCCTCGTCCGCTCGTTCACGGACGGCTCCACCGACGTCACGGCGGCCGTACGACGCGTCGGCCCGTGGCTGCTGGTCGCCGAGGTCCCGGTGCTGATCGGCCTGTGGGTGACCGCGCTCGCCTGGCGCGAACCCCTGCAGCAGGTGTCCGTTCCGCTGAGCAGGGCGCAGGCCGTCCAGCTGTTCGCGGCGGGGCAGCTCGGCAAGTACGTCCCCGGCGTCATGTGGTCGATCCTGCTCCAGGCGCGGCTGGCCGAGGCGGCGGGGATCACCATGGCGCAGATCGCCGCGGCGTTCGGCGTGTACGCCGCCGTCTCCGTCGTGACCGGCGCGGCGATCGGTCTGCCGGCAGCGGTGCTGGGCGCCGCGGGACCACTCATGGCGGTGCTCGCTACCGTCGCCGCGGGCGCGGTCCTGGCCGTGACCCCGGTCCTCGTCACCGCGGCGATGGGCCTGGCCCGGCGGGTTCCCGCCATCGGCCGCCGCCTGACCACGGTTCCCCACGTCACCTTGCGCCGCTCCGTGCTGTTCAACACGGCGTCCTGGCTGATCTCCGGGGCGCACCTCTGGGTGCTCGCGCTCGCGCTCGGAGCCGACTGGAGATCATCCCTGATCCCCTGCCTGGGCGGTTTCGCGCTCAGCACGGCGTTGGGCAGCCTCGTCGTCGTGGTGCCCGACGGCATCGGCGTCCGCGAATCGGTGCTGGCTCTGGCCCTGACCTCCTGCCTGCCGTCCACCGAGGCGGCGGTCGTCGCCCTGGCGAGCCGGCTCCTGCTGGCATCGGCCGACATCCTGGCCTTCGGCTACGGCACCTGGGCCAAGCGGCGTACGTACCGCCCCCTCGCCGTACGACACACCATCGGAGACCTCCCGTGAGCAGCCGTAACCTCCCCGAACCGGAGTACGACCTCTGTGTGGCCGTCAACTACTACACGCCCTACGTCAGCGGGCTCACCGAGGTGGCCCGGGCGGTCGCCGAGGGGCTGGCCGAACGCGGCCGGCGGGTCGCGGTCGTGGCGTGCCGGCACGATCCCGCCCTGCCTCTCACCGAGCGGCTGAACGGAGTCGACATCCACCGTGTGCCGGTGGTCTCCACGATCGGACGTGGTCTGGTCAGTCCGGCCTTCCCCGCCAAGGTCCGCGAGATCGCCCGCCGCTCACGCGTCCTGCACGTGCACCTCCCCATGCTGGAGGCGGCGGCGATCACCGCCCGCTCACCGGTGCCGGTCGTGTCGACGTACCACATCGATCTCTGGCTGCCGCCCGGCCTGATCAACCGCGCGGCGATGGCGGTGGCGCGCCGGTCCGCCGCGCTGGCCCTGCGCTGGAGCGACGCGGTCGTGGTGAACAGCGAGGACCAGGCGGAGCACTCCGAACTGTGGCGGGTTCTTCGCCGGACCGACCGGCGGGCGATCTCGGCACCGTGCATCGACCGGCGAGGAGGAAGCCCGCGCTACCGTGGTTCGGACGGCCTGTACATCGGGTTTCTCGGCCGCATCGTGCCCGACAAGGGGCTGCCGTACCTGCTGGCCGCCTTCGCCGCCATCGATGATCCGAGCGCCCGTCTCCTCATCGGGGGCGACCACACGACGGTCGCGGGAGGCAGTGTCATCGACGAGATCCGCGCCGCCGCGAGCCGCGATCCGCGGATCCGGATCCTGGGGCTGCTCGGCGGCCAGGAGATCAACGACTTCTACCGCTCGATCGACGTCTTCGCCCTCCCGTCGGTGGCGGAGTCGTTCGGCATCGCCCAGGCCGAGGCGATGATGTGCGGCATCCCCTCGGTCACCACCGACCTTCCCGGCGGGCGCTATCCCGTACGGGCGACCGGGCATGGGCTCATCGTCCCCGTAGGCGACCCCGCGGCGCTGCGGGAGGCTCTCCTGGAGGCCGCGGGCTGGAGTCCGGGCCGCCGCGCCGAGGGCGCCGCGCGTGCGCACGACCTTTTCGGGGTGGAGGGCTGTCTCGATCGTTATGCTGCGCTCTTCGCCGAGGTGGCGGCGGCGCCTGGCCGGAGCATGATCCACGACCTCGAGGGGGAGCGAACGGCATGAGCGGCACCTACACCGAGGCGGTACGCCGGAGGCTCGGAGCGACTCGGCTCTGCCTGGGCACGATGTACTTCGGCACCACGGTCCCCGAGGACACGGCGCGCCTGCTGCTGGACCGCTACTTCGAGCGCGGCGGCCGGCTGATCGACACCGCCAACTGTTACGCCTTCTGGGCCGAGGGCGGCACGGGGGAGGAGTCCGAAAGCGTCGTCGGGCGGTGGATCGAGGACCGCGGCGTACGCGAGGACGTGCTGCTGGCCACGAAGGTCGGCTCGCGGCCCGAGCCGCCGGGCGCTCCGTGGCCGGAGTCGGCGGAGGGCCTGCGGGCCGAGGTGATCCGTGAGCAGTTCGCCCGCAGCGCCGAGCGGTTGCGCACGGATCGCTTCGATGTGTACTTCTCCCACATCGACGACGCCGACACCGAGCTGGGCGAGACGCTGAAGGCGTTCGACGCGCTGGTGAGGGCCGGTTCGGTGGGGGTGGTGGGGGCCAGCAACCTCACCTCGGCGCGGCTCGCGGCGGCACGGGACCTGTCCGTCAAGCACGAGTGGGCGCCGTACGAGGTCGTGCAGCTACGGCACACCTATCTGACGCCGGGCCCCGACGCCGACATCGCGCCGCAGCTCGCCATCGACGCCCCGATGACCGGCTATGTCCGTGAGGAGGGCGGGATCCTGCTCCAGGGTTATTCGCCTCTGCTCGGCGGCGCCTACACGCGGGCCGATCGCGAGTTCGCTCCTGAGTACGCCGGCGCCGACAACGCCCGGCGCCTGGAGACACTGCGCACGCTGAGTGAAGCGCTCGGCGTGGACGCGGGCCGGCTGGTGCTCGCCTGGATGGTGGGCGGCGAGCAGCCGGTCACTCCCGTACTCGGCGTGAGCACCCTCGCCCAACTGGACGAAGCCATGGACGGGGCGACATACGACCTGCCCCCGTCGGTGCGCGAGGAACTCGACACGGCACGCTGACATCCGCGGCAGAGGCCTCCCCCCACAAGCTGGGCGGGAGGCCTCTCGCCGTCCGCCTGACGTTGTGATCGGTGATCACCCGACGACGCTCCGTTGGCATACCGGTGAGGATGACGTAACATGGAATTTATATAGGCGCCGAATGCAAATAGACGAGGCGTGATCACGTGGCTACGTGACGGGGCTGCCGACGACACGCGCTGGAGGGTGCACATGTGTGGAATCACCGGTTGGGTGGCGTTCGGACGTGACCTGCGTGCGGAACGCACGACCGTGGACGCGATGACGGAGACGATGGCCTGCCGTGGCCCGGACGACCGTGGCACCTGGGTGACCGAACACGCGGCGCTCGGCCATCGCCGGCTGGCGATCATCGACCTGCCCGGCGGCCGCCAGCCGATGAGCGTTGAGACGCCGAACGGCCCGGTCGTGATGGTGTACTCCGGCGAGACCTACAACTTCACCGAGCTGCGCAAGGACCTCGTGGGTCGCGGACACCGGTTCCAGACCGATTCGGACACCGAGGTCGTACTCCACGCGTACCTCGAGTGGGGCGACGCGTTCGCCGAGCGGCTCAACGGCATGTACGCCTTCGCGATCTGGGACTCCCGCGAGAACAAGCTGGTGATGGTCCGCGACCGGATGGGCATCAAGCCGTTCTACTACTACGAGACCGCCGACGGCGTGCTCTTCGGCTCCGAACCGAAGGCGATCCTGGCGAACCCGCTCGCGGAGCCGGCCGTGACCCTGGACGGGATCCGCGAGCTGTTCGCCTTCGTCAAGACGCCAGGTCACGCTGTGTGGGAGGGCATGCGCGAGGTCGAGCCCGGCACCATCGTCACCGTCGGCACGAACGGCCTGCGCACCACGCGCTACTGGACCCTGGAGACCCGCGAGCACACCGACGACCAGGCCGCCTCGGTCGCTCACGTCCGGGAGCTGCTCGAGGACATCGTGCGCCGTCAGCTCGTCTCCGACGTCCCACGGTGCACCCTGCTCTCCGGCGGGCTGGACTCCTCCGCCATGACGGCCATCGCCGCCCAGCAGCTCGCCGAGACCGATGAGACGGTACGCAGCTTCGCCGTGGACTTCGTCGGCCAGACCGAGAACTTCGTCCCCGACGACCTGCGCGGCACACCGGACACACCGTTCGTGCACGACGTCGCGGCCAAGTCACATACCCAGCACCAGGACATCGTGCTCAACTCCGACGAGCTCGCCGACCCGGACGTCCGCTCCAAGGTCATCCGGGCCCGTGACATCCCGATGGGGCTCGGCGACATGGACGCCTCGCTCTACCTGCTGTTCAAGGCCGTCCGCGAGCACTCCACGGTGGCGCTGTCGGGCGAGTCGGCCGACGAGGTCTTCGGCGGCTACCAGCAGTTCTTCGATCCCGAGGCGCAGCGGGCGAACACGTTCCCGTGGCTGGTGCGGTTCGCCAAGCACTTCGGCGACGATGACAACATCCTCACGCCCGGCCTGACCAAGGCTCTGGACCTGCGGCGGTACGTTCAAAACGCCTACGACACATCGGTCGCCAACATCCAGCGCCTCGACGGTGAGAGCGACTTCGAATGGCGCATGCGCAAGGTGTGCTACCTGCACCTGACGCATTTCGTGCGCATCCTGCTGGACCGCAAGGACCGTGCCTCGATGGCGGTCGGTCTGGAGGTACGCGTGCCATTCTGCGACCACCGCCTCGTCGAATACGTGTACAACGCGCCCTGGTCGCTCAAGACCTATGACGGCCGCGAGAAGTCGCTGCTGCGCGGGGCGACCCACGACGTGCTGCCGCAGTCGGTGGTGGACCGCGTCAAGTCCCCGTACCCGTCCACCCAGGACCCGAAGTACGCGGTGAAACTGCAGGACAACGCGCGTGAGTACCTGTCCAACGCGGCACATCCGGTCTTCGAGATCGTCAGCAGGGATTGGCTCGCGAAGGCGGTCGAGATCGACACGCCACAGATCACCCAGGCGTCTCGGCGCGGTCTCGAACGCACCCTTGACCTGGCCCTGTGGCTGGACATGTACAAACCAGCACTGAAACTATCCTGAGCATGAATGCGAGGGCGGTGGGCGCCGACGAGGCACTGGACGTGGTGATCGCGATGCACCGTCTCATGCGCCGTCTTCGCCGGGCCGGCCACAGCGGCGCGGTGCACCCGACCCAGCTCATCGTCCTCGCACTGCTCAACCAGTACGGCCCGCTGCGCGTCGGCGAGCTCGCCCGGCGCATCCCCTGCTCCCAGCCGACCGCCACCACCGCGGTGGCCGGCCTGTTGGCGGCCGGATTCGTCGACCGCGATCCCGACCCGACCGACGGCCGCGCGAACCGCGTGGCCGCCACCACCGCCGGGCTGGGCATCCTGCGGTCCTTCACGCACGGAGAGGCCAAGGTCCTGGCCGCCCTCATGTCGGCGATCCCCGCGGACGACACTCGCGTGCTCCTCACGGCGGCTCCCATCCTCAGCGCACTCGCCGACCTGCCGGCGCCGCCGAGCTCCCGGCCGGACGACGACGACGCACCGTCTTCCACCGAGCTGATTCCGTAAAAACCCGCTCGATCGATCGAACTCACGCGGGGGTGCCCGCATCGTGCGGGCATGCAGATCACCTCGGAAGAATTCTCCGCCACCCGCGCCGAAGGCGTCGAGGCGGAGTTCATGTACCAGTACGAGTCGAGCATGCCGGCCGAGCCCGGCGCCGCGCTCGGCCTCACCACCGTACGCATCGGCGGCGGCGTCGCCCTGTCCATGCGCGAGGATCCGACCGGCTACTGGAGCAAGGCACTCGGGTTCGGTTTCGACGAGCCGGTCACCGGTGAGCTCATCGACCGGATCCTGGACTTCTACCGGACCCAGGGTGACCGGACGGCCGTGATCCAGATCGCGCCGTCCGCCCTCCCCCCGGACTGGGAGGAGATCCGGACCGGCCGCGATCTTCAGCCGAGCGGCTCGATGGTGAAGCTCGCCGCCCGCGTCGAGGAGATCCGGCCCGGTGGCAGCCGGCTACGCGTCGCTCCGGTCACCGAGGACGACGCGGAGGAGTGGGCCTCGGTGATCATTCGGACGTTCTTCGGCGCGCCGTTCGACGGACTGATCGACATGATCGCCGCGACCGTCCGGCATCCCGGGTTCCATCCGTTCGCGGCCTGGGACGGCGCCGGCATCGTGGCGGGCGCCAATCTGTTCATCAACGGGAGGGTGGCGTCGCTGAACTCCGGCGCCACGCTGCCCGGCCACCGAGGCCGGGGCGCGCAGTCGGCGCTGATCGCCGCCCGTGCCGCCGCGGCCCGGCAGGCGGGCTGCCGATGGCTGGTCGCGGAGACGGGAAGCCCGGAACCTGGCACCGTCAGCCACTCACTGAACAACATGAGACGCGCCGGCCTGCGGCCGATGTACGTCCGGCAGGACTACGCCTGGCGTGACGGCGGGTCCGGCGCTACACGTTCTTGACGCGCCTCGCGGTACGGCCGAGGTGCTTACGCATGATCTCGGCCGCCTTGGCGGCGTCGTGGCGCTGGATGGCGTGCACGACTTGGCGGTGCTCCTTGATCAGCTCGGAGATACGCCGGTCGTTGACCGGGTTGAACAGGCCCGATCCAACGTCGGCCACCGATCGGGACGCCTCGGAGACCCCACCGTCCTGCTTCGCCCGCGGCGGCGTCAGGTGACTCCCTTTCGGCGGATCTTCACGGGCTTGACCGGTCTCCCGCAAGCACTTATGGTCATACCAATAGACCTTGCTGAGATCCCGCCGGGTTGCACTCAGGAGAGGCCTATGGTTGCAGCCGCCGAGCTGTCGTTCCCCGATCTGATCGATGACCAGCCCGACACGTTCCAGGTACAGACCGACGCCTACATGGACGCGGGAGTCCCGACCGCGATCCACGTCAGTGTCCTGCCCGAAGCGAACGGAGCCCCCCGATGAATCGCGCGACGGTGGCCCAGGCCTGCCGGATCCTCGCCATGGAAGGACTCGTCGAGGGCGTGCTCGGGCACGTCAGCGTGCGGGCCGGCGACGACCGGATGCTCATCCGCTGCCGGGGCCGCGACGAACACGGCCTGATGTTCACCACCGACGACGACGTACGGCTGACCGACCTCGGCGGCACGATCGTCGGCGACGGCGAGGGTTACACGGTGCCGAACGAGCTGCCGATCCACGGCGAGCTGCTGCGCGCCCGCCCGGAGGTGAACGCCGTCGTGCACGCCCACCCGCCCGACGTGCTCCTGTGCGGCGTGGCAGGGCTCGAGCTGCGGCCGGTGTTCGGTTCGTACAACATCCCGGCGATGCGGATGGCACTGGAGGGGGTGCCGGTCTATCCGCGGTCGGTGCTCATCCGCCGCCCCGAGCTGGCGCACGAGATGATCGCTGCGATGGGGGACCGGCCGGTCTGCGTGCTGAGAGGTCACGGCATCACGGTGACCGGCGCCAGCGTCGAGGAGGCCGTCGTACGGGCGCTCAACCTGAACGCCCTTGCCACCGTGACGCTGGAGCTGGCCCGGCTGGGCGTCCGTCCCGAACGCCTCCCGGAGGAGGATGTCGCCGAGCTGCCCGACCTCGGCTCGGCCTTCAACGATCTGTCGGTGTGGCGATACCACGTCGCCAAGCTGCGCTCCCGCGAGATGTGACCACCATGGCGACGGCGGCCTCCGGTCCGCCGACAGCCCGGCGATGACGAATCCGCTGCGCGCTCCCCCCTCCTGGCAGGCCCAGCCCACGATCGGCCGGCCGATCGGTGCGTGCTGCCGAGGAAGACGATGCTGTAGAGCGCCATCACGCGGCCCCGCATGGCCGGCTCGCTGCCGATGATCACCAGGTCCCGACCTACACGTCGCTGCTCGTCTACTACACGGCGCCGTAGAAGGCCGTGATCAAGTCGATCTCGCTCGCCAACTACCGCGAGGCGCTGCACCTGCCCGGGGAGCTCACCGACGGCACCCTGACCTGGCGGCCCGGTGGCTGCTGTGATCTGGCCATCACGCCGACGGACGACGTTGACGCGGTCCTCATGCGTGAGGCACGCTCCCTCTACCGAGGTTCATCCAGAGGATCCGAGGGACCTGGCCCAGTGACGGTCCGGCAACCTGCCCGAGGGCAAGGTGCCAACGCCAGGAACGATGAGGAGGGCCCATGCGGCTCGGTGTTCCCGTGCTCGGCGGAGCGTTCGTTCGGCTGGAGCCGCTGTCGATGAGTCACGCGCAGGATCTCGCGCGGTCCGCTGAGGAGGACCGTTCCTCGTACGGTCTCACCCTGGTGCCTCGTGCCGCCGACGTGGAGGCGTACCTGACGGCCCAGCTCGCCCGTGACGGGCTGACTCCCTTCGCGCAGGTGCGGACGCGGGACGGGAGGGCGGTGGGGTGCACCGCGTTCTGGGATCCCCGAACGTGGCCGGGCCGGCACGAGCTGCGCGCCGTCGAGGTCGGCTGGACCTGGCTCGCCGCATCGGCGCAGGGCACCGGGATCAACGCCGAGGCCAAGCTCCTGCTCTTCACGTATGCGTTCGAGACGCTGGGTGTGGTCCGCGTCGACCTCAAGACCGACGCCCGCAACGAGCGGTCGTGTCGGGCGATCGAGCGTCTCGGCGCCCGTTTCGAGGGCGTGCTGCGCAGCTGGTCACCCTCATGGGCGCCCGGCGAAGAGGGGATGGTGCGGGACTCGGCCATGTTCTCCGTGGTCGCCGCCGAATGGCCGGCCGTCAAGTCCGCACTGGCCGCCCGTCTCGCCGACGTGAGCACCGGGGCGCGCTGACCGCGACCGCCAACCGGGGACCGGGATCCTCGCCGCCGCACGGGCGTTGCCGATCACCCCGCGGAGCCGCTCGCCCGGCAGCCGTCCGCCCCAGCCGCGTAGCTCCGCGGCCCGCCGCCGGTCCTCCTCCTGACGCTCCTGTTCCCGCCGTCGCTGCCGTTCGGCCTCGGCCGGCTCCTCGGGTGTGGGAGGTGGCGGCGGTGGCGGCAGGTCCCGGACGACCCCATGCCAGTACGCCGCGTTCTCGCCGGTCCGCCGCACGACGCGATCCGGCTCCGGCGCGGCGGGCCAGAACTGCAGGAGGTAGCGGTCGAGCTCCGGTTCGTCCTCCAGCCGGGTGTCCGCCGCATGCGCCGCGTCCATCCCGATGGCGCAGTAGCGCACCCGGTATGAGATCCGCGCGAGGTCGAGGTCCCAGGCCGCCCCACCGCCCCACTCCACGAGCGCGACCCGTGCCGATTCGGGGGTGAAGGACGCCTCCACGACCTCCTCCCAGATGTCGTCGAGCGGTGGCGGGCCCTCGTGCAGCTCGGCCGTGAAACCGATGCTCCCGGTGTGCAGGCCGGTGGTGAGGAACAGCGTGCCGGGCGACGCGGCCCCGCAGAGCCCGTTCGACTGCCCGGCGAAGCACGCCTCCAGATCGGGGTGGTCATCGCCGCTCTCGACGTAGATCTGGCTGTAGTGGACGTGCACCTGACCGCTGACGAACGTACGCACCATGCTGTCCTCCCGGCCGCAGAGCCTGCCACCGGGCACCGACAAGATCTACCGGGCGCCAAGGACCTTCAGGTACGAGGTCAACGGTCGGCGTCTTCGGGCCAGGTCCATTGGGGGACCTGGCGTATGGGATGAAGGTCGGCCTCGGTCTTGGCGTGGGAGTTCTGCCGGGCGACCTGTGAGCCGAACTCGACGTGCGAGCGTACCGCCTCGCGGAAGGGCTCGTCGTCGGGCAGGCCGGCTTCGTCGAGTGCCTCCATGTACAGCGCCACGAAACGCTTCCGCTGCTCCTCAGTGATCTCCATGTGGCGGTGCACCTGGATGATGTGGTCAAAGCCCAGCTCTTGGGTGAACCGGTCAGGCCCGCCGAAGGACTCTGCCGTGAACCAGGTCAGATGTTCGACATGATGCGGCCGGCGTTCGGGGAACAAGGACTGAAGAACCGGGTCGGCGAGGACCTTCGTGTAGAACAATTCTTCCAGCCGGTGCAGCCCATCGTTCCCGCCGGCGTGCGTGTAGAGGCTCGACATTCCAGGACCTCCGTGGCCGCGTCCGCTCCACACTTTGTGGATCTGTGAAACTTTGTGGATCTGTGAAATTTTGTAATTCACATTACATAACACACCTTCCGTTGACCATGGGTCTGCATCTATCGGGTCGCCCGGCGGCCCGGCCAACACGATCAGGCCGTGCGGCAGACCGGCGAGCGTCGCCACGCACCGCCCGTGCAGCAGGGTGAGCAGCGCCCGCGACAGCAGTCGCTCCTTCAGGGCCGGCGGCGTGACGATGCGGTCCCAGGGACCGTCGTGGTGGCCGGCGGGCAGCGCGTGCAGGGAGAGCACGCCGTCCGGCAGCGGCGGGCCGGTCACCATTCCCAGGTGGGCCGGGTGAGGGCCGGCCAGTCGACGGTCGAGGCATTGACTTAACCGACCTCTACCAGGGGATTCGTCCCGACGGATCCACTCGTCCGGCGTGTGTCGCCCCTGCTTGTAGGCCCCCGGATCCTTTCTCACGGCTGTCTCATCTTGGACGAGGTACAAAGGACATAGATACAAGACGGATACAAGCGTCCAATGACTGCCAGGACATCGGGGGACGCATCATGCCTACTGCTCGCGACAGCGTCCGGACCACGGCGCCAGCGGTTGAGGTGCTCTCTGGGCTGATCGGGAAGCGCCCGCGCAAAGCGACAAAAAACGGACCGGTCGAGCACCGGAATCATTTGGAGATCTTGAGCGCGGACCTGCGGGCATTCGTCCTTGACCGCTGCGGGCTGCGAGGCGTGCCCGTTACGGCGGTGCGCGTCGTCTCCGCTACCGAGGTCATCGTCCCTTAGCCGCCGTGCCTCTGCGTGGTTCCTTCCCCGGACGTCTTCCCCCAGACGTTTCGTCCCTTCCCCCTGGGGGCGTCATGGCACCACGCAGAGGCACGGCGCCCCTGGTCGGGATGACGGCAACCTCTACACAGTTCCCCGATGGGTTGGACGGCGACGATTTCCGCCAGTCGGTCACGCGCCGCCCTCGTCGTCCCTGTTGCGTACGCGGTGCACGGTCGACCCTGACCACCAACCGGGTGCCTGCTCGGCGAGCATCCGGGCCACCTCTATCCGGGTGGGCGGCTGCCGTCCAGCAGTGCGTCTATCACCGCGTCAAACGTCTCGCGGTCGAAAGGGCGTGACCAGGCAAAACATGCGCCGCTCTTGTGGTCCGGCCGCATGGACCGGACCGGCCCGGGTAACGCCGCTGATAGGGAAGCGTCGGCAGGCGGAGGGAGGCCGGTGGCGGTTCGAAGATGGCTGAAGGCGTGGCCCGTGTTCCGCCAGCTCAGGGGTGAAGACCCCTCTGGGCGTGGAGAGGCTGCCAAGAGCCGGCACACCGCTGAGCTGAGAGCCCGTGTCAGCACCGCCGACGAGGTCGTCAAATCGATCTGTCCCTACTGTGCCGTCGGCTGCGGACAGGACGTCTTCGTCAAGGACGGGCGGGTCATCCACATCGACGGGGATCCGGACTCACCGATCTCCCGGGGCCGGCTGTGCCCGAAGGGTTCGGCGAGCCTGCAGCTGACCACCGGACCCGGCCGCTGGTACGAGGTGCTGTACCGCAGGCCGTACGGCACCGAGTGGGAGAGGCTCGGTCTGGACGAGGCGATGGACATGATCGCCGACCGGGTCATCGAGACCCGGCGGCAGGGCTGGCAGTGGGAGGAGAACGGGGTACGGGTCCGGCGCACGATGGGCATCGCGAGCCTGGGCGGGGCGACGCTGGACAACGAGGAGAACTACCTCATCAAGAAGTTGTTCACCGCGCTCGGGGCGATCCAGATCGAGAACCAGGCCCGTATTTGACACTCCTCCACCGTCCCCGGTCTGGGGGCCAGTTTCGGGCGTGGCGGTGCCACGAACTTCCAGCAGGACCTGGCGAACGCCGACTGCATCGTCATCCAGGGCTCCAACATGGCCGAGTGCCATCCGGTCGGGTTCCAGTGGGTGATGGAGGCCAAGGCGCGTGGCGCCACGCTCATCCATGTCGACCCGCGGTTCACCCGGACCAGCGCCCTGGCGGATGTGCACGTCTCGCTCCGTGCCGGGTCCGACATCGCGTTCCTCGGCGGGCTGGTCAATCACGTCCTGCAGAACGAGGCGGACTTCCGGGAGTACGTGCTCGCGTACACCAACGCCGCGGCCATCGTGAGAGAGGACTTCCGCGACACCGAGGACCTCGACGGCGTCTTCTCCGGGCTGGACACCGAGCACCGCACGTACGACCCGGCGACCTGGCAGTACGAGGGCGCGGACGTTCCGTCCGTCGCGGGGGAGGGCGACGAGGAGTTCGAGGAACGCACCCAGGCGGGCGCCACGATCCGGGAGGCCGCGCGTGTGGAGGCGCACGGCTCGGGCGGCGCGGGCGTGTCGGGTGATATCCACACCGATGAGACCCTGAGGCATCCGCGGTGTGTCTACCAGATCCTCAAGCGCCACTTCGCCCGCTACACACCGGACATGGTCGAACAGGTCTGCGGCGTGCCCCCGGACACCTTCCGGCAGGTGTGCGAGCTGGTCACCGCTAACTCCGGCCGGGAGCGCACGACGGCGTTCGCGTACGCGGTCGGCTGGACCCAGCACACGGTCGGCGTGCAGTACATCCGCACCGCGTCCATCCTGCAGTCGCTGCTCGGCAACATCGGCCGCCCGGGAGGCGGCATCCTCGCCCTGCGCGGCCACGCGAGCATCCAGGGCTCGACGGACATCCCCACGCTGTTCAACCTGCTGCCCGGCTACATCCCGATGCCGCACGCCCACGCGGACCAGACCCTGGAAAGCTTCATCGAGGCCGAGGGCACGGTCAAGGGGTACTGGGGGAACATGCGGTCCTACCTGGTCAGCCTGCTGAAAGCCTGGTGGGGTGAGTCCGCGACGGCGGACAACGACTACGCGTTCGACTACCTTCCCCGGCTGACGGGCGACCACAGCACGAACGAGACCGTCCTCGCCCAGATGGAGGGCACGTGCAAGGGCTACTTCCTCATGGGGGAGAACCCGGCCGTCGGCTCGACCAACGCGAAGATGCAACGGCTCGGCATGGCGGCGCTGGACTGGCTGGTGGTCCGTGACTTCGCGCTGATCGAAAGCGCGACCTGGTGGAAGGACGGCCCGGAGATCGAAACGAGGGAGCTGCGCACCGAGGAGAACGGCACCGAGGTGTTCTTCCTGCCGGCCGCCTCGCACACCGAGAAGTCGGGCAGCTTCACCAACACCCAGCGGCTGCTGCAGTGGCATCGGGAGGCCGTGCGGCCCCAGGGTGAGGCGCGCAGCGACCTGTGGTTCACCTACCACCTGGGCCGCCGGATCCGGGAGAAACTGGCCGGCTCCACCGATGACATGGACCGCCCGATCCTCGATCTGACCTGGGACTACCCGGTCCACGGCGACATCCTGGAGCCGGACGCCGAGGCGGTGCTGGTCGAGATCAACGGCCACGATGCCCGCGGCGCACCGCTCTCGGCCTACACGGAGCTGAAGGGCGACGGCTCGACGACCTGCGGGTGCTGGATCTACTGCGGCGTGTACGCCGACGGCGTCAACCAGGCCGACCGGCGCAAGCCCCACACCGAGCAGGACTGGGTGGCCAAGGAATGGGGCTGGGCCTGGCCGGCCAACCGCCGCATTCTGTACAACCGCGCCTCCGCCGATCCCGACGGCCGCCCGTGGAGCGAGCGCAAGGCGCTGCTCTGGTGGGACCCGGAACACCGCCGGTGGTCCGGGCCCGACGTCCCGGACTTCCAGCCGGACAAGCCACCGGACTTCCGCCCGGCCGAAGGCGCGAGGGGCCCGGACGCGCTGAGGGGCACCGACGCCTTCGTCATGCAGGCGGACGGCAAGGCCTGGCTGTACGCCCCGGCCGGCGTCGTCGACGGTCCGCTGCCGGCGCACTACGAGCCGCACGAGTCGCCGTTCACCAACCCGCTCTACTCCCAGCAGAGCAACCCCATACGCCAGGTCGTCAAGCACCCGGTCAACCGGTACCAGCCGCCCGGATCGCCGGTCTTCCCGTACGTCACCACGACCTACCGGCTCACCGAGCACCACACCGCCGGCGGCATGTCGCGCTGGGTGCCGTACCTGGCAGAGCTGATGCCGGAGTTCTTCTGTGAGGTCTCACCGGAGCTCGCGGCCGAGCGCGGGCTGGAACACCTGGGCTGGGCCACCATCGTGAGCGCGCGCACGGCGGTCGAGGCACGCGTGCTGGTGACCGAGCGCATGACGCCACTCACGGTCCAGGGCCGCACGCTGCACCAGATCGGACTGCCCTATCACTGGGGGCCGAACGGCTACTCCACCGGCGACGCGGCCAACGAGCTGGCGCCCGTCGTGCTCGATCCGAACACCCACATCCAGGAGAGCAAGGCGATGGCCTGCGACATCCGGCCGGGTCGCCGTCCGCGCGGACCCGCGCTCCTGGAGTTCGTCCGTGACTACCGGCGGCGGGCCGGCATCACCGATGAGACCGGAATGGAGATGTGACCATGTCTCAGGTGTCTCCCGGGCCTCCCCGGATGGGCTTCTTCACCGACACGTCGGTCTGCATCGGATGCAAGGCGTGCGAGGTGGCCTGCAAGGAGTGGAACGCCATCCCCGAGGACGGTCTCAATCTCACCGGGATGTCCCTCGACAACACCGAGAAGCTCGATGCCAACACATGGCGGCACGTCGCGTTCATCGAACAGCGCAAACCGCTCGCCTTCCAGGAACCGGGCGTACGGCACACCGGGCCCGTACCGGACCTGGCGACGCCGCCCGCCGAGGCGCCCATGACGCCCATGACCCCGGGGGAACCGGGCGACCTGCGCTGGCTGATGGCCAGTGACGTGTGCAAGCACTGCACGCACGCCGCCTGCCTCGACGTCTGCCCGACCGGGGCGCTGTTCCGCACCGAGTTCGACACGGTCGTCGTCCAGGCGGACGTCTGCAACGGCTGCGGCTACTGCATCCCCGCCTGCCCGTACGGCGTCATCGACCAGCGCAAGGAGGACGGCCGGGCCTGGAAGTGCACCATGTGCTACGACCGGATCGGTGACGGCCTGCAGCCGGCCTGCGCCAAGGCGTGCCCCACCGAGTCGATCCAGTACGGCCCGCTCGACGAACTCCGCGAACGCGCGAGCGAGCGGCTCGACACCATGCACGCCGCCGGCGTGACCGACGCCCGCCTGTACGGCGACGACCCGAACGACGGCGTCGGCGGCACCGGAGCGTTCTTCCTGCTGCTCGACGAGCCGGAGGTGTACGGGCTGCCACCGGACCCCGTCGCGACCACCCGCGACCTTCCGGCGATGTGGCGCCATGCCGCGCTGGCCGCGGCCGGACTCGTCGGCGCGGGGGTCATCGCCTGCCTGAGGAGCAGCTGATGGGGCGTCCACGCGACGCCCTCACGGGGGTCGCGGCCGGCCGCCGACGCCGACGAGGCCGGGGTGAGCAGCCCGTGGTGCCGGATGCGCAGTTCACCTCCTACTACGGGAGACCTGTCGTCAAGCGCCCGGTATGGCGGACCTTGGACATCGCCGGTTACCTGTTCGTGGGCGGGCTGGCCGGCAGCTCGTCGGTGCTGGCCGCCGGCGCGCATTTCACGGACCGCCCGACGCTCGCGCGCGCCGGGAAGATCACTGCGGCGGGTGGCGTGGTGGTGGCAGCCGTCCTGCTCGTCCACGACCTGGGCCGGCCGGAACGCTTCGTGAACATGCTGCGGGTCTTCAAGCCCACCTCCCCGATGAGCGTCGGCTCATGGCTGCTCTCGGGATACGGCCCGGCCGCCGGGCTGGCGGCCGTGTCGGCCGTCACCGGCCGCCTGCCGCGGCTGGGCACGCTGGCCACCGTGGGCGCGGGCCTGATCGGCCCCACCATCACCACCTACACGGCCGCCCTGATCAGCGACACCGCCGTACCGGCCTGGCACGGCGGTCACCGGGAGATGCCGTATGTGTTCGCCGGGTCCGGCGCGAGCGCGGCGGGCGGTCTCGGCCTGCTGGCGGCACCGGTCTGGGAGAACACCCCGGCCCGACGGATGGCCCTCATGGGCGGCATCGTGGAGCTGGCGGCCTACCGCCTGATGGAGCACCGCCTCGGCATGGTGGCGGAGCCGTACCGCACCGGCACGGCCGGGTGGCTCGTGCGCGCGTCGGAGGCGCTGACCGTGGCCGGGCTCGCCGGGGCCGTCCTCGGGCGGAGGAACAGGCTGGTCTGCGCGGTGTCGGGTGGCGCTCTGGTGAGCGCTTCGGCTTTCATGCGCTTCGGCATCTTCAAGGCAGGCGTCGCCTCCGCCGAGGACCCGAAGTACACCGTGGGACCACAGCGCGAACGCCTCAACGCGAGGGATGGCTCGGGCATCGGGCGTGTTTGAGTCTGGATCGCGCGGATATGGCGGATAGAGAGGGCCATGACGCAGGGGAAAGCGATCCCGAGGAGGAGGCGCCCATGCCCGGAAGGCAGGAGATGCCGTCGACGCTCGAGTGGTCTCCCGAGGAGGCTCAGCGGACCTGGACGAAGGCCCACGACGCGGCCGTCCAGGAGTACGGCGAAGCGCTCGTAGAAGCGATCAAGCGGGAGAACCGGCGCGAGACCGCCAAGGCCCGCCGGTAGACCCGCGTTCAGAGGGACACGGGGGAGAGATCATGGCGAATGTATTCGACGTACTCCGCAAAGACCACGTAGAGGTCATAGGCGCACTCGACGAGCTCGAGAGCGGCCCGACAGCGGTGTCCGGTGCGAACCCGGACCTGCTCGCGGTACGCGAGAAGCTCGTCGAGCATCTGATCATCGAGGAGTCCAAGCACGAGGCCGTCGAGGAGGAGTACGTCTGGCCGACGGTCCGTGACCGCCTGCCCGACGGGGACCGCCTCGCCGACCATGCGATCGAGCAGGAGCAGGCGGCCAAGTACGTGCTCAACGACCTCATCGGGGTCAAGGCCGACGAGCCGAAGTTCGAAGAACTCGTCAGTGCGTTCATCACCGACGGCCGCGAGCACATCGCGTACGAGGAGAACATCGTCTGGCCGGAGCTGGAGAAGACGCTCAGCGCGGAGGAGGCGGAGGAGCTCGGCACCAAGGTGGAGCAGGGCAAGAAGCTCGCCCCCACCCGGCCGCACCCGCACACGCCGCCGAGACCGGGCATCCTCAAGGCGGCCGGCCCACCGGTCGCGGCGGCCGACCGTGCCCGCGACGCGGTGACCGGGCGCGGACGGGACTGAACGCCGTTTCTCCTCCGCGTCTCACGACCGAGCGGAAGGAGGCCAAAGCCGGCGGGCGGCGACCAGCTTCCCGCAGACCCGTCGCCGGGGACGGCCGAGTGAGTGGCCGATCGACGTTACTTTCCTAACCAAAGGGTAAGTACGGCGGCATGTTGCAGTGGAAACCGACGCGCGCATCTACCTGCGCCAGCGGGGATCCCCCGAGTCCAAACCGGTCGGCGAGTCACACGCGGCCACCGGCGTCGAAGGCTGAGCCGGTTCGTACGTTCCGTGAATCGCTAGGCCAGGAAGGCGGCCGCCTGCGACGTTCGACGACGGCGATCATCGCCGGCATCGCCGCTACCGAGGGTACGGACCAGCGCGGCCCGGCGGAAACCGTCAGCGGGCGGGGCGGCTACCCCGCCGGCGGCCCATCCGGACTCCGCCGAGGACCAGGTCGGCCAGGAAGATCACTATGCCGATGATCAGCAGGTAGAAGAGGCCCTTCACCGCGACTCCGGTGATCCCCAGCGCGATCGCCACGATGATGAGGAACAAGAACAATGCCATGACGGATACTCCTTGTCGGCGGCGCTGTGGGGGAGGGACGGCTCAGCGCCGCGCCAGCCGGCGCCGGTTCGCCGGGGCCTCGTACGGCAGGCCGTAGTGGGCGAACACCGCCTCTTCGTCACCGGCCGGCAGCTCTCCATCGGTGTCGATCGTGGGAGCGTCCTTCACCTGCTTCTTGGCGTGCTGGATCCGCACGTAACCGGGCCCCACCGTCGCTCCGGTCAACGGCGCGAACGCCAGCCTGTGCCGGGTCGGCAGGCCGATCCTGATGGTGGCGAAGGACGGCTGGTCGGTGTCGGTGTCGACGTAGACGGCCTCCAGTTCGCCGATCTTGTTCCCGTCGACGTCGATCACGTCATGACCGCGCCACTCGCGAATGTTCTCGGTCTCGAACACATGTGCCCCCAGCCCCGACGGATCTCTGGTCCTGCTCACCCCATACCCCCTGTCACGAAAGTACGCCGATGCCGTGGACCGACTTCGGCCCCGGCCGGGGGCCCACGACCGCGGCACTGAAGCGCATCCCGGCGCTCCCGTCAGTCTCGGGAGGCGGGTCGGCCGGCAACGCGGTTCTGTGCGACTCTGGAGGTCAGGTCGCCTACGTGTGGATCATGGTCCGGTCCGGATGCGGGGTCATCACCCCGGGACGTGCCAGGCGAGCGTGTGGGCGCACCGCTTTCCGGGGGGCGAAATGACTGATTGGGCAGCCCAGGAAATACCGGCCGCGCTCGGCTCGAGCACGGTGACGCTGGTCGAAGGCGCGGCGTTCTGTGTCTGTACGTCGTCCGGCGACATGGTGCGGGGTGGCACCGACGGGGTCTTCTACCGCGACACCCGGCTGGTCTCACGGTGGGAACTGCGTGTCGACGACGCGCCGCTCGAACCGTTGGCGGTGATGCCCGCCGACCCGTTCTCGGCGACGTTCGTCGGCCGCGGCGCACCGCGGCCGGGCCGGGCCGAAAGCAGCCTGCTCGTCACCCGGGCCCGCTATATCGGCGTCGGTATGCGCGAGGACCTCACCGTGCACAACCTGTCGCGTGAGCCGGCCGGGCTGACGCTCATGCTGCTGGCCGATGGTGATCTCGCCGACCTCTTCGACGTGAAGGCCGGGCGTATCAAGCCGCGTGGCGAACGCACGGTCGAGATCGCCGACAGCAGCATCACGGTCACGATGACGATGCGCGACCACCGGCGCGGTGTGCGCGTCAGCGCTCATGGCGCGACGGCCGGGCCGGACGGGCTCTACTTCCAGGTGGCCGTTCCGGAGCGCGGCACCTGGAGTACGACGCTGCTGGCACAGCCGGTCTTCGACGGTGAGGTCCTGCCCCCGCGTTTTCCGATGCACCGTCCGATCGAGCACGCCGATCCGGCGCGGCGGCTGCAGGAGTGGGAGAACGAAAGCCCGGTCATCATCACCCAGCACACGGGACTCGAACGGACGATTCATCGCAGCCGGGCCGATCTGGGCTCGCTGCGAATCTTCGACGAGGGACACCCTCGCCGGCCGCCCTCGGTGGCCGCCGGCGCGCCGTGGTTCATGACGATTTTCGGGCGCGACTCCCTGATCACCTCCTGGATGGCGCTGCCGCTGGACCGCTCGCTGGCACTTGGCACGCTGTTGACCCTTGCCGACCTGCAGGGCGATCGGGTCGATCCGCTGACGGAGGAGGAGCCCGGCAAGATCATGCACGAGCTGCGGCGAGGCGTGGACGCCGGAGTGCTGCGCGGGGGGTCGCGCGGTGCGGCGTACTACGGGTCCGTGGACGCCACGCCGCTGTTCGTGGTCCTGCTCGGCGAGCTGCGGCGCTGGGGCCTGCACGACAAGGAGGCCGCCAAACTCCAGCGGCACGCCGACCGTGCCCTCGAGTGGATCGAACGGTACGGCGACATGGACGGCGACGGCTTCGTGGAGTATCAGCGCAAGACCGACCGGGGCCTGATCAACCAGGGCTGGAAGGACTCCTACGACGGCATCAA
>JAOPYG010000450.1 GCA_025964685.1 Actinoallomurus sp. | reverse complement strand
GGACGACGGCCGCGGCGGGCGAGGTGGTCTCGAGGCCGAGCGCCTCGGCGGCAGCGGCGAGGCGGCGGGCGCGGTCGCGGGCGCGCCCGGCCAGCTCGGGCTCCGCGGCCAGGACGCCGAGCGCGGCCGCGGCCGCGCCCACGGAGGCGGGCGCGAGTCCGGTGTCGAAGACGAACGAGCGCGCGGTGTCGACGAGCGTCTCGATCACCTGTGGAGCGCCGAGGACGGCGCCTCCCTGGGAGCCGAGCGACTTTGACAGGGTCACCGTCAAGATCACGTCGGGCTCTCCGGCGAGTCCTGCGGCGTCCGCGGCGCCGCGCCCGCCCGGTCCCACGACACCGAGTGAGTGCGCCTCGTCGATCACGAGCAGGGCCCCACGGCGGCGTACGACCGCGTGCAGCTCCCGTAGCGGGGCCAGGTCGCCGTCGACGGAGAAGACCGCGTCGGTGACGACGACCGCGTCGCTCCTTCCTTCGAGGGCGGTGTCGACGGCGCCGACGTCACCGTGCGGTGTGACCACCACCGGGCAGCGGGTGAGGCGGCAGCCGTCGATGAGGGAGGCGTGGTTGCCGCGGTCGGAGACGATCAGGCCCGGTCGCAGCGCGGTCAGCACACCCAGGTTGGCGAGGTAACCGGAGGAGAAGACGAGCGCGGACGCCGTGCCGGTGAACTCCGCCAGCCTCCGCTCCAGCTCCGCGTGCAACTCGGTGGTGCCGGTGACGAGCCGTGAGCCGGTCGACCCGGTGCCCCACGTGCGTACGGCCTCGACCGCGCCCTCGGCCAGCCGCGCGTCGCGGGACAGCCCCAGGTAGTCGTTCGAGGCCAGGTCGAGCAGGTCGTGGGCGGCGGCACGGGGCCGCAGCGTACGGCGCAGCCCGGCCGCCGTGCGCTCACGTGTCGCGGCCGTCAGCCGGTCGAGAGGATCCACGCGCCGAATCATGCCAGGGCCACCTGCGATGATGCAGTCGTGCCCACGTTGAGCGACTTGATCAAGAAGCACACCGACCTCGACATCACGGATCTGGAATGGATCCACTCGCTGGTGTCGGACTGGCAGCTGCTCGCCGATCTGTCCTTCGCCGACCTGGTGCTCTGGGTCCCGCTGGCCGCCCGGCGCCCGGAGGCCGGAGACTGGGCGGCGGTCGCGCAGATCCGCCCCACGACGGGGCCGACGGCCTATCCGGAGGATCTCGTCGGGATGGTCGCCAGCCTGGGCCCCCGCAACCTGGTCGACATCGCCTACCGCGAGGGCCGCATCTGCCGCGAGGGCGATCCGGAGTGGGGGAGCGGCATTCCCGTGCGCGAGGAGTCCATCCCCGTACGCCGCGGCGAGCGGATCCTCGGCGTCATCCAGCGCAGCACCAACCTCAGCTCGGCGCGGACCCCGAGCCGCCTGGAGCTGACGTACCTGCAGAGCGCCAGCGACCTGGCGAAGATGATCAATGACGGGCGGTTCCCGTTCCCCGAGCAGGAGCCGAACCTCGCCCGGTCACCGCGCGTCGGCGACGGCCTGCTGCGCATCGACCGCGGGGGACACGTGCTGTACGCCAGCCCGAACGCCCAGTCGGCGTACCGCCGCCTCGGGCTCGCCACCGACCTGGCCGGCACACATCTGGGCGACACCACCGCCCGGCTGAACACCGCGCCGGTGGACGACTCGCTGGCCGTGGTCGCCGGGGGCCGCGCGGCGCGCGAGACCGAGATCGAGGCCAACGGCGCGGTCGTGCAGCTGAGGGCCATCCCACTGATCGTCGACGGCCACCGTACGGGCGCGCTGGTGCTGCTGCGGGACGTCACCGAGCTGCGGTGGCGCGACCGGGAGCTGATGACCAAGGACGCCACGATCCGCGAGATCCACCATCGGGTGAAGAACAACCTGCAGACCGTCGCCGCGCTGCTGCGGCTCCAGGCCCGGCGGCTCCAGGTGCCGGAGGGGCGAGACGCGCTGGAGGAGGCGGTACGCCGCGTCGGCTCCATCGCGATCGTGCACGAGACCCTCTCGCACACTCCTGAGGAGCTCATCGACTTCGATGACATCGCCGACCGGGTGATGGCCATGGCCGGAGAGGTCTCCGCGCCGGAGACCCGGGTGCGGCCGAAGCGGATCGGCGGGTTCGGGGTGCTTCCGGCGGCCATCGCGACGCCGCTCGCCATGGTCTTGACCGAGCTGCTGCAGAACGCCCTCGAACACGGTTTGACCGATGACATCAACGGCCTGCTCGAGGTCGTGGTGAACCGGAGCGGCGAGCGCCTGGGCGTCGTGGTGGCCGACAACGGCAAGGGCCTGCCGGAGGGCTTCGACGTGGAGTCGGCGGCGAGCCTGGGCCTGCAGATCGTCCGTACCCTGACCGTGGGGGAGCTGGGCGGTGTCCTCGAATTTCGGCTCCGGGACGGTGGAGGCACCGAGGTGGTTCTCGACATCCCGCTGGACCAGACCCTCCGAGCGCGCCCGGTGGGCTAGAGCGCGAAGGCGTGGGAGACGGCCTGCGGGGGAACGAACGCTCGGGGAGGCCGCCGAGCGGCGGCCGGGCGGGGCGAGGGGAGCCGGATGATCGCGGCGTCGGTGGCCGGTCGACGAGGCCGGCCTGGACCGTCGAGGCCCCGCAGATGACCCAGATCTCGCGTGACGGTGGCCAGGCGACCACGCCGCCGCGGTGCACGGTCACGGCGGCTCACCGCGCCGTCTCGGCGCCCGGCACAGCGCGGCGGCGAGCGGCCTGCGCGTGGGGTGCGGTGCGGCCGATGGTGCGTGGTCGCGGTGTCCACCCGCGCTGTGGCGTGCCCTGCGCCTGGTGGGCCGGTCGGTGACCCTACCGGCGGGTGGCCTTCTGGGCCTGCAAAGCGCAGCGCCCGTGGTCAGACCACGGGCGCTCGGCTTCGGCAGGCCGCGGGTCCATCGCGGAGGCGCGGTGCCGGGTGGTGCGAAAGTCGGTCGGTGCCGGTCTCAGACGTGCATGCGGGCACGGGCCCGGGCGCGGCGGCGCTTCAGGGCGCGACGCTCGTCCTCGCTCATGGCTCCCCAGACGCCGGCGTCCTGGCCGGAGCCGAGGGCCCACTGCAGGCACGACTCGGTCACCGGACAGCGGCGGCACACCTGCTTGGCTTCTTCGATCTGCACGAGTGCCGGGCCGGTGTTTCCGATCGGGAAGAACAGCTCGGGGTCCTCGTCACGGCAGGCAGCGCGGTGGCGCCAGTCCATGCGGTCCACTCCTTCATCGAACGTGAAGCCATGACTCCACTTGTGAACGGTTTCACGATGTAACTCAACAGCCGGGTGCTGTGCGGCAAGGCCCCGGGAAGTGTTGTGCGGCGCGGGCGGCGTTATCCCATGTCTCGCGCCTCTTTAGAGGCTCGCAGGACGTCCCGGGGGGCGCAAGGCCTTTGAGAAAGTTTTCTCAAAGTATGGCTGTCGGATGTGTCACACAACAGAAACACGAATCCGACGTGTCCGCTTAGATCACAACACGCACAGCTTTCGGCACGGAACGGAACGTCACGAACTCGCGCTGCCCCAGATACTCGCCGTCGACCTGGAACGCGATCGGGCGGCGGGAGCGCAGCGTCAGCTCCGGGAGGTCGTGCAGGCCGAGGACATGGCTGCCCCGCGGCAGCCGGCTGAACGGCGGGACGATCTGGCTCAGCACCCCGAGCGTCGACAGCAGGTCGAACCTCCGCATCGCGAACAGGTCCAGGCCGGTCGCGAAGCTGGCCTGGGGGCTGGGGTCGATCGGCCACCGGCCGGCGTACGTCCACGGTGACGTGTTGGAGACGATCCCCAGGAAGATGTGGCCCAGCGGCGGCTTCGACGGCGCCTCCAGCGTGAGCGCCGGCCGCCTCCGGTCCGTCCGCGTGAAGTACTGCCGCAGGGCAGTGCGGGCGTACAGCGTGGAGTACGCGCGCGATCCGTTCTGCCGTAGCTGTTCGACGGCGTGGACCACCTCGGCGTCCAGGCCGAGCCCGGCGCAGAACGTGAAGTAGCGCGAACCGGCCTGGCCGAGACCGACCGTACGGCTGCGGCCGGCGCGCAGTGCCTCGAGGACCTGCCCCGCGGCGTCGAGCGGGCTGTTCTGCATGCCCAGCGCGCGGGCGAACACGTTGGCGCTGCCCGTCGGAACCACCGCGAGCGCGGGCAGGTCCGGTGACGGGCCGTCGGCGAGCAGCCCGTTGACCGCCTCGTTGACGGTGCCGTCGCCGCCGAGCGCGATCACTACGTCGTACCCCTCGCTGACCGCCTGCGCGGCGAGCTCGGTGGCGTGGCCGCGCCGCTGGGTCTCGGCGAGCTCCAGGCGCACCTCTCCCGCGAACGCGCGCATGAGTACGTCCCGGGCACGCCGGGAGGTCGTCGTCGCCTTGGGGTTGGCGATGAGAAGTGCACGCACGTGCAAAGGGTAGCTTCCCGCGGCTTACCTCGATCGCACGTCCTCGGTGACCACCGGCCGCGTACCCCGATAGTGTTCGGGGCTGTGTCCACACGTCCCATGACGCTGAGCGCGGCGGCGGCCGTCGAGGCCCTTGAAGGGATCGCCCTTGTGGCGGTCGGCCTGTACGTCGGCGTCGAGGCGGTCGCCGGCAGCCCGAACGACCTGACCAGTGCCGTGGTGCTCGCACTCATGGCGATCGCCGCCGGGGTCGGCATCGTCGCCGTCGGGCGCGGGCTGTGGCAGACGCGGCGCTGGGGACGCGCGCCTGCCCTGCTCACCCAGATCTTCGCGGTGATCGCGGCGATCTCGATGATCCAGAGCAGGCGGCAGGCCGTCGGAGTGGTCCTCATCGCGTTGGCCGTCGCCGGTGCGGCGACCCTGCTGAGCCCGCCGTCGACGCGGGCCCTCGACGAGGACTAGGCCTGTCTCATAGGTCCGTCCAACCCATGAAACAGGCCGTCGCTCAGTCGTCGGCGGTGAGGCCGTCGCGGAGCTGGGCGAGCGTCCGGGCGAGGAGCCGGGACACGTGCATCTGGGAGATGCCGAGCTCGGCCGCGATCTGCGACTGCGTCATGTTGCCGAAGAACCGCAGCAACAGAATGCGCTTTTCCCGCGCGGGCAGCTTTTCCAGCAGTGGCTTGAGCGACTCCCGGTATTCGACGCCCTCCAGGGCGTCGTCGATGATGCCGAGGGAGTCGGCGACCGCCGGAGCGTCCTCGTCGCCGGAGTCGGGAGCGTCGAGTGACACCGTGGAGTAGGCGTTGGCCGACTCCAGGCCCTCGAGGACCTCTTCCTCGCTCATCTGCAGGTGCGTGGCCAGCTCGCTGACGGTCGGCGCCCGACCCTCGCGCTGGGCGAGGTCGCTGATCGCCTTGGTCAGCGAAAGCTTGAGCTCCTGCAGGCGCCGGGGTACGCGGACCGCCCAGCCCTTGTCGCGGAAGTGCCGCTTGATCTCACCGACGATCGTCGGCGTCGCGTAGGTGGAGAACTCCACCCCGCGTTCGAGGTCGAAGCGGTCGATCGACTTGATCAGGCCGATCGTCGCCACCTGGATCAGGTCGTCGAGCCACTCGCCGCGGTTGCGGAATCGGCGCGCGAGGTATTCGACGAGCGGGAGGTGCAACTCCACCAGCTGGTCACGGATGCGCTGACGCTCCGCGTCGCCGTCCGGAAGAGCGTTGAGGCGTTCGAACAGCATGCGCGCCCGCGCGCGGTCCGGTACGCCATGCTCGTTACCCGCCACGGTCGTCTTTTCTGTCACGACAGCACCTCGCCTCGCGGCTCGGAACCATGTGACGGACCAGGCCACGCCGGGCGGTGCTGTGCTGGGTCGACTCTGGTCACGTCGTCTGCCCGCGTCGCTTCTGCAGGACGATGGTCACCCGGTCGTCGACACCGACCTCGGCGTCGACGTCACCGGCGAGGGAGCTCAGCACGGTCCACGCGAAGGTGTCGCGGCTCGGCTGCCGGCCGTCGACGGTGAGAACCGACACCCCGATGCTCATCGCATCGTCGGTCAGCTCGAACTCACACGTCAGGTCGGTGCCCGGGACCGCCTGGGCAAGGAGCATCGCGCATGCCTCGTCGATCGCGATGCGCAGATCCTCGATCTCGTCCAGGTTGAAATCGAGACGTGCCGCCAGCCCGGCCGTCGCCGTGCGCAGCACGGAGAGATAGGCGCTGTCGGCCGGCAGCCGCACGGTCACCACGTCGCGGACGTCAGAAAGACTGGCCGGCATGGCTGCGGTTTCCTCGGTCACGTCACTCCCTAGTTGGGGCTACCCGCTCCCTTGAAACTACCGCTTACGGGTACCTACTCGCGCGTCCGGCGCGCCTGCATATCCCCAAGGGATCTTTCCACTAGGGCGTGTCTGATGAATCGCGTTCGTAGCGAGCGCCGCGCAGCCGGACAGAGATTTGTCAGGCACGCCCTAGGAGCCGCCGGTCCGCGGCGATCGTCCGCTCGCGTCGTCGTACGCCCCGCTCACCGGGCCCGGGGCGGGGTACGGCGAGGGCCGGTGCCGGAGGTGACTCACGGACCGGCCCTCGCCATGGAAGCACCTCAGGCGTTCTTGGTCTCCCAGAAGATCTTGCTGATCTCGTCGATCTTGGCAAGGAGCTCGTCGGCCTTGGCCGCGTCGATCCCGCCCTTCGTGCCCGAAGCACCGGCAAGCTTCGTCGCTTCGTTGAACAGCGTGTGAAGCTGGGGGTACTTCTCGAAGTGCGGAGGCTTGAAGTAGTCGGTCCACAGCACCCACAGGTGGTGCTTGACCAGCTCGGACCGCTGCTCCTTGATGATCAGCGCACGGGCGCGGAAGACCGGGTCCTCGTTGGACTCGTACTTCTCGATGATCGCCTTGACCGACTCCGCCTCGATCCGGGCCTGGGCGGGATCGTAGATGCCGCAGGGCAGGTCACAGTGTGCGGACACTGTGGTCTTGGGGCGCAGAAATCGTGCAAGCACCTGCGTGTCCTTCCGTTGTCTCTCGTAGATCATGCCGATTACCCGACACTACTCCTGGCCCCATACCCGTGAGCGGAGAGGTTGACCATATGAAGGCGGTCGAGGTCACGGGCGATTCGATGCTGCCGGTGCTGCGTCCCGGCGACTGGCTGCTCGTACGCTCCGGGGCGCGGATCGCCCCTGGCAGCGTCGTCGTGGCGCGTCATCCACGGCAGGACGTACTCATCGTCAAGCGGGCCGCGCATCGTGAGGCGGGTGGATGGTGGCTGGAGAGCGACAACCAGCGCGCGGCCGGCCGGCAGGACAGCTGGGACTTCGGCGCGGTGCCCGACGGTCTGATCGTCGGACGCGTCGTGCTGCGCTACTGGCCGAGGCCGTCACTGCGGCTCGGCCCGCCGGGCACCCCGGCCTGAGAGCCCGCGTGCATCGCCGGCTCGGCCCGCCCGGCGCACCCGTCCGAGCAGTAGCGGCGGGACCGGTTCGACGAGGTGTCGATGAAGACGTTCTGGCACGGAGCCGACCGGCAGATCGCGAGGCGGTCGAGCCCCTCGGCGGAGACGTAGACCGCCAGGCCCATGGCCGCGCCGGCGGCATATCGGTCGGGCACCGAGCCGCTCTCGCTGATGTGAAGGTGCCAGCGGTGCCCGTCGTGCCCGGAGATCTGGGGATGTACCGGATGCTGGAGTAACAGGGCGTTGAGGCCCTCGGCGGCGGCGCCTTCGTCGCCCGCGTCCACCGCTTCGAAGATGGCATGCAGGTCCGCGCGGAGCTGGTGCATCGCCTCGAGGTCAGGCCGGCCGACCCGGCCGCTCAGGTGCGGTCCGAGCGTGAGTAACTCGCGGAGCTGGTCGAGATCACTCAGCCGGTCACCCTCAGGCGTGCGGGTGTTGACCAGACGGACCGCCAGCTCGGCGTATGACGCGAGGTCCACAAGACACTCCTACCAGGAGTAAGAGGCGTCGTACGGATCCGGCTATTACACTCCACGACGCCCTCCAGAGGAAGCCCGGCATGCCGGGCATCGCGGTTTTGTTCGCGCACCTGGCCGGACGTACGACGCGGCCGCCCGTCGGCGACCACGTCGCACCGATCGTCAGAGCACCTTGGACAGGAAGTCCTGCGTGCGGCGGTGCTGCGGGTCCGCCAGCACCTCACGGGGCAGGCCCTGCTCGACGATGGCGCCCTCGTCCATGAAGACGAGAGAGTCGCCGACCTCGCGGGCGAAGCCCATCTCGTGCGTCACCACGACCATGGTCATGCCGTCCAGGGCGAGCTGGCGCATGACATCGAGAACGTCACCGACCAGCTCCGGGTCGAGGGCGCTCGTCGGTTCGTCGAACAGCATCAGCTTGGGCTCCATCGCCAGCGCCCGCGCGATGGCGACGCGCTGCTGCTGACCGCCCGATAGCTGCGCGGGGTAGTTGCGCAGCTTGTCCTGCAGCCCGACGCGCGCGAGGAGTTCCTCGGCCCGGGCGATCGCGTCCGCGCGGCGCGCGCCCTTGACCCCGACCGGCGCCTCGGTGACGTTCTCCAGCACCGTCATGTGCGGGAACAGGTTGAAGCGCTGGAAGACCATGCCGATCTCGGCGCGCTTGCGGCAGACGTCGGCGTCGCGCAGCTCGTGGAGCTTGTCGCCGGCCTCGCGGTAGCCCACCAGCTCGCCATCCACGTACAGGCGGCCGGCGTCGATCTTCTCGAGGTGGTTGATGCACCGCAGGAGCGTCGACTTGCCCGATCCCGACGG
>JAOPYG010000442.1 GCA_025964685.1 Actinoallomurus sp. | reverse complement strand
GAACTTCCACATCGGCGTGACCAACTCGACGGTGACCCACACCTTCGTACGGAACACCGGCGACGACGGGCTGGCCAGCTGGCCCGAGAACAAGCCGAACGTCAACGACTCGTTCACGCACAACACCGTGGTCGCGCCGGTCCTGGCGAACAACATCGTCACCTACGGCGGCCGCGACTTCACCATCTCCGACAACGTCGTGTCCGACACCGTCACCAACGGCGGCGGCATCCACGTCGCCAACCGCTATCCGGGGGTCAACTCCGGCAGTGGCACGGCCGTCGCGGGGACCATCACGGTCGCGCGCAACTCCCTGCTGCGCGCGGGCAACTCCGACTACAACTGGCAGTTCGGCGTCGGCGCGATCTGGTTCGACGGGCTCAACGAGGCGATCAACGCCACGGTGAACGTCACCGACACCGACATCATCGACAGCTCCTACGAGGCGATCCAGTTCATCGAGGGCGGCGCCACGCACACGGTGAACTTCAACAACGTCAACGTCGCCGGCACCGGGACGTACATGATCCAGGCTCAGTCCGGGGCGGCCGCGACGTTCAACAACGTCAAGGCGTCCTACATCGGCGCGGGCGTCGACATCCACAACTGTGTCGGCACGGGGTTCGCCCCGACGTACGGCAGTGGCAACACCGGCTGGACGCTCGGCTCGACCACCTGCACCGGCCAGTGGCCCGCCCCCAACTACATCTACCCGGGCGGGACCGGAGGTGGCACCCCGCCGCCGACCGACCCGCCGACCGACCCGCCGCCCACCTGCACTCCGGGCAGCGGCAACATGGCACGCGGCAAGACGGTCACCGCGACGAGCCACACCCAGGACTACGTCGAGTCCCGCGTCGTCGACGGCGACGCGAACAGCTACTGGGAGAGCGCCAACAACGCGTTCCCGCAGCGCATCACCGTCGACCTGTGCGCCAAGACCAACGTCGGCAGGGTCGTGCTGAAGCTGCCCCCGGCGACCGCCTGGGCCACCCGGACCCAGACCCTCTCGGTGCTGGGCTCCACTGACGGCTCGAACTTCACCACCCTTGCGGGCTCACGCGCGGTGACCTTCAACCCGTCGAGCGGCAACACCGCGACCGTCACCTTCACGCCGGCGAGCACCCGCTACCTGCGCGTGGAGATCACCGCAAACACCGGCTGGCCGGCCGGGCAGCTCTCCGAGCTGGAGGTGTACTCCTCCTAGTACGCCTACCAGCGCGGAGCCGAACGCGCCCGGAGGAGGACTGGACGCATCCTCCTCCGGGCGTTTCGCACCCGCGGACGCAAGGCTTTCAAGGTGGATGAGAGTCGTGCGTTCGCGGGGCACCATCGTGCAAGCGAATTGCGGCAAAAGTCCGTATGCTTGCGATGTGAGTACACGTGCACCGGGGGAAGCGAACAAGACACGCAGGCTGGCCGAGGTCGCCAAGAAGGTCGGCGTCAGCGAGGCGACGGTCAGCCGTGTGCTCAACGGAAAGCCAGGTGTCTCCGACGCCACGCGCGCCGCGGTCCTCACCGCCCTGGATGTTCTCGGGTACGAGCGGCCGACCCAGCTCCGCGGCGAACGTGCCCGGCTCGTGGGCCTCGTCCTCCCCGAGCTCGGCAACCCGATCTTCCCGGCACTTGCCGAAGTGATCGGGGGAGCACTCGCCCAGCAGGGCTTCACCCCCGTGCTGTGCACCCGCACGGCGGGCGGCCTGTCCGAGGCCGACTACATCGAGATGCTGATCGATCAGCAGGTGTCGGGAGTGGTGTTCGCGGGCGGCCACTACGCCGAGGCCAACTCGCCGCACGAGCACTACCACCGGCTGTTCGAGCTGCGGCTGCCGGTCGTGCTCGTCAACGCCGCCGTCGACGAGCTCGCCTTCCCGCGCGTGTCCACCGACGACATGGTCGCGGTCGACCAGGCCTTCGGGCATCTGCTCTCCCTCGGCCACCAGCGCATCGGCCTCGTGCTCGGCCCGGAGGACCACATGCCGTCACGCCGCAAGCTGGCGGCGTTCACCGCGGCGGCCGCGGCGGCCGGGCTCCAGCTGCCCAACAGCGCCGTCGAGCACGCGCTGTTCTCCCTCGAAGGCGGTCAGGCGGTCACCCGGCGGCTGGTCGCCAACGGCTTCACCGCGATCATCTGCGCCAGCGACCCACAGGCGCTCGGCGCGATCCGCGCCGTCCGCAGGGCGGGCCTGTCGGTGCCGGATGACGTGTCGGTGGTCGGCTTCGACGACTCGGCGTTCATCAACTGCACCCACCCGCCGCTGACGACGGTCCGCCAGCCGATCGAGTCCATGGGCCGCGCCGCGGTGACCATGCTCGTGAACCAGATCGACCGCACCGCCTTCACGGCGGAAGAGCTCCTCTACGAACCGGAACTGGTCGTCCGCGGCTCGACCGCGCCCGCCCGCGTCACGACCGCCTGAACCGTCTGAACCGTCTGAACCGTCTGATCCGTACGCCGTCCGAGGCGCGACCGCCGCGGGCGTCACAACCGACTGACCGGCAGGCGGGCGCTCGTCACCGCGTCGAGCGCAGTGTCCGGCCTGCCCGCCGGCGGCGCGGATCGCCGCCGCCATGGCGGCGGCGCGATCCGTGTCACGCCCGTGCACGATCGCGGTCGCCCGGCCTCGCGCCGGCGGCCTCCCCGGCTCCGGCCTTGCCGACCCGTACGCGGGTCCGTAGGCGATCCCTCGTACGTGGCCGGCCTCGGCCGGATGTGGTCTCCGGGGGACGTAAGAAGGCGACGGCCGGCCGAATAATCGGGACTTCGCGCATCACGATCCTGTCACGGCGTGCGCGCTGACGCTGCCTCCGTCCTCGCCTCCGTGCGGCGTGCGAGTGACCCACGCCACTAAATATCCCCAGGTAGACGGATTTGCCGACCAGCGCTACCGACTCTCTTCTCGCCTTCAACCCATGGAATGTCTAGTTTTTTCATTGATATGACTGCCTCTTGCTCCAACCTGCTCATCTCTGTATGTTCCTGGCAACCGGGTGCACGAAGCGCGTTCGTCGTCCGTACGTGACACGTCCGGACGCCGGTCGCGCGGCAGGACGTCCGGCCGGATGGTCTTCGTGGTGCCACTCCAGGAGGGAAGTCCACTGATGAAAGCCCGTCATCTCGCGGTCCTGCTGGCCGGCGTGACCGCGCTGGCCAACGTGGCCGCCTGCGGAACCAGCAGCAGTAACGACAAGGGCGGTCCCAAGGCCGCCGACCTTGCCCCGCTCGATCCGAACACCAAGGTGTCGATCACCGTCGGCTGCCAGCCGCCCAAGAGTTCGAAGGTGCTGCGCACCGAGTGGAACAACGACGTGACGGCGTTCCAGCAGCTGCACCCGAACATCACGATCGTGAGCAAGGACGCGTTCCCCTGTGAGGACCCCAAGACCTTCACGGCGAAGCTCGCCGGCGGTCAGATGGAGAACGTCTACTACGTCTACCTCACGGACGCCAAGAACATCATCGCCAACGGCCAAGCCGCCGACATCACCAAGTACGTCTCCGGGCTGAAGAACTACGGCAGCCTGCAGCCGCAGCTGCTGAACGTCTTCAAGGGCGGCGGCAAGCTCTGGGGCCTGCCCAAGACCAACTACTCCATGGGCCTGCTCTACAACCGCAAGCTGTTCCAGCAGGCCGGTCTGAACCCCGACCAGCCGCCCACCACCTGGGACGAGGTCAGGGCCGACGCCGCGAAGATCGCCGCTCTGGGCAACGGCACCGTCGGCTACGCCGACTACAGCGCCAACAACCAGGGTGGCTGGCACTTCACCACCGAGATGTACTCCCAGGGCGGTGACATGGTGACGCCGGACGGCAAGAAGGCGGCGTTCAACAGCCCCCAGGGTCACGCCGTGCTGCAGAACCTCCAGCAGATGCGCTGGACCGACAACAGCATGGGCAGCAAGCAGCTCCTGCAGATCTCCGACGTCCAGCCGATGATGGCCTCGGGCAAGCTCGGCATGTACCTGTCCGCGCCGGACAACATTCCCACCATCAAGGACCAGTTCCAGGGAAACTACGCCGACTACGGCCTCGCTCCGATGCCGGGCGCGCAGGGCACCCTGATCGGCGGCGACGGGTACATGTTCAACCCGAAGTCCTCCCCGGACCAGATCAAGGCCGGCATCCTCTGGCTGGAGTTCGAGAACCTCACGCCCGGCAAGGGCCAGTTCGACTGGGCGCAGAAGAAGATCGACAAGCAGCCGGTCGGACTGCCGCAGCCGAACATCTTCACCGGTGCCCCGGCGGCCGAGGAGCTCCAGGTCCGTACCCAGAACGCCAACCTGCCGGTGGCGAACTACAAGGTCTTCGCCGAGGGTGACCCGAAGGTGAAGTACCGCCTCGAGCCGCCGCAGGCCCAGCAGATCTACGCGGTCATGGACGGCGTGGTCTCCTCGGTGCTCACCAACCGGAACGCCGACATCAACAGCCTGCTCTCCAAGGCCGAGACCAAGGTCAACGGCATCCTCGCGAACGCCGAATGATGCCGCGGCGGGGGCCGGTCACCGTGCGCACCGGCCCTCGCCGCTCCCTCATCCCCGGTACGGGCCAGGTCTAGAACGGAGGCGGACGGAGACACATGGACATCTCGCTCTCGAGAAGGACGCGGTGGGGACCAGGCCCCCGCCGCGGTCGCGGCGTGCGGCGCAACCTGACCGCGTACGGGTTCCTGTGCGGCGCCCTCGTCTGCTTCGCGGTCTTCTCCTGGTATCCGATCGTCCGCGAGGTCATCCTCAGCTTCCAGAAGACCAACTTCGTCGGCGACACGAAGTGGGTGGGCCTGAAGAACTTCCACCGGATCCTCCAGGACCCGTCGTTCAGCGCCGCGTGGAAGAACACCGCGGTCTTCACGCTGCTCGCGCTCATCTGCGGCTACGCCGTCCCCTTCGCGACGGCCCTGCTGCTGAACGAGCTGCGGCACGCGCGCGGCTACCTGAGGTTCGTGGTCTACCTGCCGGTCATGCTGCCGCCGGCGGTCTCGGTGCTGCTGTTCAAGTGGTTCTACAACCCGGGGCCGGGCCTGTTCAACGAGATCCTCAGGTTCGTGCACCTGCCCACGCTGGCCTGGCTCGACTCCGGCAAGACGGCGCTGATCTCCCTGGTCATCGTGGCGACCTGGACGAACATGGGCAGCGGGACCCTCATCTACCTGGCCGCCCTGCAGACCGTGCCCGCCGAGCTGTACGAGGCGGCGGAGCTGGACGGCGCCGGGCTCCTGCGCCGCATCCGGCACATCACGATCCCGCAGACCAAGCTGATCCTGCTGGTCATGCTGCTGTTGCAGATCATCGCGACGATGCAAGTGTTCATCGAACCGTTCTTGCTCACCGGGGGCGGGCCGGACAACGCCACGGTGAGCGTCGTCTACTTGATGTACCAGTACGCCTTCAACTTCAACAACTACGGCAGCGGTGGCGCGCTCGGCCTGATGCTGATGCTCGTTCTCGTCGTCTTCTCCGCCGTCTACCTGCGGCTCTCCCGCGACGACCGCGACGGCCAGGCTGCCCGGGTCTGAGGTTAGGAGCATCGATGTCGAACGTCCTGGACCACCCGGTCCGTCCGGCGCCCGCCCCTCCCGCCGTACGACGGGTCAGGAGGTCACGGCGGACGGAGCCGGCGCAGCGAACGCTGGTCTCGCCGCACAGCCTGCGGAGCCGACGCGGCCGGATCATCTACTGGTGCGTGCTCACCTTCACCGTCCTGATCTTCACGCTGGTGTTCGTCTTCCCGCTGTACTGGATGGTCACCGGCGCGATGAAGTCCTCCAGTGAGCTCGTCCGGCTGCCGCCGACGCTGTTTCCCAAGCATCCCCACCCGGAGGTGTACAAGAAGGCCTGGAGCCAGATGGACCTGGGCCGCTACATGCTGAACACGTTCATCTACGCCATGGGAGCCTGGCTCCTCCAGCTCGCGGTGGACGTGTCCGCCGCCTTCGCCCTGTCCAAGCTGCGGCCGATGTTCGGCAAGCTCGTCCTCGGTGGAATGCTGCTCACGCTGATGATCCCGCCGACCGTGCTCCTGCTGCCCGCCTACCTGACCGTGCGGGACCTGCCGATCCTGCACCTCAACCTGCTGAACACCCCGTGGGCGATCTGGCTGCCGGCCGCCGCCAACGGGTTCAACATCTTCCTGCTCAAACGGTTCTTCGACTCCATTCCGTCCGAGCTGCTGGAGGCGGCCGCCATCGACGGCGCCTCCGCGCCGCGCATGCTCTGGTCGATCATCCTGCCGGTCTCGCGGCCGATTCTGGGTGTCGTATCGATCTTCGCCGTGGTCAACGTGTGGAAGGACTTCGTCTGGCCACTGCTGGTGATGCCCGACACGAACCGGATGCCGGTCAGTGTCGCCATCTCCCAGCTGTCCCAACAGATGCCGCAGAACGTACTCATAGCCGCGCTGGTGATCGCGAGCATTCCAGCGGTCGCGATCTTCTTCCTCTTCCAGCGCAACATCATGGCCGGCCTCACCGCCGGTGGCCTCAAGGGCTGATCCGCCCTAACGGGCCCGAGTGCGTCCCTCGGTATGGACCGCGGATCGAAGCACGAACACATCGCCCGAGAAGGAGTAGCCCAGCATGCGTGAAACGTGGTGGCGGGGAGCCGCGATCTACCAGGTCTATCTGCGCAGTTTCGCCGATGGCAATGGTGATGGTCTCGGTGACCTGGCCGGGCTGCGCAGCCGCCTGTCCTATCTGTCGGACCTCGGGATCGACGCCATCTGGCTCAACCCGTGGTACCCCTCGCCGATGTCGGACGGCGGGTACGACGTCGCGGACTACCGGAGCATCGAACCGATCTTCGGTACGCTCGCCGAGGCCGAGAAGGTGATCCAGGAGGCCCACGAGCTCGACATCAAGATCATCATCGACGTCGTGCCGAACCACTCCTCGGACCAGAACGCATGGTTCCAGGAGGCGCTCGCGGCCGGGCCCGGCTCGGCGGCCAGGGAGCGGTTCTGGTTCCGGCCCGGCAAGGACGGCGGCCCGCCCAACGACTGGCAGTCCATCTTCGGCGGCCCCGCCTGGACGCAGGTGCCCGACGGCGAGTGGTACCTCCACCTGTTCGCCCCCGAGCAGCCCG
>JAOPYG010000425.1 GCA_025964685.1 Actinoallomurus sp. | reverse complement strand
GCTGTAGCCGGTGGAGGTCTTGGTGAAGCCTCCGGGGTTGTCGCCGCCGCGGGCGCGGGTCTCCAGTTCGCCGTTGACGTACAGCTGCCGGGTGTCGATGTCTCCGACATGGGCCTTGTAGACGCCGTGCGCGGAGTCGTCCAAGGCCCAGCCGGTGACGGCGGTGCCGCCGCTGATGACCGGGTGGGCGCCGGGAGCGGCCTCATAGACGATGCGGTGCCCGTTCGTTCCCGAGTCGGCACTGGTCAGCTGGAAGGTACTGGTCAGCGCGTAGGTACCGTTCAGCAGCTCCACGTGGATGTCGCGCTGCATGTCGTGGTTGATCGCGCGAACATGGTCGCGGGCCTCGTTCAGCGTTTTGAGCGGGTGTGCCGCGCTGCCGGAGCCGTGGTCCTGTCCCAGAGTGGGGGAGACGTAGACGTTCAATGGCGGGGGTGCGGCGGAGGCCGCGTGCGCTGAGGTGGCGGCGATCGGGGAGGCGAGGGACAGCCCTGCGGCGAGGGCGATGGTGCGTATGTGCGCGCGGGTCAGAGCAGGAAGTTTCAGCACCGAAGGTTCCGATCGGCTTCCGAGGGGGTGAGTGGTCGTCCTTGGCGGTAGCCCACTAGGAGGCGGATGCAGGGGGCTCCTGCGGCTGGGGGGTGGGTGTGGCGGAGTTTCCGGGCCAGCCAGGCAGGTGGAACAGCCGGTCTCGGATCTTCCGCTCGAACTGGTGCCGGGTGGTGCTGATGTGATCGATCATCAGCTGGGCCGCGACGTCCGGGTCGCCTGAGGCGACGGCTTCGGCGATCGCCAGGTGCTGGCCGCCTGCCACCTCCAGCGATCCGGGGACGTCACCGTGGAACAGCAGGGCGTCGGACTGGGAGACCAGGTGGCGAAAGCTGGCGACGCTGGCGCGCAGGAAAACGTTGTGAGCCCCGACGCTGATGGCGTCGTGGAAGAGGGCGTCCGTGCGGGCGAACTCCTCCGCGTCGCCGGCCCTGCCCGCCGCCAGAGAGCTTTGCGCGCTCTCCCGGATCGCCCGTACCTCGATGGGTGTGGACAAGGTCGCGGCCCGTCGGGTCGTCTCCGACTCGATGACCTCGCGGTAGTCCAAGAGCATCAGGACGTGTTCCATGCTCGTGGGCTGGAAGTGCGCGAGCTGGTCGTCGGCCATGATGCCCGGCAGGCTGGCGACGAAGATACCCGCACCTCGGCGCACGCTCAGACGTCCGATCGCCGCGAGGACCTTCACCGCCTCGCGGGTGACATTGCGGGTGGCGCCCAGGATCTCGGCGAGCCCCTGTTCGGTGGGCAGGCGATCGCCAGGCAGCAAGTTCTCCTGGGCGATGTAGTTCAGCACCTGCTCCGCGACCAGTTCGTACCCCGGTCGGTAGCGGTCGGACGTCGCGCCCGGTTCGTCCCTGCCTGCGCCTGCCACGTCGAGTGTTCCCTTCAGCAAATGAATCAGATCTATCGCCCGTCGGCTCACGTAGCAGGTCACTATGACACCTGTGTGTCGCGATGGGAAGACCTGCATCAATCTCCGCGAGCCTTCGGGACAAAAGGTGCATCAGTCACAGTGTCGCCCACTCTTGCGTCCGGAAGACTCTGATACATATTCTCCCCCCACGGAAGATTGAGCTGACTCTTTGACGGCCCGCCAGATGCGCCGGCCGTTGCCGTATCTGCCATGCCACCAACCGGATGTGGGGGAGGATGAAACTGGCTCGCCACGGGCTCCCCGGAGCAGAGAGACCACTGGCCTGTGGAGCAGACGGGCTGTGGCGGGACCTTCGTTCCGTCACGGCCGATCTGGATCCCGGCTCGCTACCTGATGTGCTGGCGGGCGTCGCGCTCGACGAGCTTCCCGTCGTGGCGCACCCGGCCCGGTTCGGCCCGCCACTCGCGCGCATCGGCAAGGTCGTGTGCATCGGCCTGAACTACCGCGACCACGTGGCGGAGACGGGTGCCCCGATACCCCAGGAGCCGATCGTCTTCCTGAAGACCGCGGACACGGTGATCGGTGCTGACGACCAGGTGCTGATTCCGCGTCGCTCGGAGAAGACGGACTACGAAGTCGAACTCGCCGTGGTCATCGGGCGCGAGGCTCGCTACCTCGCCGATGAGACGGCGGCCGCCGCGTGTATCGCGGGCTACGCGATCAGCAACGACGTCTCGGAGCGGGAGTTCCAGCTGGAACGCGGAGGTCAGTGGGACAAGGGCAAGAACTGCGAGACCTTCAATCCGCTCGGACCGTGGCTGGTCACCGCCGAGGAGATCGCCGACCCGCAGGCTCTGGGACTGCGGCTGTGGGTGAACGGGCAGCCACGGCAGGAGGGATCCACCAAGGACATGATCTTCGGAGTGCGCCATCTCGTCTGGTATCTCAGCCAGTTCATGGTCCTGCGCCCCGGTGACATGATCAATACCGGCACCCCTGCCGGGGTCGCCCTCGGGGCGGCCGGGCAGCCTTACCTGCGCGAAGGAGACATGGTGGAGTTGGAGATCGACGGGCTGGGCCGTCAGCGACAGACGATGGGGCAGGCCTGAGATGGGGATCTTCGCGGGCCTCAGCGCGCTGGTCACCGGCGGTGCTTCCGGCATCGGTCTGGCCACGGCCCGGGCGCTGGCCGCGCAGGGAGCCCGCGTCGCCGTCCTCGACCTCGCGCCTCACGGTCCTGAGGATCTGGCGTACGTGCGGGCGGACATCTCCGATGACGCCGCGGTCCAACAGGCGCTGGCCGGTGCCGTCGCCCGGTTGGGCGGCCTCGACGTGCTGGTCAACAACGCGGGCATCGGCGCCCAAGGGGGTGTTGAGGACAACAGCGACGACGAGTGGCGCCGGGTACTGGACGTGAACGTCCTGGGCACCGTACGGATCACCAGAGCGGCACTGCCCGCGCTGCGCGAGTCCCGGCACGCCGCCATCGTGAACATGTGCTCCATCGCCGCCACCGCGGGACTGCCGCAACGCGCCCTCTACTCAGCCAGCAAGGGTGCCCTGCTGTCCTTGACCATGGCCATGGCCGCGGACCTGCTTCCTCAGGGGATCCGCGTCAACGCCGTCAACCCCGGCACAGCGGACACGCCGTGGGTGGGACGACTCCTGGACAGCGCCGCCGACCCGGCAGCGGAACGCGCGGCTTTGGCGGCGCGTCAGCCGCACGGCCGCCTGGTGGCACCGGAGGAGATCGCCGCGGCAGTGTGCTATCTGGCCTCTCCCGCCGCCGGATCCACCACCGGCGCCGCGCTCGCCGTCGACGGCGGCATGCAGGGCCTGCGCCTGCGGCAAAGGAGCTGATCCGTGCAACGATTCGCCGCAGTCATCCGCCTGCGCCCGGAGATGGAGGTGGAGTACCGCCGCTTGCACGCCGCCGCCTGGCCTGGCGTACTCTCCGCGCTCAAGCGAGCCCACGTCAGCAACTACTCCATCTTCCTGCGCGACGGCCTGCTGTTCAGCTACCTGGAATACACCGGTACCGACTACGAAGCGGACATGGCGGCGATCGCCGCTGATCCCGTCACCCGGGACTGGTGGGCCCACACCGACCCCTGCCAGGAGCCCTTGGACAGCGCGGCCGGCGACGAACGGTGGGCACCCGCCGAAGAGATCTTCCATCTCGACTAGCAGACCTCCGGCCTGATTACTGGAAAGGCGTCGCCTCGTGCGTATCGACGCACACCACCACGTGTGGGACCTCGCCGCTCGATCACAGCCGTGGACCTCCGACATCCCGCAGCTCAACAAGTCATTCACCGTCGACGAGTTGCGGCCCGAGCTTCGACTCCACCGGATCGACGCCACCATCGTCGTGCAGACGATCCCTGTCACGGCCGAGACCCCCGAGCTGATCGGCCTGGCGGCCACCGACTCCACCATCGCGGGCGTGGTCGGATGGGTGGACCTGACCGCGGCGGACGTCGGCGATCGCCTGGCCCGGCTCCAGGAACTGCCCGCCGGCCGTGCGTTGGTCGGCATCCGGCATGGCGTCCAGGACGAAGACGATCCGAACTGGCTAGAGCGCACCATCGTGCGCCGAGGCATCACCGCGGTCGCCGCGGCAGGCTTGGTCTATGAACTTCTGGTTCGCCCGGACCAGTTGGCATCCGCCGTGCGCACCGTCCAAGAGCTTCCCCACGTCAACTTCGTACTGGACCACGCGGGCAACCCCGAGATACGACCCGGCGGACTGCCGGCCTGGGCCGCGCAGATGGCACGGCTGGCCGCCTGCCCCAACGTCACCGTGAAACTGTCCGGTCTGGTGACCCGCCCCACGAAATGGACGACCACCGTGTTGCGGCCGTTCGCCGACGTCCTGCTGGAGCACCTCGGCGCGCATCGGCTGATGTTCGGCTCCGATTGGCCGGTCTGCCTGCTGGCAGCGAGCTACGGCGAGGTGATCGGGGCCGCGGACGCACTGACCGCGGCGCTCAGTCCCTTGGAGCGCGCCGCGCTGTTCGGCGGCACGGCAGCACGCTGGTACGGGATCCCCGCATGCTGACCCGCCGACTGGGCCGAACCGAGGTCTCCGTCACCGCGCTCGGCTTCGGCGCGGCACCGATCGGCAACCTCTACAGCCCCCTGACCGACGAGGACGCCTACGCCGCCATCGAGACCGCGTGGAACGGCGGCACGCGTTACTTCGACACCGCTCCTCACTACGGGCTCGGCCTGTCCGAGGAACGACTGGGAACGGCCCTGGCAGGCCGTCCGCGGGCACAGTTCGTCGTATCGACCAAAGTGGGTCGACTCCTGCGGAGCAACCCGGCCCCGACCGGATCGGACCTCGCGGCCGGTGGCTTCGCCGTCCCCGACACGCTGATCCGTACCCCGGACTACACGCGCGACGGGGTACTGCGCAGCCTCGAGGCCAGTTTGAAGCGGCTCCGGCTAGACCGAGTGGACATCGTCTACGTCCACGATCCCGACGACCACATGGACCAGGCGATCCACGAAGCGCTTCCCGCTCTGGCGGATCTTCGGGACCAAGGGGTGGTGAGTGCCATCGGCGCCGGCATGAACACCGTCGCCCCTCTCAGCCGCATCGTGACCGAGGCGGACGTCGACGTCCTCATGGTGGCCGGCCGCTGGACGCTCCTCGACCGCACCGCGGAGTCCCTGCTGGATGCCTGTGTGGCGCGGGATGTGTCCGTGGTCGCCGCCGCACCGTTCAACTCGGGCCTGCTCGCCCACCGCTGGCCCCCGGACGACGCGTACTTCGACTACGGTCCCGCACCCACGCCGATACTCGAACACGCACGCGACCTCGCACGCGTCTGCTCCCGGTACGGAACAACACTGCCGTGTGCGGCGATCCAGTTCCCGCTCCGCCATCCGGCGGTTGCCTCTGTCGTCACCGGGGTCCGCACCCGCGCCCAGGCGCAATCCGCGCTCGACTGGAGCGCGGCGGACATTCCAGAGCACCTGTGGACAGAAGTCGACCTGGGCTGCTGCTTGTCATAGGGGCTTGGACGAGGCAACGGGACCCTGTGGGTGCCCATGATTCGGCCATCCCACGTCGCGGTCACGAATCAAGAACTTGAGGCCGGCTGCCCGGTCACCCAGCTTGAGAATCAGATTCTGGGCCTGTTGGGCGACCCAGTCGGCAGTCGGGTTGGCGGTGACGCCCATCGCTATCAGCGACTACGGTCAACTTTGGACCGCGTGCCAGGCCGGTGCGGATGCCGGTGACCATAGACCGTCGATCGCTTGCTCGGCCGCTGCGAGGCTCTTGGCGGCCAGCGGGATCAGGTCGGCCATGGCCGGGTTTA
>JAOPYG010000418.1 GCA_025964685.1 Actinoallomurus sp. | reverse complement strand
CGCTCGTCCGGCAGCGTCAGGTGGAGCGTTCAGCGGAGATGGCCCGCGCGCTGCCGCTGCTGACCGCGGCGCTGCGGCAGGTGGCCCACCCGCAGATCCGCAACCGCGGCACCGTGTGCGGCAGCCTGGCGCACGCCGACCCGGCGGCCGAGCTGCCGAGCGTCATGTCGGCGCTGGACGCGAGGTTCACGGTCGTCTCGGCGGACGGCGTCCGCACCCTCGACGCCACGGAGTTCTTCCTGTTCCACCTGACCACGGCGCTGGAGCCGGAGGAACTGCTGCTCGAGGTGACCGTCGACCGGCTGCCGGAGGGCACGTACTCGGCGTTCCATGAGTTCGCCGCCCGGCACGGCGACTTCGCGCTCGCGGGCGTCGCGGTGACCTGCGGCCTGGACGACGACGGCGTGGTCACCGGCTGCCGCGTCGCCGCGGCGGGCGTCGCCCCGACGCCACAGCGGCTGAGTGGCGTCGAAGGGCTCGCGACCGGCAACCGGCTCGACGACGCGCTGCTGGCCGAGATCGAGGCCGCGGCCCGCGAGGAGGTCGACCCGACCAGTGACATCCACGCGAGCGCCGCGTACCGGGGGCGCCTCACCGGCACCCTGGTCAAGCGCGCGCTCGCCGACGTCAGAAAGCAGCAGGAGGCAGCCCATGAGTGAGACCGAGACCACGACGGGTCACCGGATCTCGGTCACCGTGAACGGCGCCGTACGCGAGGAGGCCGTCGATGACCGCCTGACCCTCGCCGACTTCCTGCGCGAGCGGCTGCGGCTGACCGGCACGCACCTCGGCTGCGAGCACGGGGTCTGCGGCGCGTGCACGGTGCTCGTGAACGGCGACGCGGTCCGCTCGTGCCTGATGCTGGCCGTGCAGGCCGACGGCACGGAGATCGAGACGGTGGAGAGCCTCGCCGAGGACGGCACGCTCAACCCCCTGCAGGAGGCGTTCCGGCGCAACCACGCGCTGCAGTGCGGGTTCTGCACCTCCGGGTTCCTGATGAGCGTCACCGCCGCGATGCGCGAGGAGCCCATCCGCGACGAGGAGCACGCGCGTGAGGTGCTGAGCGGCAACATCTGCCGCTGCACCGGATACACCGGCCTGGTCAAGGCCGTCCTGGAGGCCGACGCCGAGCGGAAGGACACGGCCAGGTGACCGCCGTACGAGAGAAGATGATCGGCGCCCGCATCGAGCGGCGTGAGGACGAACGGCTGCTGACCGGCAAGGGCCGGTACATCGACGACCTCGACATCCCCGACGCCCTCGCCGCGGCGTTCCTGCGCTCGCCGAACGCGCACGCCCGCATCCTGAGCATCGACGCGAGCGCCGCCCGTGAGCTGCCCGGCGTCGTCGCGGTGTTCACCGGGGCGGACCTCATGGGGATCCAGAAACCGCTCGCGCCCAAGGTCATGCACCCCCAGCTGAAGGAACTTCCCCGGCTGCCGATGCCGCCTGAGGAGGTGCACTTCGTCGGCGAGCCCGTGGCCGTGGTGGTCGCCGAGAACCGTTACATCGCCGAGGACGCCCTGGAGCTGATCGACGTCGACTGGGAGGTGCTGCCGGCGATCGCCTCGACGGCCGCCGCGCTCGCGCCTGACGCGCCGCTCGCCCACTCCGACGCCGACAGCAACGTCGCCGTCCTCCTCACGCAGCACGCGGGCGACCCCGACGAGGCGATGCGCACCGCGCCGCACACGCTGTCGGAGGAGTTCTTCGTCATGCGCGGCGGCGGGCACTCGATGGAGACCCGCGGCATAGTGGCGCGCTTCGACCCGGCGACCGGGCAGGTGACGATCTGGGACAACACCCAGTCGCCGCACTACGCCCGGCAGCAACTGTCGACCATCTACGAGATGCCCGAGGACGACATCCGCGTCATCGCGCCGCCGGACGTCGGCGGCGGCTTCGGCCCCAAAGCCCAGTTCTACGGGGAAGAGGTCGTCATCCCCTGGGTCGCCATGAAGATCGGCCGGGCGGTCAAGTGGATCGAGGACCGTCAGGAGAACTTCACCGCCACGATGATGGAGCGCTCGCAGACCCACCACATGCAGGTCGGCTTCGACGACAACGGCATGCTGCTGGCCATCCGCGACGTCATCGAGCACGACCAGGGCGCCTACTGCGCCGGCCTCCAGGTGCCCTCGATCACGACGAGCACCGTGCCCGGGCCGTACAAGATCCCGAACATCCACACCGAGCTGCGCGCCTGCTACACCAACATGGTGCCGACCTCGTCGGTACGCGGCGCGGGCCGGCCGCAGGCGGTGTTCGCGATGGAACGCATGATGGACCGGATCGCCGAATATCTCGGCCTCGACCCGGCCGAGGTCCGCGCCCGCAACCTGATTCAGCCCGAGGAGATGCCGTACCGCGTCGGCATCATGTTCCGCGACGGCAGCCCGCTCACCTACGACAGCGGGGACTTCCCCGCGCTGCTGTCCGGCACGCTGGAGCGCTTCGGGTACGAGGAGGCGCGCGCCGAACAGGCCAAGATGCGTGAGCAGGGCCGCTCCGTCGGCATCGGGATCGCGGCCTACGTCGAAGGGTGCGGCCTCGGCCCGTACGAGGGCGCCAAGGTCCGGCTCACCAACAAGGGCAAGATCCTCGTCACGCTGGCGGCGGCTCCGCAGGGCCAGGGGTACGAGACGGTGTACGCGCAGATCGCCTCGGACGCGATCGGGCTGGACATGGACTACATCGAGGTCACCACAGGTGACACCAGCAAGATCCCGTTCGGGCAGGGCACGTTCGCGTCACGGATCACCGCGACCGCCGGTCCGGCCGTGCTCGACGCCGCGCATCAGATGCGCGAGCGCCTGGCCGACACCGCGGCGCAACTGCTGGGCGGCGACCCCGCGGACGTGTCGTTCGAGGGCGACCTGGCGTGCCTGGGCGGTGACCTGGAGAAGTCGGTGTCGCTGCTCGATCTCGCCCGGGTGGCGAACATCGGAAAGCATGGGATCACGCTGCCCAAGGGCATCCGCGCCGGGCTGGAGACCTCAAGCTACTTCGCGCCGGAACGCGCCGCGTACGCCAGCGGGGCCCATGCCGCGCTCGTCGAGGTGGATCCCGATACTGGAGGCGTGACCATCCTGCGCTACGTCATCGGGCACGACTGCGGCAACGTCATCAACCCGCTGCTCGTGGACGGCCAGGTGCTGGGCGGTTTCGCGCACGGCATCGGGAACGCCATGTACGAAGAGCCCGTCTACGACGCGGAGGGGCAGCCGCAGGCCGCCAGCTACCTCGACTACGCGCTCGTGTCGGCGACCGAGGTCCCGGCTGCCGAGTTGTTCCACCAGCACACGCCGAGTCCGCTGAACCCACTGGGCGTCAAGGGCGCGGGAGAGGGCGGTACGATCCCGGCTCCCGCCGCGATCGCGAACGCCGTGGAGGACGCCCTGCGTCCGTTCCGCGCGCGAGTGAACCGCGCCCCGGTGACTCCCGCCCGTATCGTGGAGGCGATTTACGGCGACGACCGAAACTCTCCGGAAGGACCCTAATGCTGATTGAGAACTCCTTCGACGTCGACGCCGACCCGGATCGCGTGTTCGAATTCCTGCAGAACCCGCACAACGTCGCCACCTGCTTCCCCGGTGCCGAGCTCACCGAGGACCTGGGTGACGACCAGTACAAGGGCAAGGTGAAGATCAAGCTCGGCCCGGTGACGGCGGCCTTCTCCGGCACCGCCAGGATCACCGAAAAGGACGAGACGGCGCGACGCGCGGTCCTGGTCGCGGACGGCAAGGACGCCCGCGGCTCGGGCACCGCGAAGGCGACCGCGACGATGCAGGTAGAACCGACCGAGACCGGATCCAACGTCCTGCTGAAGACGGACCTGACGATCTCCGGCAAGCTCGCGCAGTTCGGGCGGGGCATCATGGCCGATGTCTCCAACCGGATGGTCGGCGACCTGGCGGCCCGCGTACGGGAGCGGATCGAGGCGGAGGAGCCCGAAGCCGCAGCGGACGCGGCTGCGCCCGCCGAGGCTGCGCCCGCCGAGGCGGCACCGGCCGAGGCGGCACCGGCCGAGGCGGCACCGGCCGAGGCGGCACCG
>JAOPYG010000361.1 GCA_025964685.1 Actinoallomurus sp. | reverse complement strand
ACGTCGGCCCGATCGGCCCGATCCTGGGTGCCCTCATCGGGCTGGGCGGCGGCATCGACACAGCGCTGTTCATCGTCACACGGCACCGCAGTGGTCTGAAGTCGGGCATGACCGTCGAGGATTCGGTTGTCAAGGCGATCGACACCTCCGGGCGGGCGGTGCTGTTCGCCGGCGCCACCGTCGTGATCGCCCTGCTCGGCATGTTCGTGCTCGGCATGACCTTCCTCAACGGCATGGCCATCGCGTCGGCGACCACGGTCATCGCGACGGTGCTGGCCGCGGTCACCCTGCTGCCGGCCCTGCTCGGTCTCCTCGGGATGCGCACTCTGAGCCGACGCGAAAGGCGCCGGCTGGCGGCGGGCACGGCGAACGGTGGCGGGGTGTGGCAGCGCTGGGCAGGTGTCGTCCAACGTCGCCCCGGGCTCCTGTCCGGCGTCGCGATCCTGCTCATCGCCGTTCTGACGTTGCCGGTCCTCTCGCTCCGCCTCGGTTCCTCCGACGCGGGCAACAACCCGTCCTCGACCACCACCCGGCAGGCGTACGACCTGCTCGCCACCGGATTCGGCCCGGGCTTCAACGGTCCGCTCCAGCTCGTCGCCCAGACGCCCGCCCCGGCGGACCAGCAGGCGCTCGGCCGGCTGACCGACGAGGTCCGTCACGTCAAGGGGGTGGCGGGCGTCGCGGCGCTGCCGATGCCGCCCGGCTCCAAGATCGGCATCGTCCAGGTGATCCCGACCACCTCGCCGCAGTCGAAGCAGACCTCGGACCTGATCAACCGGCTGCGCCATGACGTCGTGCCCCCCGCGGAGAGGGGCAGCACCATGACGGTCTATGTCGGCGGTCAGACCGCGATCTTCGACGACTTCGCGGGCGTGCTGACCGGCAAGCTCCCGCTGTTCCTCGGTGTGATCATCGCCCTGGGCTTCGTGCTGCTGCTGGTGGCCTTCCGCAGCCTGCTCGTGCCGGCCACCGCGGCGGTGATGAACGTGCTTGCCGCGGGTGCGTCGTTCGGTGTGGTCGTGGCCTTCTTCCAATGGGGCTGGGGCTCCGAACCCCTCGGCCTGGGCGCCGCCGGGCCGGTCGAGGCGTTCCTGCCCGTGATCATGCTCTCGATCCTGTTCGGCCTGTCGATGGACTACCAGGTGTTCCTCGTCAGCCGGATGCACGAAGAGTGGGTGCACAGCAAGGACAACGCGCGGGCGGTCAACGTCGGCCAGGCCCAGACCGGCCGGGTGATCACCGCTGCGGCCACCATCATGATCGCGGTCTTCGTCGCGTTCGTCTTCGGCGGTCAGCGTGTCATCGCCGAGTTCGGCATCGGACTGGCCGCCGCCGTCGCTCTGGACGCCTTCATCCTGCGCACCGTTCTGGTCCCCGCGGTGATGCATCTGTTCGGCCCGGCCAACTGGTGGCTGCCCAGGTGGCTGGACAGGCGCCTCCCGCACCTGTCCATCGACCCCCCGGACGAGCCGGTGACGCCCGACAGCACGCCGGAGCTTGAGCCGAGCCATCCCTGAGGACCCGTCGCGACGGGCGCTCCTTCCAGGAGCGCCCGTCTTGGCGGGTCAGTTCCAGGTGGGAAGCATTCCCTCGGGGTAGCGGGCACCGAAGCCGCCGGCCGGGAGGATCTCGGCGACGCGCTTCAGGTCGGTGTCGTTGAGGGTGAGGCCGGCGGCGGCGACGTTCTCCTCCAGCCGGCGGGGGCTGCGGGTGCCGGGGATGGGGACGATGTCGTCGCCCTGGGCGAGGAGCCAGGCCAGCGCGAGCTGGGCGACGGTGGCGTCCTTGGCCGCGGCCAGCTCGGCGAGGCGGCGGGTGGCCTCCAGGTTCTTCTCGTAGTTGCCGGGCTGGAAGCGGGCGTCCCAGGTGCGCATGTCGGTGGGGTCGTACTCCGCGCCGGGCTTGGCCTGGCCGGTGAGGAAGCCCCGGCCGAGCGGCGAGTAGGGGACGAAGCCGATCCCGAGTTCGCGCAGGAGGGGGAAGAGGGTCTCCACGTCGCGCTCGAACAGGGAGTACTCCGTCTGCAGGACCGAGACCGGGTGGACGGCGTGCGCGCGGCGGATGGTGTTCTCGCCCGCCTCGCTCAGGCCGAAGTAGCGGACCTTGCCGGCGTCGATGAACTCCTTGACCGTTCCGGCCACGTCCTCGATCGGCACGTCAGGATCGACACGGTGCTGGTAGAGCACGTCGATGACGTCGACGCCGAGGTGGCGCAGGCTGTTGTCGACGACCTCGCGAATGTGCTCGGGACGGCTGTCGACACCGCTCTGCCGGGTGCCGGTGAAGTCGAACCCGAACTTGGTGGCGATCAAGACCTCGTCCCGGACCGGCGCGAGCGCGGCCCCGACGATCCGCTCGTTCTCCCCCTGCCCGTACAGCTCGGCCGTGTCGAAGAACGTCACACCCAGCTCGTGGGCCCGGCGGATCGTCGCGGCGCCCTCCTTGTCGTCCGAGGGGCCGTACGCCAGGGAGATCCCCATCGCGCCGTATCCCAGCGCCGACACCGCCAGGCCCTGCCGTCCGAGTTTCCGCTGCTGCATGAAGCGTTTCTCTTTCCATCGATGTAAGACTGCTCTTACATAAGTACTTTAACATCGTGGAGAGGGGAGGATCGTTCGCCGTGAGCAGTCCCACGACACCGCGACGCGGCTACCACCACGGCGACCTGCGCGCCGGGCTGATCCGCGAAGGCATCGCGCTCCTCGCCGAGACGGGCGTCGCGGGATTCTCCGTGGCCAAGGTCGCCGCCCGCGCGGGCGTGTCATCGGCCGCGCCCTACCGCCACTTCCCCGACCGCGAGGCCCTGCTGGCCGCATGCGCGGCCGCCATCATCGCCGCCATCACCGACGCCCTCGCCGAGGCGGCCGAGCAGGCGGGACCTGACCCCGTCGGCCGGCTCGCCGCCACCGCGGGCGCCTACACCCGCTATGTGCTGGAGCATCGCGCCGGCGTCGACCTCGTCTACGCCCACGACTTCGCCGGCCCGCACCGCCAGACCGTCCAGGAGCAGAGCCGCCGGCTCACGGACACCCTCATGGCCCTGGCCTCAGCGGTCCTGCCCGACGACGTCTCCTCGGCCGACACCGCCGACTTCGTCTACGTCTGCCTGTCCACCACGCACGGCTACGCCACCCTGCTGCTGAGAGGCACCCGCCCACCGCAGGACATCGACGGCCACGCCGCCCGGGCCGTCGTCGCCGCCCGCGACCACATCACCGGCCACCTCCTGCGCCTGCACGACCAGGACACCTCGCCCTGATGGGCGTCCGTGCGGATCAGGCGCCGGACAGGGACATACCGCGTTGGCGGGAGTCCTTAACGCTCCTGGCGCATCTCGGCGTTGAGACGAAGGGCCTCGTGGAGTTGGTCCTCGAGAACGATGATGCGGCAGGCGGCCTCAAGGGGCGTGCCCTGGTCGACGAGCTCACGGGCGCGGCCGGCCATGCGGAGCTGGTAGCGGGAGTAGCGGCGGTGACCGCCGGACGAGCGTTGCGGGGTGATCAGTTTCGCCTCGTCCAGGCTGCGCAGGAAACCGGGGGTGGTGCCGAGCATCTCCGCGGCGCGGCCCATGGTGTAGGCGGGGTAGTCGTCATCGTCGAGCTTGTCGGCCATGCTCTGCGGGGCTGGGTCCATTGAACCTCCACATCATGAGGGCCCCGGTGCCGTAGCACCGGGGCCCAGGGTTTTGGGTATCAACACCATCTACCGACGACAGCGTCGGCTTGTCGTATCCGCACCGACCACCTGAGGTGGTGAAAAGTGCGGGGATCGCGTAAGCGTGACCGAGGACCACCTTTCGTTCTGATGGGACTGCGGTACCCGCCCGGCGAGACACAGCCAGTAGCGGGCGATCCGACGGCGTGTTTCCCTCCCCTTCTCCTCTGATCTTCCTCTTACCTTTCCGTGCCGGCCGTGACCTTGACCTTCTGAGACCTGCGAACCCGGTCCCAGCGCGTCAAGCGG
>JAOPYG010000310.1 GCA_025964685.1 Actinoallomurus sp. | reverse complement strand
CGTCCGGCGATCCGGTGCTGATCAAGCAGCTGCTCGACGTCGGCGTGCGCGACCTCATGGTGCCGATGGTGGAGTCCGCCGAGCAGGCACGCGCCCTGGTCGCCGCGACGCGCTACCCGCCCGAGGGGATCCGGGGCGTCGGCGCCGCCTTCGCACGTGCGTCCCGGTGGGGCCGGGTGCCGGGCTACCTGGAGCGCGCCGCGGAGGAACTCACGCTGTCCGTGCAGGTGGAGTCCCGCCGGGGCCTCGACGAGGTGAAGGCGATCGCGTCCGTCGACGGGGTGGACGCGGTGTTCTTCGGTCCGTCCGACCTGGCCGCCTCCCTTGGGCACCTTGGGCAGGCCGAGCATCCGGAGGTACTGGCCTCGGTCGAGCAGGCGATCGGGACCGTCGCCGCGCTCGGCAAGGCGGCCTGCGTGAACGCCTTCGCCGAACCCGTCGCCCGCCGCTACCTCGCGGCGGGCGCCCGTCTCGTCGTGGTGGGCGCGGACGTCACCCTGCTCGCCCGTGGCAGCGAGGACCTCGCGGCGCGCTACCGACAGCGTTGAACTCAGCCGGGCCGCCTGGGCCCGCGTGTCATTCATCGAGAGGAGGCCGGAGTGGATCTCGACTTCACCGCCGAGCAGGTGGAATTCCGCGACGAGGTGCGCACCTGGCTGGCCGAGCACGCGCCCGCCGAACCCCGGCCGCATCGGGACCCCGCCGCGACGCGCGAGTACGACCTGGCGTGGCAGCGCACCCAGTGGGAGGGCGGATGGGCGGGGATCGCCTGGCCCGAGCGCTACGGCGGCCGTGGACTCACCCTCGTGCAGCAGCTCATCTGGTACGAGGAGTACGCGCGGGCCGGGCTGCCGAGCGTCGACGCCTGCTTCGTCGGCCTCAACCACGCGGGCCCGACGCTGATCACCACCGCCACCGAGGAGCAGAAGAACTTCCACCTGCCGCGCATCCTGCGCGGACAGGACGTGTGGTGCCAGGGCTTCTCCGAGCCCGGCGCCGGCTCCGACCTCGCGGCGCTGAGCACCCGTGCCGTACGGGACGGCGAGGAGTTCGTCGTCAGCGGCCAGAAGGTCTGGACCAGCTTCGCGAACATCGCGGACTACCAGGAACTCCTGGTGCGCACCGACCGGGACGGACCGAAGAAGCACCACGGGATCACCTGGCTCATCTGCGACATGAGCTCGCCGGGCATCGAGGTACGGCCCATCGAGACGATCGAGGGCGGCGCGGAGTTCTGCGAGGTCTTCTACGACGAGGTCCGCGTTCCGGCGGCCAACGTGGTCGGGGAGCGGGACAACGGCTGGCGGGTGGCCATGTCCACCCTGTCCTTCGAACGCGGGACCGCGTACACCGCGAGCCAGGTCCGGCTGGCGGACACCGTGGAGAAGCTCGTCGACCTGGCGCGCGAGCGGACCGGCCCGGACGGCCGGCGGCCGGCGATCGCGGACGACGAGCTCTGCCGCCGGCTGGCCACCGCCCGCGCCGAGGTGGCCGCGCTGCGGGCGATGACGTACGCCGGCATCTGCCGCAACCTGCGCTCGGACACGCCCGGCCCCGAGGGCTCGATGCTGAAGCTGTACTACGCCGAGACGGCCAAACGGGTCGCGCGCCTGGCGATGGACATCCTCGGCGCCGACGGCCTGCGAGCGACCTCCCGCTGGAACCGGCCGTTCGGCTGGTCCGGCAACTATCTGTACTCCTTCTCGACCTCCATCGGCGGAGGCACGTCGGAGATCCAGCGCAACATCATCGGCGACCGGGTCCTCGGTCTCCCGCGCTGACCGCCTCCCATGGCGGAACCCCGTAGCGCGGGCGCTTGCGATCGCGCGTCATTCGATCCGGTGGCCACCGGCCAAGGGCGGCCGCCGACCCCGACACTGGAGGGCACCGTGGACCTTCTTCCCTCGGCCGACCAGCTCGAACTGGCCGCGGTCGCGTCCGAGTTCTTCGCCGAGCAGGTGCCGATCAGCGCGATCAGGGACCGCAGGGACGAACCGAGCGCGATCCCCCGCAAGCTGTGGTCCGCCGGAGCGGACCTCGGGCTGCTCGGCGTGAGCGCCGCCGAGGACGTCGGCGGCTCCGGCCTCGACCTGGACGATGAGGCCCTGCTGTTCCGGGAACTCGGCCGATGGCTGGTGCCGGGCCCGTTCCTGGCGTCGGGGGGCGGCGCGCGCCGCGCGGGGCGCGCCGGCCACGCCGGGCTGGCCCGGTCGATCGTCACCGGTGAGGTCCTGGTCGGGCTCGCCCAGCGCAGGGACGGCGAACCGGGGGACGGCCGGCGCGTGGCGGGCACGTTCGACCTGTTCGACAGGCCGGACGCCTCGTACGTCCTCGTGGTCGACCCCTCAGGCGCCGGCCTGCTGGAGACGGCGTCGCTGGAGGACGTACGGACGATCGAGTGCATCGACCCGGGCACCCGGCTCGCCTCCGCGACGGCCGCCGGGACCGCGCCGCTGTGCTGGGTACCGGCCGAGGACGAGCCGATCCGGTCACGTGGGCTCGTGCTCGCCTCGGCGGTCCTGGTCGGCATCGCGGAGGCGGCGCGGGACCAGGCGGTCGAGCACGCCAAGACGCGGGTCCAGTTCGGCCGCCCCATCGGGGTCAACCAGGCGATAAAGCATGCGTGCGTGGACATGGCGGTGGCCGCCGAGGCGGCATGGGAGCAGACCCTGTTCGCCGCGATCAGCATGCGCTCGGGCCGGGCCGACGCCGAGTTCCAGGTACTGGCGGCCAACGTGGTGGCGGGGCGCGCCGCGGTCGGGAACGCGGCGGCGAGCATCCAGGTGCACGGCGGAATGGGCTACACCTACGAACACGACGCGCATCTGTACCTCAAGCGAGCGCACGTGGTCGAGCAGTTCTTCGGCTCGACCCGCGAACGGCTCGGCGACCTGCTCGCGCAGGAGGCCGCCCAGTGAGCCGCGGCACGGTGATCGCCGGAGTGGCTCTGGCCGACACCACCGGCGCCAACACCAACCCGTACGGGCTGATCGCGCAGGCCGCCAGGAGGGCCCTGGCCGACGCCGGCCTCACCCCCGACCAGGTGAACGGGCTCGGCTCCACCGGGCAGGGCACGCTGCCGCCGATCGAGGTCGCGGAGTACCTCGGCCTGCGGCCCCGCTGGATCGACTCCACCGCCGTCGGCGGCGCGTCCTGGGAGGTGATGGTGGCGCACGCCGCCGACGCCATCGCCGCCGGCCACGCCGACGTGGTGCTGCTGACCTACGGATCGACGGCCCGCTCGGACCTGCGCCGCGGGTTGCGGACCGCGAACCTCAACTGGGGGTCACGGGGACCGCTGCAGTGGGAGGCGCCGTACGGGCACACGCTGATCGCCAAGTACGCGATGGCCGCGCGGCGGCACATGCACGAGTACGGGACGACGACCGAGCAGCTCGCCGAGGTGGCGGTGGCCGCGCGCGCCAACGCGGCTGACAACCCCGAGGCGGCGTACCGGGACCCGATCACCGTCGACGACGTGCTGGCCGGCCGGATGATCGCCGACCCGTTCACGAAACTGCACTGCTGCATCCGCTCCGATGGGGCCGCGGCCGCCGTGCTGGTGGCCGAGGACCGCGTCGCGGACCTGCCCGGCCGGCCCGTGTGGGTGCTGGGCGCGGCGGAGTCCGTCTCGCATGTGTCGACCAGCCAATGGCCGGACATGACGTCGGGGCCGGCGCAGGTGTCCGGGCCACTGGCGTTCGAGCGGGCCGGGGTCACGCCCGGCGACATCGACGTCTGCGAGCTCTACGACGCCTTCACCTACATG
>JAOPYG010000301.1 GCA_025964685.1 Actinoallomurus sp. | reverse complement strand
GCGCCGCGCGGGCGCCGGCCTCGGTGCGCATGTCGACCATGATCTTCGCCTTGCCGGTGCTCATGAGCTGGGCGACGGTCGGGTCGGTGGTCATGCCGGCGTCGATGCCGCCGTTGGTGAGCGCGGCGATGAACGTCTGGCCCGCGCCCGCCTTCACCGTCGTGTACCCGGACGTCGGCACGCCGTTCTTGGTCGCCAGGTACTGCGTGAGGAAGTCGGTGGACGAGCCGGGACTGGTGACGCCGAGCTTCTTGCCCTTGAACGCGGCCGGCGAGGTGATCTGACCCGCCTTGGCGGTCGACACGACCTCGGCCTCGCCCGGCACGTCGGCGAGCTGCACCACGCTCTGGATGCACTTGTCCTTGGTCTGCAGGTCGATGGTGTGGTCATAGAAGCCGACCACGCCGCTCACGTCGCCGGAGATCAGGACGTTCTCGGCCTGCGCGCCGGCGGGCTCGGTGAGCAGCTGGACGTTCAGGCCCTGCTGCTTGAAGTAGCCGAGCTGCTCGGTCAGCTTCGCCGGCAGGTAGATGACCTTGTCGATGCCACCGACCATGATCTTGATGTTGGTCTGGTCCTTGCCGCCCCCGCCGGCGGCGGACGAACGGGAGTCGCGGCAGGCGCTCAGTGACAGGGCGGTGGCGGCGGCGAGGGCTGCCGCGGCGATGCGGGTGACCGTACTCATGAGGGGCTCCTTAGATCTGTGCTTCGAGGCTGGAGGCGGGGGGACGCCAGCGCAGCAGGCGGCGTTCGAGCAGGGTGAGCAGCCATTCGGCGAGCAGCGCGATCACCGTGATGATGATCATTCCGGCGTAGATGCCGGCCGAGTCGAACGTGCCCTGGGCGTGGTTGATGAGCAGGCCGAGGCCCTTGTCCGCGCCGCTGTACTCGCCGACGACCGCGCCGATGATGGCGAAGCCGAACGCCGAGTGCAGAGAGGCGAGGATCCAGGACGTCGCGCTGGGGACGACGATCGTGGTCAGCACCTGCATGCGGCTCGCGCCGAGGATCCGGGCGTTGTTCACCAGGTTGCGGTCGACCTCGCGGGCACCCTGGAAGGCGTTGAAGAACACCGCGAAGAACACCAGGACGAACGCGGTCGCGACCTTGGATGACATGCCGAGGCCGAACCAGATCACGAACAGCGAGGCCAGGATGATGCGGGGGATGGCGTTCGCGGCCTTGATGAACGGCGCGCACACGTCGGACAGGAAGCGGCTGCGGCCCAGCACGATGCCGAGCACGACGCCGCCGACGCTGCCGAGCGCGAACCCGATCAGGGCCTCTTCCAGCGTGACGGCGATCTGGGTCCAGATGGAGCCCTGCGACGTGCCGGTGGTGAACCAGTCGACCAGTCGGCCCCAGATGGCGCTCGGCTTGGAGTAGTAGAACGGGTCGATCCAATGGGTGGCGGCCAGCTCCCAGGAGCCCAGGACCGCGACGACCAGCAGGACCCGCACGACGTTGATGCCGGCGAGACGGCGGCGCCGCGCGGCACGGGACTGCGCGATGGCCCTCGCCTGGCCGTCGTCGGCCCCGACGACCTCGCGTTCACTCGTGTCAGGCAGCATTTCCGGCACCCCTCTCGCGGGTGATCTGGACCTCTCCGCGCAGCGACTCCCACACCTCGCGGTAGATGTCGAGGAACTCCGGCGTCAGCCGGATCTCCTCCGCGTCACGGGGCCGTTCCAGCGGCACGTCGAACGAGGCCTTGACCGTGGCCGGTCCGGCGGTCATCACGACGACGCGGTCGCCCAGTACGACTGCCTCTTCGAGGTCGTGGGTGACGAATACGACCGCCGCGCCCCGCGCCGTACCGGTGCCGGACCACAGCCGCAGCAGCTCGTCCTGCATCAGGCTGCGGGTCTGCACGTCCAGGGCCGAGAACGGCTCGTCCATCAGCAGGATGGAGGGCTCGCCGACGAGCGTCTGGGCGAGCGCGACCCGCTTGCGCATGCCGCCGGACAGCTGGTGCGGGTAGTAGGACTCGAACCCGCCGAGCCCGACCCGCTCCACCCAGTCGCGGGCCTTCTCGCGGGCTGCGCGCTTGGTCAGACCGCGGTAGCGGGGGCCGGTGGCCACGTTGTCGAGCACCGACCGCCAGGGGAGTACGGCGTCGTTCTGGAACATGTAGCCGACGCCCTCGGGGATTCCGACGACCGGCCGGCCGTGCACCAGCGCCTGACCTTCGCTGGCGGGCTCCAGACCCGACACGAGGGAGAGCGTGGTGGACTTGCCGCAGCCGGTGGGGCCGACGACGGCCACGAACTCCCCGCTCTTCACGGTGAGGTCGAGGTCGCGGATGGCCGTGTGCACTCCGCCCGACGACGAGCGGAAACGCTTGGTGGCACCGCGAAGTTCGATCGCGGGGCCGTCAGGAGTAGCTTGCGTGGGCATGCCGCCAGAGGCTACGAGCGCGTTTCCGGCGCGTTAAGCCTTGCCCGCGATGTACTCACAAGCCGCGTTTCAGTCGTATAGCCGCTTAACGCGTTGTTTTGCGCGTTCTGCTCGTGGGGCAGGCAGGTCGGCGTTTCGGTTACGGTTTGGGCGTCATGCCCCACCGCCCCCGCATCCGCTTCGCCCACCAGGTGCTGATCCTGCAGATCGGCGTCGTGGTGCTCGTCGCCGTGACGGCGTGCGGCCTGGCCGCCTGGGTGCAGCGAGGCGAGCTGCGCCACCAGTATGGCTGGCGCGCGCTGACGCTCGCCCGCGCGGTCGCCTCCGACCCGGTGATCGGTGACGCGGTGGCGGGCGGCGACCCGCAGGGCGTGGTCCAGGACCGCGCGGAGCGGTTCCGCCGGGCCACCGGCGCGCTGTTCGTCGTCGTGACGGACCGCCGCGGCATCCGGCTGGCCCACCCGAACCGCGCCGAGATCGGCAGGAGGGTCAGCACCGACCCGTCGGCCGCGCTGTCCGGGCACGAGGTCATCGTCATCGAGCGGGGCACGCTGGGGCTGTCCGCACGCGGCAAGGTCCCGCTGTACGACCACGTGGGGAACCTCGTCGGGGAGGTCAGCGTCGGCTTCGACGCCGGGGAGATCGACCGGCGGGTGCACCGTACGCTGGCGGTCGCCGCCGCACTGGGCGCGGGCACGGTCCTGCTCGGCGTGGCCGCCTCCGCCGCGATCGGGAGACGGCTGAAACGCCAGACCCTGGGCCTGGAGCCGCACGAGCTCGCCGAACTGGTCCAGGAGCGCGAGGCGGTGCTGCACGCCATCAGCGAGGGCGTGCTCGCGCTCGACACCGCCGGCCGTGTGACGGTCTGCAACGAGGAGGCGGCGCGGCTGCTCGACGTCACGCCCGCCCGCCGTACGCCCGTCGCCGACCTGCCCGTGACCGGCCGGCTCCGCGCGGTCCTGGAGGGCGAGGAGGTGCCGCCCAACCTGTTCGTCGTCTCCGGTGACCGGGTGCTCGTCGTCAACCGCCGGGAGGTCAGCCACGACGGCCGCCCCCTCGGTGCGGTGATCAGCCTGCGCGACCGCACCGACGTGGAGTCCCTCGCGCGTGAGCTCGACGCGGTTCGGACGCTCTTCGACGCGCTGCGGGCGCAACGGCACGAGTACGCGAACCGCCTGCACACGCTGTCCGGACTTCTCCAGCTCGGCCACTATGAGGAGGCGGCCGGCTACATCCGGGCCCTCGCCGAGGTCCCCGCCGCGAAGGAGGAGCCACCGGGCACCGTTCCCGATCCATACCTGGGGGCGTTCCTCGCCGCCAAGGCCGCCGTCGCGGCCGAGAAGGGGGTCGAATTGCGGATCGCGCAGACCACCTGGGTGCCCGGGCGGGTGGCCGAGCCGCTCGATGTGACCACCGTGCTCGGCAACCTGGTGGAGAACGCCCTGGAGGCGGCGCGGCTCGGCCGCCGGACGCCCGCGTGCGTCGAGCTCGAGCTGCTCGGGGACGGCCGTGACCTGCACGTCACCGTCGCCGACTCGGGCGAGGGCGTGCCGGAGGAGCTGCGTGAGGCCATCTTCCGCGACGGCGTCTCCACCCGTGAGGGCGACGGTGGACGGCCGCGCGGGCTCGGCCTCGCGCTCGCCCGTACGGCGGCGCGGGCGCGCGGCGGTGACATCACCCTCGCCGACCCCGGTGAGGACGGCGCCGGGGCCGTCTTCGTGGCCAGGCTCCCGGAGGTGCTCAATTGATCGACGTCCTCGTCGTCGACGACGACTTCCGCGTGGCGCAGGTTCACGCCGGGTTCGTCGAGCTCGTACCCGGCTTCCGGGTGGCCGGCCGCGCCCGTACCGCCGCGGATGCGCGCGCCATGGCGGCAGGCGCCGACCTGGTGCTCCTCGACGTCTACCTGCCGGACGAGTCGGGACTGAGCCTGCTGCCCGGACTGGCCGCCGACGTCATCATGGCCACCGCCGCCACCGACCACGAGTCGGTGCGCACGGCGTTCTCCCACGGCGCGCTCCACTATCTGATCAAGCCGTTCACCGCCGCCGAGCTGGGCGAGCGGCTCCGCGCCTACGCGCGTTACCGGGAGTGCCTGGCGAGCGGAGGCCAGCTGAGGCAGGCCGACGTCGACCGTGCCCTGCGGGCGCTGCACGAGGTGCCGCGCGCCGCGCCGCGGCCCGTCAAGGGCCAGTCGCCGGTCACCTCACGCCTGGTCGCCGACGCCCTGCGGCGCGCCGGCGCGCCCCGCTCGGCGGTGGAGATCTCCGACGAGGTCGGCATCTCGCGGGCGACCGCCCAGCGCTACCTCGCATCACTGGCCCAGTCCGGCCGGGTGCTGGTGAGCCTGCGGTACGGCAGCACGGGCCGTCCCGAGCACGAGTACGCCTGGCGCGTGGGCTCATCCGGCCCGGCGCGGTGATGTCACATCCGGTCTCGGTCTCTCGTCTCCCGGGGTGAGAGACAAGGAGAACGACGATGAAGGTTCTGATCGCGGGCGCGACCGGCGTCGTGGGACGCCCCCTCGTACGGATGCTCACCGACGGCGGCCACGAGGTGCTCGCCCTCACCCGGTCGCGGCGGCCGGTTCCCGGGGCGGCGTCCGTCGTCGCCGACGCCATGGACCGCACCGGCCTGCTCGCGGCGGTGGACGGCCTGCGCGTCGACGCGGTCGTGCACCAGCTCACCTCGCTGAAGAAGGTGCCGACGCGCGAAGGCCTCATGGCCGCCACCAACGTCCTGCGGACCGAGGGTACGGCCAACCTGCTGGCCGTCGCCGGGGCGACCGGCGCGCGCCGGTTCGTCAGCCAGTCCTTCTACGGCGGCTACGGCTTCCGCGACCACGGCGATGAGCCGCTCACCGAGGACGCGCCGTTCGGCGAGCCGGATGGCCCCTTCGCGCGTACGGTGGCGGCGATGCGGTCGGCGGAGGAGCAGGTCTTCGCCGCCGAGGGCGTCGAGGGCATCTCCCTGCGCTACGGCGGCTTCTACGGCCCCGGGTCGGTCGACGGGATGCTGGACGCGCTGCGGAAGCGGAGGCTGCCGGTCGCGCGGGGCGGCGTCGCCCCGTGGACCTACGTCGAGGACGCCGCGGCGGCGACGGTCGCCGCGCTCGAACACGGCGAGGGCGGGCGGGCCTACAACATCTGCGACGACGAGGCGGCGACCTGGCTCGACCTCATCACCGAGCTGGCCCGCGTCTTCGGCACGCCCAAGCCGATGGTCGCGCCGGGTGCGCTCGTGCGGTTGATGGCTCCGTACGCCGGCGCGCTCATGACCCGGACCTCGATGCGGCTGTCCACCGCCCGGGCCAGGGACGAGCTCGGCTGGAAGCCGTCGGTGAGCGGTTACCGCGACGGCCTCGCCCGTACGCGGGAGATCCTGCGCGGCCCGGCCGCCTGACGTGGGAGAGGGGCCGGGCCAAGGCCCGGCCCCTCCTCTCGGTCAGTTCGTGCAACCCGCGATGGTGTTCACCGGGGAGCAGTTGTCCGGTGTGTTGGTGCGGACGGTCGAGACGCTCAGGGTCACGGTGCCGGGCGCGACGTTGCGGATTCCGCCACCGCCGCCGGGACCGGCGCTGTTCAGCTCGACCAGCGTGCGGCTCAGCGCGGTCGTCCCGGCGTTGTAGACGCCACCGCCCGTGCCTGTGGCGACGTTGCGGTCGATCGTGCTCTGGACGAGGTTCGTCGTGCCACCGGGGATCGTCGCGATGCCGCCACCGTCGACCCCGGCGGTGTCGCTGGAAAGGCGGCTCTCGGACAGCGTCAGGCTCCCGAGATTGATGATGCCGCCTCCGGAGCCGGGAGTGGAGTTGGTCCTGATGACGGTGCGGGAGATCAGGGCGTTCGCGGCGCCTCCGTTGGAGATCGCGCCGCCGTTGGGCCCGGTGTTGCCACTGAGCGTGTCGGACCTCAGCACCAGCGTGCCGTTGTTCAGGATGGCGCCGCCGCCGGCGCCGGGACCGATCCCGTTGAGGACGAAGACGCCCTCCAGATCGAGCCTGCCGCCCGCGTCGACGCGCAGGAGGCGCGCGACGGGGATGCTCGGATCGCGCCTCAGGCTCGTGGACGGCCCGCCGATGATGGTGACGTTCCCGGTGATCGGCGGCAGCGCCGTGTCGCCGGCCACGGCCGGCGTCGTGATGTTGTACGTGCAGTTCGCGGCCAGGCGGAGCGTGGCCGGGATGGCGTTCGCCGCCGTGATCGCGGTGGCCAGCGCCGGTGAGCTGCACGGCACGCTAATGGCTTTCTTCGCCGCGGCCTGGGCCGGCGCCTGCGCCATCGTCAGGGCGGCGCCGGTGAGCACCGCGGCGCCGACTTCACCGACCATTCTCGCCAATGAACCCATTTGGATTCCCCCGAAAGTCATGGTTGTTGCTTTATATGCAGGCAGTACATCGCCCATTTCGGGCGATGTACTGCCTGCACGTGCACCAATCACCGCAGGGGTGATCGTTTACGTCCGGAATCAGCCGGTGCAACCTGGGATGGTGCCCAGCGGGAAGCAGTTGTTCGGCGTGTTATTGCGGGTGGTCGAGGTCGTGTGGGTCACCGTGCCGGCGTTGAAGATCCCGCCGCCGCTGACCGCGGCCGCGTTCAGCTCGGTCAGCGTGTGGTCGACGATCTTGGTGCCGAGGTTGCGGAGTCCGCCGCCGCTGCCGGTGGTGGTGTTGCGGTCGATCGTGCTCTGCAGGACACGCGAGGTGGCGCCGACCGTGGTGTTGATGCCTCCACCGCCGGTGGCCGCGCTGATGGAGTTGTTCGCGGTGGCGCGGCTCTCCTGGAACGTCAGGCTGCCGGCGTTGTTGACGGCGCCGCCGGGGCCGGCGGTGGCCGTGTTGTTGTTGATGACCGTACGGAAGATCAGCGCGCGTCCGGTCACCGCGTTGTCCACGGCGCCACCGCTGGTGACGGCCGTGTTCCCGCTGGCCGTCACCTGGTTCAGCGTCAGCGCGCCCGCGTTCGCAATGGCGCCGCCCGTGGTGGCCGAGGCGCCGTTCAGAAGGAAGATCCCGTCGATGCGCAGGGTGCCGGCGACGGCGACCTCCAGGAGACGGACGCCCACCGCGGCCGGGTCACGCCTGATCGACGTGGACGGCCCCCCGACGAGCCGGACGTTGCCCGTGATGATCGGCAGCGCGTCGGCCGCCGTGGCGGGAACGACGACGTTGTAGGTGCAGTTCGCGGCCAGCAGGAGCGTGGCCGATGTCGTGTTCGCGGCGGTGATCGCCGCGGCCAGCGCCGGCGAGCTGCACGGCACCGACACCTGCTTCTTGGCGGCCTGTGCGGGCGACTGTGTCATGGCGAGCGCGGCTCCGGCGAGCACGGCGGCACCCACGGCCCCCGCCGTTCTTGCGAGTGAACCCATTGTGTTTCCCCCGAAAGTATTGATTGACAGCGTTTTCCTCGGTCTCGGCCACAAGTGGTACTCGACCGGAAAGATGGTCTTCGTGAGTTGTTCTCAGTAGATTGCCGGATCTGAAGAGCACGGGAGGGTTCCGGCGGTGTCGTCCTGGTCCCAACTGGACATCTTTCCTGTCGGTATCGAATTGCCTGTATGGACACCGAGTGGTGACGAATCAACCTGCGGCTGATCGCCGTCTGGCGCGCCCTGTCTATTTCCAATTCTTCGGCATGCATGCACTTTCATTTCCAGCATGCGGGCCTTTTGCCGACCGAATACGAAGCGGCCGGTAAGTATTGGTCCTCCGGGTACTCCCGGCGGTGTGTCACTTACCCGGCCGCCGGGGGAGGGGCCGTCGGGTGAGCCGGAGCGGGCGGCCCTTTGCTCGCGGGCACGCGTCAGCGATCCGCCGGGACCCCGCCGCCGTAGAGCCGCGTGATCAGGTCCTCGATGCCGGGCTCGCGCAGAGAGATGTCCTCCACCTCGTGGCGTGCGGCCACGGCCGCGACCACGGCGGCGGCGTTGCCGGACGGCGGGATGGCCAGCCACTGCCGCGGCCCGTCGGTGCGGACGACACGGGCGCCGTCGACCTCGATCGGCGGTGCCGCGCGCGCGAGGTCGACGATGAGGATCCGGTCGGCGTCGAGGGCGGCCCGCAGGCGCGGCAGCGACCCGTCGTAGGCCAGCCGCCCGTGGTCGATGACCATGACGCGGCGGCAGAGACGTTCGACGTCGCCCAGGTCGTGCGTTGTCAGCAGGATCGTCGTGCCCCGCTCGGTGTTGAGCCGGGTCAGGAAGGCGCGCACGGTCGCCTTGCTGATGACGTCGAGGCCGATCGTCGGCTCGTCCAGCACGAGCAGCTCCGGATCGTGGACCAGCGCCGCCGCCAGGTCGCCGCGCATGCGCTGCCCGAGGCTGAGCTGCCGGACCGGGGTGTCGAGGAACGCCCCCAGCTCCAGCAGCTCGGTGAGCTCGGCGAGCCGTGCCTGGTGCGTCGAGCGCTCGACGCGGTAGAGATGGCGGACGAGGGTCAGGCTGTCGCGCAGCGGCAGGTCCCACCACAGCGTGGTGCGCTGCCCGAACACCACGCCGATGCGGCGTGCCAGTGCCGTGCGCTGGCGTGAGGGGTCCAGGCCGGACACCCGCACCCGACCGGAGGTCGGCGTGAGGATGCCGGTCAGCATCTTGATCGTGGTGGACTTGCCGGCGCCGTTCGGGCCGAGATAGCCGACGAACTCACCGGCCGCGACCGTGAAGGAGATCCGGTCGACCGCGCCGACGAGCGTACGGCTGCGGCGCAGCCGGCCCGAGCGGCGCCGTACGGTGAAGGACTTGCAGACCTCGTCCACCTCGATCAACGTCAGCTCCCCGTCGACTGGTAGTGCCGCAGCCCGGTGCGCCAGGCGAGCGCCGCGAGCACGGCCAGCACCGCCGCCACGAGCGGCGAGGCGAAGCGGAAGAAGACCGGCAGGCCGAGCGGGTCGGGCCGGCCGAGGACGTACAGTGCCGGCTCCCAGTTGACGAACGCCAGCGGCAGCACCCATGTCAGCCCCCGCAGCGCGTCACGGCCGAAGATGCTCAGCGGGTACTGCGTCACGTAGGCGCCGCCGTAGGTGATCGAGTTGGCCGCCTGCTTGCCGTCGACGACGGCGAACTGCCAGGCCGCGGCGAGCACCCAGAGAGCCCAGAAGATGCCGACACCGCCCGCGAGCATCAGCGGCAGCGTCGCGGCACGCGCGAGGGTCCAGTGCAGGTCCAGGTGGCGGAGCGACACCACGAGCATGACCGCCGTCGGCACCAGCTTGCCCATCCGGCGCGGGTTGAAGTCCTCGGTGGCGATCTGCAGCAGCGGGCCGACCGGCCGCAGCAGCAGCGTGTCCAGAGTGCCGTGGCGGATGTGCTCGCCGAGCCGTTCGACGGTGCCGAGGGTGATGTCGGCGACGGCGACGCTGATCCCCGAGGTGGCGTACAGGAACATCACCTCGGGCAGCGAGAACCCGCCGAGCCGGGGCGTGTGCGCGAAGACGATCAGGATGGCGGCCGCGTCGAGGAAGGTCGCCACGGCCTGGGTGGCCAGCAGCATGACCATGGAGGCCGGATACTGCGCGGCCGACCGCATCCAGGTGCCGGCCAGCAGCAGGTAGATCCGCACGGCCTCAACCACCGTTGACCACCAGCCTCCGGCGCGCGGTCATCGTCAGCAGCCGTCCCGCCGCGAGCAGGACCGCCGCCCAGCCCCCCTGGAAGGCGTACACGTGGAGCAGGTCGGTGCGTCTGCCGAGGAAGACGTCGGCGGGCATCTGGATCAGCGCGGCCCACGGGAGCAGCTGCGCCACCGTGCCGAGCCGGCCGGGGAAGACCACCAGCGGGACGATCATCCCCGAGAAGAACATCGAGGTGATGAGCGAGATGCCGTTGACGCCGCGGTCGTCGTGCAGCCAGAAGACGGTCAGCGAGATGAGGTAGCGCAGCCCGAAGCTCACCAGCATGGCGAGCAGCACCGAGCCGGCGAAGGCGGCCCATGTCGCCGGTGACGACGGCCAGCGCAGCGAGAACACGAGCGCACCGCCGAGCAACGGGGGGACACCGCGGGAGAACAACGCGAACCCGGCCCGGCCGAGGTCGTCGGCCAGCCACCATCCCTGGAGGTCCACGGGACGGTGCAGGTCGATCGAGATGTCACCGGTGCGGATCCGTTCGGTGAGGTCGAGGCTGCCGCCGAAGATGCGTACCGGCTCGATGAGCGCCTGGGTGAGGAAGCTGAACGTCACCGCGTCGGTCACGTCGTAGCCGCCGAGTGAGGGCCGGGCGTGCCACAGCGCGATCAGCACGCCCGCGCGCATGAAGCCGAAGATGGTGTTGGTGAACGTCGCCGAGAGCGCCGCGACGCGGTAGGTGCTGTAGCGCCGTAAGGCATACGCCGCGATCCACGCGTAAAGCCGCACCGCGCACGCTCTCCTCACCGGTGGGGAACGGCCGGGCGCGACGAGAAGCCCGGCCATCGGCACACCGGTCCCCACCGTACGGGCGACATGTCACCGCCCGCCACACCTTTCGGCGTGGCGGGCGGTGTCGCGTTCGATGCGGGTCAGCTCGCCGGGAGGGCGGGCTTGCCGGTCGAGTAGAGCCAGGTCTGGAAGAACGACCCGAGGTCCTGGTGCGCGATCTTGTTCGCCAGCGCGGTGAACTGCTCCGTGCTGCCGTTGCCGTACTTGTGCTGTTCGAACCAGGTGTGCAGCAGGCTGAAGAAGGCGTCGTCGCCGATCTTCTCCCGCAGGAACTCCAGCACCATGCCGCCGCCGCTGTAGACGCGGTCATGGAACATCGTGTCGCGCTGCGGGTTGGCGATCACGACGTTCCACCAGGTGTCGGTGGCGCTGTGCCGGTTGTACACCGCACGGGCCGTGTCGTGCACCGTCGCGCCGCCGTGCTTCTCGGTCCACAGGTTGGCGGCGAACGTCGCGAAGCTCTCGTTCAGCCAGACGTCGTCCCAGTCCTGCACCGAGACCGCGTCACCGAACCACTGGTGGGCGAGCTCGTGCGCGATCGTGCCCGTGCTGCGCACGTCGGAGTAGAGCGGCCGGGTCTGGGTCTCCAGCGAGAAGCCGATCGCCTGCCCGTTGTAGGTCGCCAGGTCGGCGATGGCACCGGTGGAGTCGAAGGCGTACTTGCCGAAGGTCTTGGACCACAGGTCGGTCGCCTCGGCGGTGGTGTCCCAGAAGAACGCCATCGGGTCCGGGTGGTTCGGGTCGCGCCCGACCAGCTTCGGGTCCACCGCGACCGTCTCGGGGATTCCGCCCGGCGTCTTGCCGTTCTTGAACTGCCACTGGCCGATGTCGGCCGTGGCCAGGTAGCTCGCCATGGGGTACTTCTCGTCCCAGACGAAGGTGGCCTTGTCGCCCTTGGTCCGCTGCGACACGAGGCGTCCGTTGGCGATCACCGACCGGTCCTTGGGCACCGTCACGCGGAAGGTGTAAGAGGCCTTGTCGCTCGGGTGGTCGTTGCTGGGGAACCAGGTCGAGGAGGCGTTCGGCTCATCGCCCATGAAGGCACCGTCGTCGGTGTGCACGAACCCGTACGGCGAGCCGAACACGACCGGAGAGCCGACGATCGTCTGCGGCACGCCGCCGTACGTCACAGCGACGGCGAAGCGGGAGTTCTTCACGATGCCGTGCCGCGGGGTGATCGTGAGTTCCTGGCCGTTGCGGCTGAACGTCGCGCGCTGCCCGTTGACGGTGACCTTGCTGACCTCGAGCTGTTGCAGATCAAGGTCGAAGCGGGACAGGTTCTGCGTCGCACGCGCGGTCATCGTCACGGTGCCGTCGAGCCGCTTCGTCGGCGGATCGTAGGACAGGGCGAGGTCGTAGTGCTGGGCGTCGTAGCCGCCGTTGCCCTCCAGCGGGAAGTAGGGGTCCCCGATGCCCGTGGCGCCGGGCGTGAACTGCGGGCGTTGGCCGGCGACGGCGGCCGGGGTCATGGCGGTGAGGCAGGCGAGCGTCGTGCTGATGGCCAGCATCCGGCGGGTTCTGCGCATGTCGTCCCTACTACTAAGGAGCGAAACAGGACAAAGGCCACTCTCTGTCGGTAGTGCCCTTCGGTCGTAAGGCTGACACAAACGGGCATTGTTCGTATAGCACCCTTACGAAAAGGTCCCCCGGCTGAGCGCCGGGGGACCTCTCCTGCGACCTGGACGAGTGCGTCAGTGAGCCTTAACGAACTGCTCCTCCTCGGTGGAGCCCTTCAGCGCCACCGTTGAGGAGTCCGGCGAGATCGCCGTGCTGACCAGGTCGAAGTAGCCGGTTCCGACCTCGCGCTGGTGCTTGGTCGCGGTGTAGCCCTTCGCCTCGTCGGCGAACTCCGCTTCCTGCAGCTCCACGTAGGACGTCATGCCGTCCTCGGCGTAGCCCTTGGCGAGGTGGAACATCGAGTGGTTGAGCGAGTGGAAGCCGGCCAGTGTGATGAACTGGAACGTGTACCCCATGTGCCCCAGCTCGCGCTGGAACTTGGCGATCGTGGAGTCGTCGAGGTGTTTCTTCCAGTTGAACGACGGCGAGCAGTTGTAGGCGAGCATCTGGTCCGGGTACTCCGCCTTGATCGCCTCGGCGAACTGCTGGGCGACGTCCAGGTCCGGCGTGCCGGTCTCCATCCAGAGCAGGTCGGAGTACGGCGCGTACGCGAGACCGCGGGCGATGCAGGAGGAGATGCCGTTGCGCACCCGGTAGAAGCCCTCGGCGGTGCGCTCGCCGGTGGTGAACTCCTGGTCGCGCTCGTCCACGTCGCTGGTGATCAGTGTCGCGGCCTGGGCGTCGGTCCGCGCGACGATCAACGACGGCACACCGCAGACGTCGGCCGCGAGACGGGCCGCGTTCAGCGTCTTGATGTGCTGCCCGGTCGGGATGAGCACCTTGCCACCGAGGTGGCCGCACTTCTTCTCCGACGCGAGCTGGTCCTCCCAGTGCACGCCCGCCGCACCCGCGGCGATCATGCCCTTCATGAGCTCGAACGCGTTGAGCACGCCGCCGAAGCCGGCCTCGGCGTCGGCGACGATCGGCGCGAGCCAGTACGGTGCGTCGTGGTCGCCCTCCGACCAGGTGATCTGGTCGGCGCGCATCAGCGCGTTGTTGATGCGGCGCACGACGGCCGGGACGGAGTTGGCCGGGGAGAGGCTCTGGTCCGGGTAGGTCTGCGCGCCGAGGTTGGCGTCGGCGGCCACCTGCCAGCCGGACAGG
>JAOPYG010000298.1 GCA_025964685.1 Actinoallomurus sp. | reverse complement strand
CGGCGACGTCCGCGCCGACCGCGATGCCGCACGGGTTGGCGTGCTTGATGATCGCCACGCTGGGCTCGGCGAAGTCGTACGCGGCGCGGCGCGCGGCGTCGGCGTCGGCGTAGTTGTTGTAGGACATCTCCTTGCCGTGCAGCTGGTCGGCCTCGGCGAGGCCGCCGCTGCCCGCGGTGTAGAGCGCGGCCCGCTGGTGGGGATTCTCGCCGTAACGCAGGACCGCCTTGCGGTCCCACACACTGGCGACGATCGGCGCCCAGCCGCTGGCCGCGCCGACCTCGTCGGGCGCGTAGGCGTTGGCGAACCAGGAGGAGACCGCCGCGTCGTACGCGGCCGTGTGCGCGTAGGCGGCCGCCGCGAGCCGCTTGCGCTCGGCCAGGTCGAACCCGCCGCGACGCACGGCGTCGAGCACCGCGCCGTACGACCCGGGGTCGACGACGACGGCGACGCTCTGGTGGTTCTTCGCGGCGGCCCGGACCATCGCGGGGCCGCCGATGTCGATCTGCTCGACGATCTCATCGGGTTCGGCACCCGAGGCGACCGTACGCTCGAACGGGTAGAGGTTGGAGATCAGCAGGTCGAACGGCTCGACGTGCAGGTCTTCGAGCTGCTGCACGTGGTCGGGGTTGCGGCGGTCGGCCAGCAGCCCGGCGTGCACCTTGGGGTGCAGGGTCTTGACCCGGCCGTCCAGGCACTCGGGGAAACCGGTGAGCTTCTCCACCTTCATGACCGGTACGCCGGCGTCGGCGATGCGACCCGCCGTCGATCCGGTGGAGACGATCTCGACACCGGCCTGGTGCAGGCCCTTGGCCAGCTCCTCCAGGCCGTCCTTGTCATAGACGCTGATCAGCGCACGCTTGATCGCGATCCGGGTCACCCGATCCTCACTCTCCTGCTTTCGATGGTCCATCCCTCGCGGACCAGGCGGCCCACGGTCCGTACGAGCAGCGGACGCTCGGCGTCCTTGATCCGCTCGTGCAGCGTGTCTTCGTCATCGTCGTCGAGGACCGGCACTGCCTCTTGGGCGATTATCGGGCCGGTGTCGACGCCCGCGTCGACGAAATGCGCTGTGCAGCCCGTCACCTTGACGCCGTGGGCGAGCGCGTCGCGCGCGCCGTGCGTACCGGGGAACGAGGGCAGCAACGCCGGGTGAGTGTTGATCACACGGCCGCCGAACCGGTCGAGGAACCGCGCGCCGAGGATCTTCATGAAGCCCGCCGAGATGACCAGGTCGGGGTCGTAGGCGTCCACCGCCTTGGTCAGGGCCACGTCCCACTCGTCGCGGGTCTCATGGTCCTTGACGCGCTGGACGAACGTGGGCACTCCCGCATCGGTTGCCCTCGTGAGCCCCTCGATGCCGTCGCGATCGGCGCCGACGGCGGCGATGCGCGCACCGTAGGCTGGGTCGGCACACGCGTCGAGCAGCGCCTGTAGGTTGGTCCCCGCACCGGAGACGAGGACGACGAGCCGGGCGGACACCGTGACTCCCAGGAGATCCAGACTGGTTGGCGGGCCGTTCCAGCCTATCGGCCACCGCTCGGCCGGGCTCAGCCGACACCGGGAGGCATCCGTGAGCGAGGCACCGCCGAGGCCGCGCCGGGACTACAGAGCCGCCCCGTGCCAACCGGACGCCCCCGCCGCCCGCACCTGCCCATGACCAGCCGGACCGAATCAGGAGACACCGTGAGCGACGCCCAAGGACCGGGCGAGAGCGGACCGCAGACACAGGTTCCCGCGCCTCCCCCCTCCTCCCCTCCGCCCCCGCTGCCTCCGACCGCGGCCGAGCGCGGCGGGATGCGAGCGTTGTTCCTGAGCCTCACCGGCATGCTGCTGCTCTTCCTGCCGATCCCCGGAGTCGCGCTGATCGGCCTCGGCCTGCTCGTCGCCGCTGTGGTCACCGGTATCCGCGCCCGCCGGCGAGCGCGGCGGATCCTCACCCGCGCCCCGGGCGCCATCCCGGGCATCATCGTCGGCGCGATCGGCCTGGCGTTGGCCGCGACCGGCATCGTGCTCGGCGCGATGGTGGCCACGGAGTTCAGCGACTACCAGAAGTGCCGTTCTTCGGCCCTGACGATCACCGACCGGGAGACCTGCCAGGACCGCTACTTCCCCCAGATCGAGCACAAGCTGCACCTGCCCAAGGGCTCCATGGACCGCTACCGCTCCATGTTCTGACCCGGGCGAGCGTCACAACGGGCGATTGCGCGGGGGTCGCTTCCGGAGCGGGGTGACCGAGCCGGGCTCGGCCTCCGTACGCGGCTTGGGCACGCCCGGCAGGTCCTGTCTCTCCGCGATCGGCGTCACGCCGTCGGGAAGCTGCGGCTGCAGGTCCACGGTCGCGAGCACCGGCTCCGGGTCCTCGAACTCCACCTGGTCGGGGATCTTCGCCGGCTCCTCGGCGACGCCATCGTCGACCGGGGCCGTGCGGCGCAGAAGGTGCCAGTTCGCGGCCCAGGCGGCGATGGCCGCCGAGACGCCGACCTCCAGCGCCGCCATCAGTCCCGTCTGCCAGGCCGACGGGCCCATGACCGCCATCCGCGCGCCGCCGACCGGGCCGCCGGACAGCGCCGCCAGGAAGGCGACCACACCGCCGGTGATCACGCCGCACACGAAACCCCACAGCGGCGCGGCCTCGCCGACCGCGCTCGGCAGGGCCCGGACGGTCAGCACGCCGCCGGTGACACCCGCGGCGAACGGCACGATCAGCGCGAGCAGGGAGATCAGCGGCGCGGGGCCCGGGGCGGGCAGCGCCGCGAACGGCGGGAACGCCGGGATCATGCCGACGAAGACCCCGGAGGGCGCCACGCTCGTGCCCGCACCGACCGAGAAGCCGGGTCCGACGGCGTACGACACCGCCCAGATGGCCGCGTTGGGCAGATACGCGATCGCCACCACGGACAGCAGGATCCCGCCGACGATGCCGGGGCCCAGCACGCCGTAGATGTCGGCCATCTCCCGCACGTGGAAGAGCAGCGAGACCACGAAGATCAGGAGTCCGGAGGCGACCAGCACCGCGGTGGCGCCGGTGACCCCGGCGGCGACCGACCGCGCGCGGTGTGGCAGGAGCATCAGCATCGCCACCCAGGGCGAGCCTTTCGTGGTCGAGGCCACGAGGGTCCGCGCCGCGCCGAGTCCGCCGGCGACGACCGCGAGCAGGAAGCAGGCGAGCAGCGCCTGCCAGGCCGACGGCGCCACCACGGATGACCGGGCGGCGAGGGCGAGCAGGCCGGCGAGCGCGGCGTACGGGATGGCGAGTGCCAGCGCGGCGTGCACGACACCGATGCGGTACCGGCCGCGTACGCGCCCGGTCCGGGTGATCCAGCCGCCGCCGCGGAAGAGCAGCGCGCCGGGCAGCACGGTGAGTCCGAGAGGCAGCAGGCCCACGCGGCCGTGCGGCACCGAGAAGCCGGCGTGGTGCGAGACGAGCCAGAAGTTGACCGCCGTGCGGAACACTCCCGGCAGGCCCGTGCCGAGCGCGGTACGCGGCGCGGCGATCCAGCCGATCAGCGTGATCGTGGTCAGGGTGGTGAGACCGAGCCCGGCGCACCACACCGCGGCGACGATGCCGGAGACGGCGAGTGGTCGGACGATGACCTCGGTCGTGGCGTCCTCGCGCGTGGACGGGCCGCCCGGGGGCCGCCGCGCGCCGGTGGATCCCTCCCGGATGGCGTCATCCCCGCCGGACGCGCGCGTCCGGGCCTCACTCGGCCGCCCGTTCGGTTCGCGGGTCATCGGTCGGTCACCGCTCCTCGGGCTACTGGGCACAGGGCGCCACCATGCTCGCAGGCGTACGGCATACGGCTCGGGCACCGCGCCCGGCGTGTCGCGGGATCGTCGCCTGTACGTGACAGGGCCCCGGCACCGCGGGACGCGGTGCCGGGGCCCTCACGTGGTTCAGCGCGACATGAGCTCGCGCATGAGGCGTGCGGTCTCGCTCGGGGTCTTGCCGACGCGTACGCCGACCTTCTCCAGAGCCTCCTTCTTGGCCTGGGCCGTGCCGGAGGAGCCGGAGACGATCGCGCCGGCGTGGCCCATCGTCTTGCCCTCGGGCGCGGTGAAGCCGGCGACGTAGCCGACCACCGGCTTGGTGACGTGCTGCTCGATGTAGGCCGCGGCGCGCTCTTCGGCGTCGCCACCGATCTCACCGATCATCACGACCGCGTCGGTCTCGGGGTCGGCCTGGAACGCCTCGAGCGCGTCGATGTGCGTCGTGCCGATGACCGGGTCGCCGCCGATGCCGATGCAGGTGGAGAAGCCGATGTCACGCAGCTCATACATCATCTGGTAGGTCAGCGTGCCCGACTTGCTCACCAGGCCGATGCGGCCGGGCGTGGTGATGTCGGCCGGGATGATGCCCGCGTTGGACTTGCCGGGCGAGGCGACGCCCGGGCAGTTGGGGCCGATGATGCGGGTCTTGTTGCCCTTGGCCACCGCCTGCGCCCAGGCGTAGGTGCTGTCGTGCACCGGGATGCCCTCGGTGATCACGATGCACAGCGGGATCTCCGCGTCGATCGCCTCGAGCACCGCGTCCTTGCTGAACTTCGGCGGAACGAAGGCGACGGACACGTCGGCGCCGGTCTGGGCCATCGCGTCGGCGACCGTGCCGAACACCGGTAGGTCCTTGCCCTCGTGGGTCACCGACTGTCCCGCCTTGCGGGCGTTGACCCCGCCGACGACGTTGGTGCCGGCGCGCAGCATGCGCGCCGTGTGCTTGGAACCCTCAGAACCGGTCATCCCCTGGACGATGACCTTGCTGTTCTCGGTCAGCCAGACCGCCATCTCACACCCCTGCCGAAGCCAGCTCGGCGGCGCGACGCGCCGCTTCGTCCATCGTGTCGACCTGCTCGATGACCGAGATCGCGGCCTCGTTGAGGATGCGCCGGCCCTCTTCGGCGTTGTTGCCGTCGAGCCGTACGACGATCGGCCGGTCGACGGTCTCACCGCGGTCGCCCAGCAGCTTGACCGCCTGGACGATGCCGTTCGCCACCGCGTCGCCGGAGGTGATGCCGCCGAAGACGTTGATGAAGACGCTCTTGACGCTCGGGTCACCGAGAACGATCTCCATGCCGTTCGCCATGACCTCGGCCGAGGCGCCGCCACCGATGTCCAGGAAGTTGGCCGGCTTCTGGCCGCCGTACTGCTCACCGGCGTAGGCGACGACGTCCAGCGTCGACATGACCAGGCCGGCGCCGTTGCCGATGATGCCGACCGAGCCGTCGAGCTTGACGTAGTTGAGGTCCTTCTCCTTGGCCTTCGCCTCGAGGGGGTCGGCGGCGGCCTTGTCCTCGAGCGCCTCGTGCTCGGGCTGACGGAAGTCGGCGTTGCCGTCGAGGGTCACCTTGCCGTCGAGAGCGACGACCCGGCCGTCCTGCGTGAGGATCAGCGGGTTGACCTCGACCAGCGTGGCGTCCTCATCGACGAAGGCCGCCCACAGGCGCTCGATCAGCTCGGCGGCGCCGTCGAGGGCCTGCTCCGGCAAGCGCCCGGCGGCCGCGATCTCGCGGGCCCTGGCCCGGTCGACGCCGGTCAGGGCCGCGATCGGGATCTGGGCGACGGCGTCGGGCTTGGTCGCGGCGACCTCTTCGATCTCCATGCCGCCCTCGACCGAGCAGATCGACAGGAAGGTGCGGTTGGCGCGGTCGAGGAGGAAGGAGAAGTAGAACTCCTGGGCGATGGCGCTGGCCTCTTCGACCAGGACCTTGTGGACCGTGTGGCCCTTGATGTCCATGCCGAGGATCTGACGCGCCTTCTCCTCGGCGTCGGCGGGTGAGTCGGCCACCTTGACACCGCCGGCCTTGCCTCGGCCGCCGGTCTTCACCTGCGCCTTGACGACGACGCGTGAGGTGCCGGCGGCGGCGAACTCGTCGGCGATCGCGCGGGCCTCCTCGGGCGTCGTGGCGATCTTGCCGGCAGGGACCGGGACGCCGTACTCCGCGAAGAGCTCCTTCGCCTGATGTTCGAACAGGTCCACGGGGGTCCGTCCTTAACGGGATC
>JAOPYG010000269.1 GCA_025964685.1 Actinoallomurus sp. | reverse complement strand
GGCCTCCATGACCGTGCCGACCTGCGCAAGGTCCAGGGTCGCGAAGGACGCGTCGTGGTCGGAGGAGAAGCAGACCACCTCGCAGCGGCCCAGCCCCGGGACCACGCCGTCCAGCTCGGCCGGCGCGCGGCCGGAGTAGGACGGGAAGCGGTTCTCGAAGACGGCCACCTCGTAGTCGGAGGCGGGGATCTCGGTGGGCCGGCCCGGAGAGGACGGGCAGAGCGGGCACTGGTCGCTCGGCGGCATGTAGGTGCGGTCCTGGCGGTGCGCGGCGATCGTCACCCACTCGCCGAGCAGCCGGTCGCGCCGGAGCTCGGAGGCCTGCGGGGGAGGCGGCAGCGTACGCGTGTCCACCGCCGAACGGTCGGCGTCGTCCCGCCGGTCGAAGTAGATGAGCTCTCGGCCGTCGGCGAGATGGGTGACGGTGCGTTTCACTCTTCGACCTCGCCGGCGTCCACGGTGATCAGTTCGCCGACCTCATCGGCGAGCTGCTTGCGTGCCTCCTCGGCCAGTCCGGCGTCGGTGACGAGCACGTCGGCGTCGCCCAGGCGGGCGATCGTGCTGAGCCCGACGGTGCCCCACTTGGTGTGGTCGGCAAGCACGGCGAGCCGGCGGGCCGCGCCCACCATCGCGCGATCCGTCTCGGCCTCCATGAGGTTCGGCGTGGTGAAGCCGGATCGCGTGCTCATGCCGTGTACGCCGAGCAGGAGCAGGTCGACGTTGAGCGCGCGGATCGCGTTGACCGCGACGGGCCCGACCAGCGCGTCGGAGGGAGTCCGGATGCCGCCGGTGAGCACGATCGTCTGATCGGGGCGGTTCGCCCGGTAGAAGACATCGGCGATCTGGATCGAGTTCGTGACAACGGTGAGCTCCGGAACCTCGGTCAGGTGGTGGGCGAGTGTCCATGTGGTCGTACCGGCCGATACCGCGACGGCCGTGCCGGGCCGTACGAGCCGGGCGGCTCGGCGGGCGATGGCTTCCTTCTCCTGCCGCTGCCGGACCGACTTGGCGGCGAAGCCGGGCTCCTCGGTGGATCCGGCGCCGACGGTGGTCGCGCCGCCGTGCACCTTGGAGATCAGGCCGCGATCGGCCAGCACCTCGAGGTCACGGCGGATCGTCATGTCCGAAACGCTGAACTCGCGCACCAGATCGGCGACGCGGACGCCACCGTGCTGCTGAACGAGATCCAGGATCGCCTGCTGCCGTTGCTGGGCGAGCATCGTCCCCCCTCTCGGCGACCGGCCACCGCGTGCAGCGTGCCTGCAGAAACGACATATGTCAACATGCCCGCACACGATCCTGGATCGGGTCTTGTTGGTTTGTGTTGAGAATGGTAGGAATAGCGGCACATCGCCTGGTAACTCGGCGGAAACATCGGGGTAACGGGACCAGGACCAGCCACCAAGGCCAGAAAGAAGGCAGAGCATGGCCCGGATACGCAGGCCCGGCGGCGCGATCTTGGCGCTCGGCGTCGCGATCGCCCTCAGCCTCACCGCCTGTTCGTCAGGCAAGGAGAGCACCTCCACGACCTCGGACAAGAAGGTCTCGGGGAAGATCTCCATCGTGTACCTGCAGAAGCAGGGCGACCAGCAGTACTTCATCGACGAGGCCCAGGGCGCGAAGGACAAGGCCAAGCAGCTCGGCAACGTCGACGTGAAGATGGTGAACCTCGGCAACGACACCAACAAGGCGGTGTCGGAGACCCAGGCGGCGGTCGCGCAGAAGGCGAACGGCATCATCATCGTGCCGCCGGACCCGGCGGTGGGCCCGCAGATCGTGCAGACCGCGGCGGCCGCCAAGGCCACGCTGCTCACCAGTGACGACCAGATCTGCAAGAACGGCCCGGACCCGGCCAAGTGCCCCAAGGACCAGCTGGTGCAGCGGGTGGGCTTCTCCGGCAGCCAGATGGGCACCGAGGTCGGCAAGCGCGCCGGCGAGGAGTTCAAGAAGGCGGGCTGGAAGGCGTCCGACACGGCGATCATCTCGGCGTGGAAGCAGGACGTGACGGTGTGCACCGACCGGGTGGTCGCGGCTCAGGCCTCGTTCGAGCAGGCCGCCGGCACCAAGGTGCAGATCATCAAGGTCGGCACCGACAACACCCCGACCGACGCCCAGTCCAAGACCGGCGCCGTGGTCTCGGGCCACCGCTCCGTCAAGCACTGGGTGGTGTGGGGCTGCAACGACGAGAACGTCTCCGGCGCGGTCACCGCGCTCCAGAACGGCGGCTACAAGGCCGCCGACATCGATGGTGTCGGGCTCGGCGCCCAGCTGGCCTGCAAGGACTGGGGTTCGGGCAAGGCGACCGGCATGCGGGCCGCGCTGTTCATCAACGGCTACGACGTCGGCGGCCTCGCCGTGCAGACGATCGTGGACAACCTGCGCAACGGCAAGCCGATGCCGCAGGAGGCGTTCGCCCCGACCAAGATGGTCGACGCCACCAACTGGAAGCAGGAAGGCGTCAAGTGCACCTGACCAGGTGAGCTGGACGGACCCACTGGTACGGGAAGAGCGGCGTTCTCCCGTACCAGGGGCGCCGGTGCCGCCCCACGGCACCGGCGCCCACCCCTGATTCGCCGACGATCGAGGCCCGCGGGCACTTCTCCGCCGCCCGCCGGCCACGATCACCCCCCGGGAACGGCAGGTGGCCGCCTCCATCGCGCCGGTCCCAGCAGTGCGCGATCCCCCGAAAACAGGAGCAGCTCATGCGCACCGTCCGTGCCATGGCATCGGTACTCGTCGCCACGGCGATGAGCGTCGCCGGCGCCGCGACCCTGTCCCTCGCATCGGCCCCGCCGGCCGCGGCCCTCGACAACGGCCTCGCCCTGACTCCCCAGATGGGCTTCAACAACTGGAACGCGACCCACTGTGGCTCGGACTTCAACGAGGCCATGGTCAAGGGCATCGCGGATCTGTTCGTCTCCTCTGGCCTGAAGGACGCCGGCTACCAGTACGTCAACCTCGATGACTGCTGGGCCGAGCAGGACCGTGACGCCAATGGTGACTACGTCCCGAACAAGACGAGGTTCCCCGGCGGCATCAAGGCGGTCGCCGACTATGTCCACTCCAAGGGCCTGAAGCTCGGCATCTACACCAGCGCCGGCACCATGACCTGCGCGCAGACGATGCCCGGTTCGCTCGGGCACGAGCAGCAGGACGCGAAGTTGTTCGCCTCCTGGGGCGTGGACTACCTGAAGTACGACAACTGCAACAACCAGGGCGTGGACGCGGTCAAGCGCTACACCGACATGCGCGACGCGCTGCGGGCCACCGGCCGCCCGATCCTGTTCTCCCTGTGCGAGTGGGGCGAGAACAAGCCCTGGCTGTGGGCCAAGGACGTCGGCAACTCCTGGCGGACCACCGGCGACATCAGCGACGGCTACTCCAGCATGCTCGGCATCGTCCACCAGAACATGGTCCTCAGCCAGTACGCCGGCCCCGGGCACTGGAACGACCCGGACATGCTTGAGGTCGGCAACGGCGGCATGACCGACACGGAGTACCGGTCGCACTTCAGCCTCTGGGCGGAGATGGCGGCGCCGCTGCTCATCGGCAGCGACCTGCGCAAGGCCTCGCCCCAGACGATGAAGATCCTCACCAACAAGGACGTCATCGCGGTCGACCAGGACAAGCTCGGTGCGCAGGGCGCGCCGATCTCCACCGACGGCGGCCGGAACGTCTTCGTCAAGCCGCTCGCGAACGGTGACAAGGCCGTCGCACTGTTCAACGAGACGGACTCACCGCAGCGGGTCACGACGTCGGCGAGAGCGGTCGGGATGCCGGCGGCGCCGGCGTACCGTGTCCGCGACCTGTGGACGCACACCGACCGGGAGACCGCCGGCACCCTCACCGCCATGGTCCCGGCGCACGGCACCGTGATGCTGCGCGTCGCCAGGGACGCGCGCTGGGCGGTCTACCCGCCGGCGGTCGACGCCGGGATCGACGTCCCCGTGGCGTACCCGGGGGCGCGGCCGTTCGTCGAGCCGGGTGCGTCGGTGACCGTCACCACGACCGCCACCAACTCCGGCAGGCTGCCCGCCCTGCTCCTGAATAACAACCTCGCCGTTCCCGACGGCTGGAACGTCCAGGCCACGTCCCGCGAGTCGAGCGTGCTCGTCGGCTCGAACCGGAAGTTCGCCACGACGTGGAAGGTCCAGGTGCCGGCCGGCGCCAAGCCCGGCTCGTACGACTTCACCACCACCGCGACCTACGAACCGGACGAGACGGTCAGCCAGAGCACCGTCCAGGTGGACGTGCTGACCGCCACGCCTCCGCCGTCGGGCACGTCCTCGCTGAGTGACATCTCCTGGCTGCGGGCCGACAACGGCTGGGGGCCGGTCGAGAAGGACACCAGCAACGGTGAGCAGGCCGCCGGTGACGGTCACCCGATCACGATCAACGGCACCGTCTACAAGAAGGGGCTCGGCGTGCACGCACCGAGCAGCGTCGAGTACTACACGGCCAAGAAGTGCACGTCGGTGTCGGCGGACGTCGGCGTGGACGACGAGAAGACCGCCAAGGGTTCGGTGACCTTCGAAATCTGGGCCGACGGCACCAAGGTCGCCGACAGCGGGCTGCTCACCACCGCCGACGCGGCCAAGCACCTCACCGCCGACGTCGGCGGGGCGACGTTCGTCCGCTTCGTCGTCACCGACGGCGGCAACGGCAACGACAGTGACCACTCCGACTGGGCCGACGCCCAGATCACCTGCACCTGATCCACCCGGCGGGGCGGCCGGTGCCGCCCCGCCCCGACCCCCAGGGGCCTGACATGACCGAGCGAAGCGAGGGAATCGACCAGCACAGCACCTTGGTCATGAGGCCGACTGAGGAGGGCTCATGACCGAGTTGAGCGTCGCGGGGATCTCCAAACGGTTCGCCGGCGTACGGGCGCTGAACGACGTCACGCTGGAGTTCCCCAGTGGGGCGGTGACGGCACTGATGGGCGAGAACGGTGCCGGCAAGTCCACCCTCATCAAGATCATTAATGGTGACTACCTGCCGGACGAGGGACAGGTCGTACTCGACGGCCGGCCGCTCGGCCTGCACTCGCCCGCCGACGCACGGCAGGCCGGCATCCGCGTGATCCCGCAGGAGCCGGAGATCGTGCCGCACGTCTCGGTCGCCGAGAACGTCTACCTCGGGGCGCTGCCCCGCAAGGCCGGCCGTGCCCTCGACCGCGCCACCCTCAACCGGCGCGTGCGCGCCGACCTCGAGCGCCTGGGCTTCGAACGCGTCATCCGCCCGGAGACGCTCGGCTCCCACCTCACCCCCGCGCAACGCCAGCTGGTGGAGATCCTGCGGGCGCTGACCACGGACGCCAAGGTGATCGCGTTCGACGAGCCGACGTCCTCGCTGTCGGAGAACGAGGTGGAGGCGCTCTTCACCCTGATCCGGCGGCTGCGCGAGGACGGCCTCGCCGTCATCTATGTGTCCCACCGGATGCAGGAGATCTTCCAGCTCGCGGACCACATCGCGGTGCTGCGCGACGGTGGCCTGGTCGGCGTGCGCGACGCGGCCGACACCGACGAGAACGACATCGTGCGGATGATGGTCGGCCGTGACCTGTCCTCCATGTTCGCCCGTGAGCACTCCGCCACGGGCAAGGTCGTCCTGGAGGTCGACGAGGTCACCACCGACGACGTGCACGACATCAGCCTGACCGTGCACGCGGGCGAGGTCGTCGCCCTGGCCGGACTCGTCGGCGCCGGCCGCTCGGAGCTGGCCGGCGCGCTGGTGGGGGACCTGCCGATCCGCTCCGGAGAGGTCAAGGTCGAGGGAAAGCGCGTACGCCTGCGACAGCCGAGGGACGCCGTACGTGCCGGGATGGGCTACGCCCCCGAGGAGCGCAAGGCCCAGGCTCTGCTCCTCGAACGCACGGTGCGGGACAACACCTCCCTCGTGGTGCTGGACCGGCTGCGCCGCTTCCGCTTCGTCAGACGTGGCGAGGAACGCCGGCTGACCCGGGAGTTCGTCGACCGGCTCAACGTCCGCACGCCGAGCATCGAGCACGAGGTGCGCAAGCTGTCGGGCGGAAACCAGCAGAAGGTCGTGCTCGCCCGCTGGCTGGCCCGCAAGCCCAAGGTGCTCATCCTCGACGAGCCCACCCGCGGCATCGACGTCGGCGCGTAGGCCGAGATCTACCACCTCCTCGACGACCTCGCCCGCTCGGGCGTGGCCGTCCTCGTCATCTCGTCCGAGCTCCCCGAGGTGCTCGGACTCGCCGACCGCATCATCGTCATGCAGAACGGCCACATCACCGGCGAACTCGACCGGGCCGACGCTTCCGAAGAGGCCGTCCTCGGCCTCGCCATGGCGGAGGACCTGACCACGTCGCTATCGGAGGGACAGCAATGACAACCGCCACCCGCGAGCCCGTGGACACGCCGCCGAAGGAGCCGGCGCCGCGCCGGATCCTGACGACGGTGGGCCCGCAGAACGTCAGCCTCATCGGCGCGCTCGTCGTGGTCGTCGCCATCTTCAGCTGGCTGAACTCCGGCTACTTCACCTGGGACAACATCCAGGTGATCGGTGAGGCCGCGACCGTGGCGGGCCTGCTGGCGGTCGTGCAGACGGTGGTCATCATCTGCGGCGCGATGGACATCTCCGTCGGCTCGCAGACCGGCGTCGCCTCGGTCGTGTCCGCGATGGCCTTCACGTCGACCGGGCACAATCCCCTCCTGGGGATGGCCGCCGCCATCGGCCTGGGTGTCGTGATCGGCATCCTCAACGGCCTCATCATCGTGTACGGCCGGGTCAACCCGGTCATCGCGACCCTGGCCGGCCTCGCCGCCTACAAGGGCGTCGCGCAGCTGATCTCCGGTGGCCGTGCCCAGGGATTCGTGCTCGGCGACGATCTGTTCATCTTCATCGCGCGCGGCCGGATCGCGGGCATCCCGGTCCAGGTCGTCATCCTGATCCTGGTCGCCATCGCCGTGCACCTGATGCTGAAGTACACCGACATCGGCCGGAACATCTACGCGATCGGCGGCAATGACACCGCGGCACGCCTCGCCGGCATCAACATCAACAAGTACCTGATCGCGGTGTACGCCCTGGCGGGCATCGTCTCGGCGTTCGCCGGCATCGTCCTGACCGCGCGTACGGGATCAGGGCAGCCGACCAGCGGCAGTGAGGGGCTGGAGCTCCAGTCGATCACCGCGGCGGCGCTCGGCGGCTGCGCGCTGAAGGGCGGTAAGGGTGGCATCGGTGGCACGCTGCTGGCGGTCCTGCTGCTCGGTGCCCTCAACAACGGGCTGAACGTCGTGGGCGTCAACACCTTCTGGCAGAACGTCGCCCAGGGCGCGCTGCTCGTCGTCGCGGTCATCATCCAGCAGCGGCGCAGCGGAGAGCGGGCGGTCGGCCTGCCGACCTGACCGCCGCGCCCAGGATCGTCGGGTTCCGGCGGTTGAGGTGGCGCGATCGGGTAAGCATGTGTTCGTTCACCGATGACCGGGGGAGGGACACATGCTCGGACTGCCGGACACCGCGGCGGCATGCCTGTTCGACATGGACGGCGTGCTGACCCGTACGGCGACCGTCCACGCCGCGGCGTGGAAGCAGATGTTCGACGAGTTCCTGCGGGAGCGGGAGGGTGAGTCGTTCACGCCGTTCGACCCGGTCGCGGACTACGACGAGTACGTCGACGGCAAACGGCGTGAGGACGGCACCCGGTCGTTCCTGAAGTCACGCGGCATCGAGCTGCCCGAGGGGTCCCCGGACGACTCCGCCGGCGCGGCCACGATCACCGGCCTGAGCGAGCGCAAGAACGAGCTCGTGCTGGAGAAGCTCCGTGAGGACGGCGTGGAGGTGTACGACGGGTCGGTGCGCTACGTCCGCGCGGCACGCGACGCGGGCCTGCGCACCGCGGTCGTCTCCTCCAGCGCCAACACCGCCCAGATGCTCGACGCCGCCGGCATCGCGGAGCTGTTCGAGGCACGCGTCGACGGGCTGACGGCCAGGGAACGCCACCTCGCCGGCAAGCCGGCCCCCGACATGTTCCTCGCGGGGGCCGAGGCGCTCGGCGTGCCGGCCTCGCGCGCCGTCGTGTTCGAGGACGCCCTGGCCGGTGTGGAGGCCGGGCGGGCGGGCGGCTTCGCGTGCGTGGTCGGCGTCGACCGCGTCGGCCAGGCGGACGCGCTGAAACGCCACGGCGCCGACATCGTCGTCAAGGACCTGGAGGAGCTGCTTTGATCAAGCAGGCCGCGTACGCCGTGGAGCCGTGGTCCGTACGGGAGCAGGGGCTCAACCTCGACACGCTCGCCCAGAGCGAGTCGGTGTTCGCCCTGTCCAACGGCCACATCGGCCTGCGGGGCAACTTCGAGGAAGGCGAGCCGCACGGGCTGCCGGGCACCTACCTGAACTCCGTGTACGAGCTGCGGCCCCTGCCGTACGCCGAGGCCGGCTACGGCTATCCGGAGTCCGGGCAGACGATCATCAACGTGACCAACGGCAAGCTCATCCGCCTGATGGTCAACGACGAGCCGTTCGACGTCCGCTACGGCGAGGTGCGCTCCCACGAGCGGGTCCTGGACCTGCGGACGGGCACCCTGACGAGGAACGCCGAGTGGACCTCGCCGGCGGGCGACACCGTCCGGGTGTCCTCGGTCCGGCTCGTCTCCCTGGTGCAGCGCGCGGTCGCGGCGATCTGCTACGAGGTCGAGGCGGTGGACCAGCCGGTGCGCATCGTCGTCCAGTCCGAGCTGGTCGCGAACGAATCGTTGCCGGACGCGGCCCACGACCCGCGCACCTCGTCGGCCGTCGAGTCACCGCTCATCGCCGAGGAATGCGTCGCCACCGAGCAGAGCGTCGTCATGGTGCACAGCACCCGCGAAAGCGGGCTGCGGGTCGGCGCGGCGATGAGCCACGAGATCGAGAGCCCCGACGGCAAGATCGACTCAGAGGCCCGTGACGACGTCGGGCGCGTCACCGTGGCCACGCGCCTGGAGCCCGGCCAGCGGCTGCGCATCGTCAAGTACCTGGCGTACGGCTGGTCGAGCCAGCGGTCGCGGCCCGCCATGCACGACCAGGTGATCGCCGCGCTCGCCGCGGCGAAGCTGTCCGGCTGGGACGGTCTGCTGCGCGAGCAGCGCGAGTACCTCGACGACTTCTGGGCGGGCGCGGACGTCGAGGTCGACGGCGACCCCGAGGTGCAGCAGGCGGTGCGGTTCGGGCTGTTCCACGTCCTGCAGGCCGGGGCGCGCGGTGAGCGGCGGCCCATCTCCGCCAAGGGGCTGACCGGCCCCGGCTATGACGGCCACACGTTCTGGGACACCGAGTCGTTCGTGCTGCCGGTGCTGACCTACACCCAGCCGCGCGCCGTCGCCGACGCGCTGCGGTGGCGGCACTCCACGCTCGACCACGCCAAGCGGCGCGCCGAACAGCTCTGCCTCGCCGGCGCGGCGTTCCCGTGGCGGACGATCCAGGGCGACGAGTGCTCGGGCTACTGGCCGGCCGGCACGGCGGCGTTCCACATCGGCGCCGACATCGCCCACGCGGTCATCCAGTACCTGGCGGCCACCGAGGACGAGGAGTTCGCCCGCGAGGTCGGCCTCGAACTGCTCGTGGAGACCGCCCGGCTGTGGCGCAGCCTCGGCCACCACGACGCCCGGGGGCGCTTTCGCATCGACGGCGTGACCGGGCCGGATGAGTACAGCGCGCTCGCCGACGACAACATCTACACCAACCTCATGGCCCAGCAGAACCTCCAGGCAGCCGCCGACCTGGCCGAACGCCACCCCGAGCAGGCAGAGAAGCTCGGCGTGACCGACGAGGAGACGGCCTCCTGGCGGGACGCCGCGGCCGACATGTACATCCCCTACGACAAGCGGCTCCACGTGCATCCGCAGAGCGAGGGCTTCACCGACCACGCCCCCTGGGACTTCGGGTCCACCGGCCCGGACCAGTACCCGCTGCTGCTGAACTTCCCCTACTTCGACATCTACCGCAAGCAGGTCGTCAAGCAGGCGGACCTGGTGCTCGCCATGCACCTGCGGGGCGACGCGTTCACCCCCGAGCAGAAGGCGCGCAACTTCGCCTACTACGAGGCGATGACCGTGCGCGACTCCTCACTGTCGGCCTGCACCCAGGCGGTGATGGCGGCCGAGACGGGCCACCTCGACCTGGCCCACGACTACCTGGGCGAGGCCGCGCTGATGGACCTCGGCGACCTGGAGCACAACACCCGCGACGGCCTGCACATCGCCTCTCTCGCCGGTGCCTGGACCGCCCTGGTCGCCGGGCTCGGCGGCATGCGGGTATGGGGCGACGTCCTGGGGTTCACGCCCCGGCTGCCCGGCGGCATCACCCGCCTGACCTTCCGTATGAGGTACCGCGGCCGCCGGCTGAAGATCAACATCACTGCCCACCAGGTCGTGTACGAGCTGCTCGCCGGAGAGCCTCTGGAGATCGAGCACAACGGCGAACGCCTGACGCTGAACGGCGGCGCGACCACCCGCCCGGTCGTCATCCCGCGGACCGGACCTGCTCCCACGCAGCCCCACGGCCGGTCTCCGCGCCGTCGCGGCGCGGAGTGAGACCGGGTCAGAGGCTGCCGTCGGGGGTGGCGGGGATCGCCTTCTTGATCGGGTCGGCCAGCTCGATCAGCACGTCACCCGGCGGTTCGTACGCGCCCGGCACCGTGACCTCGACGTAGGCCTGACGGCCGACCGCCGTGAAGGTGACCGGCCGGTCCGTCGGCACCCCCAGCCAGTTGACGCCGTTGATCACGACCAGCTCGGAGGTGGGCCGCAGCGCCGCGGGCCGCGGCACTCCGCAGCGCACCACGATCGCCGGCGAACCCCACGCGGTGACAAGGGGCGACTTGGGCGTCGTCGCCCGTCGCGAACGCCCGTGGACCCTGGCGGGCAGCCGGTCGCGCAGGGCGGCGCAGAGTCGCGCCACGGACGCCGGCGGGCGCGGCACGGGCGCCTCGACGGCTCCGGCGCCACATCCGGCGAGCATCACAAAGGCACCGCCCGCCACCAGCGCTCGTCTCATGGTGCAGACTGGCGGCGGGAAGGACACCGCGGTCAGATGTGGACGATGGGACAGGTCAGCGTCCGCGTGATCCCCTCGACCGACTGGATCTGCGCGACGACGAGCTTGCCGAGCTCGTCGACGTTGTTCGCCTCGGCGCGGACGATGACGTCGTAGGGTCCGGTGACGTCTTCGGCCAGGGTCACGCCCTGGATGCCGGAGATCTCACGGGCCACATCGGCGGCCTTGCCGACCTCGGTCTGGATGAGGATGTAGGCCTGCACCATCACGTCCTCCCTGGGACTGCCATTCAGACGGTCACCGTACCGTGTCTTCGCTGGAGGTGGGTCATCACCGTCGGGGAACTCGGCGAGTTCGGGATCATCGCACGTATCACCGCACG
>JAOPYG010000217.1 GCA_025964685.1 Actinoallomurus sp. | reverse complement strand
CCAAGGGGGTCAACGAGTACTTTCCGCCGCGCTCGGCGGCCTATCTCGCCGCGCGTGACGCCTTCGCGGCCACGGCCGCACGGGCCGGCTACGCCTATCTGGAGCTGCCCGTCTTCGAGGACACGCGGCTGTTCGCGCGCGGCGTCGGCGAGTCGACCGACGTCGTCTCCAAGGAGATGTACACCTTCGAGGACCGCGGCGGCCGCTCGATCACGCTGCGCCCGGAGTTCACCGTCGGGGTGCTGCGCTCGGTGCTCCAGCACGGCCTGCACAAGGGCGAGCTGCCGGTGAAGGTCTGGGCCACCGGCCCGGCGTTCCGCTACGAACGCGCCCAGGCCGGACGGTACCGCCAGTTCTACCAGGTCGACCTCGAGGCGATCGGCTCCGAGGACCCGGCGGTCGACGTCGAGACGATCGCGCTGGCCTGGGACTGGTATCGCGAGCTTGGCCTCACCCGCCTCACCCTCAACCTCAACTCGCTCGGCTGCCGCGAGTGCCGCCCGGTCTACCGCGCGGCGCTGCAGGAGTTCCTGCGCGCGCTGGACCTGGACGAGGACACCCGGGCCCGGGTCGAGATCAATCCGTTGCGGGTGCTGGACGACAAGCGTCCCGACGTACGGGCCCAGGTGGAGAACGCCCCGCTGGTGACGGACTACCAGTGAGGCACCTGCAAGGCCCACCACGACAAGGTCCGCGAGCTGCTCGCCGACCTGTCGATCCCGTGGGTGGACGAGCCCCGGCTCGTACGCGGCCTGGACTACTACACCCGCACGACCTACGAGTTCGACCACCCGCTGCTGGGCGCGCAGTCCGGCATCGGGGGCGGCGGGCGCTACGACGGGCTTTCGGAGGACATCGGCGGGCCGGCGCTGCCGGGCATCGGCTTCGGGCTGGGCCTGGACCGCACGGTGATCGCAATGGAGAAGGAGCAGGTCGCGGCGGCGGCCTCGACCGGCGTCGCCGTGTACGGCGTGCCGCTCGGGGAGGAGGCGCAGCGCCGGGTGTTCGGCCTCGTCGCCGAGCTGCGCCGTGCCGGGATCGCCGCCGACATGTCCTACGACGGCAAGAAGGTGAAGGGCGCGATGCGGGGCGCCGACCGGTCCGGCGCCGCGTACGCCGTGATCATCGGCGAGCGCGACCTCGCCGAGGGCGCCGCGCAACTCAAGGATCTGCGCAGCGGCGAGCAGGAGGCCGTCCCGCTCGACCGCATCACCGGCGTGCTCAAGGAGAAGCTGGGCTGAGTCCCAGCTCGACGACGTTGAAAGAAAGGCTTTCGCAGAAATGATCCGCACACATGAGGCGGGTTCGCTCCGCCGTGAGCACGCCGGACAGCAGGTCGTGCTCGCCGGCTGGGTCGCGCGCCGCCGCGACCACGGAGGCGTCACGTTCATCGACCTGCGCGACGCGTCCGGCATCGCGCAGGTCGTCTTCCGCGAGGAGCAGGTTGTTTCCGCGCACGGAGCCGGCGCCCACGACCTGCGCGCGGAGTTCTGCGTCAAGGTCACCGGCGAGGTACGCGTGCGGCCCGCGGGCAACGAGAACGCCGAGATCCCGACCGGCGACATCGAGGTCGTCGCGTCGGAGATCGAGGTGCTGAGCGAGTCGGCGCCGCTGCCGTTCCCGATCGAGACCGATGTCAACGTCAACGAGGAGGTGCGGCTGAAGTACCGCTACCTCGACATCCGCCGCGAGGCCCAGGCCCGCGCCCTGCGGATCCGTTCCACGGCGTCCTACCTCGTGCACGACGTGCTGCGGGGCCACGGGTTCGTCAACGTCGAGACCCCGACGCTCACCCGGTCCACGCCCGAGGGCGCACGCGACTTCCTGGTGCCCGTACGCCTCAAGCCGGGTCACTGGTACGCCCTGCCGCAGTCGCCGCAGCTGTTCAAGCAGCTGCTCATGGTCTCCGGCCTCGAGCGCTACTACCAGATCGCCCGCTGCTACCGCGACGAGGACTCCCGCGCCGACCGGCAGCCGGAGTTCACCCAGATCGACATTGAGATGTCCTTCGTCGACCAGGAGGACGTCCTCCAGGTCGCCGAGGACCTCGTCGGCAAGCTCTGGAGCGAGATCGCCGGCCATGAGATCCCGCGGCCGATCCCGCGCATGACGTACGCGGACGCGATGCACCGGTTCGGCTCGGACAAGCCGGACCTGCGCTTCGGCAACGAGCTCGTCGAGATGACGTCCTTCTTCAAGGACACGCCCTTCCGCGTCTTCCAGGCGCCGTACGTCGGCGCGGTCGTGATGCCCGGCGGCGGCTCCCAGACCCGCAAGGAGCTGGACGGCTGGCAGGACTGGGCCAAGGCGCGCGGCGCCAAGGGCCTGGCGTACGTCCTGGTGCAGGAGAACGGCACGCTCGGCGGCCCGGTGGCCAAGAACCTCTCCGAAGCCGAGCGGGAGGGCCTGGCGGCCCACGTCGGCGCCTCGCCGGGCGACGCCGTGTTCTTCGGCGCGGGCAAGCAGCACGCGACCCAGGAGCTGCTCGGCGCCGCGCGGCTGGAGATCGGCCGCCGCTGCGAGCTGATCGACGAGTCGCAGTGGGCGTTCGTGTGGGTGGTCGACGCGCCGATGTTCGAGGAGACCGACGAGGGCGGCTGGACGGCGGTGCACCACCCGTTCACCTCGCCCCGCCCGGAATGGGCCGACTCCTTCCACGACAAGCCGGGCGAAGCGCTCGCCAACGCCTACGACATCGTCTGCAACGGCAACGAGATCGGCGGCGGCTCGATCCGTATCCACCGCGCCGAGATGCAGCAGCGTGTCTTCGACACCCTCGGCCTGGCGCGCGAGGAGGCCGACGAGAAGTTCGGCTTCCTGCTGGAGGCCTTCAACTACGGCCCGCCGCCGCACGGCGGCATCGCGTTCGGCTGGGACCGCATCGTGATGCTCCTCGCGGGCCGCGACACGATCCGCGACGTGATCGCCTTCCCGAAGGCCGCCTCGGGCTTCGACCCGCTGACCGCCGCGCCGACGCCGATCACCCCGGAACAGCGCAAGGAGGCCGGCGTCGACGCCAGGCCCGAGGGTCCGGCCGCCCCGCCGAACGAGCCCGGCCACATCGTCCGCCCCTCGGAGGAGCGTTACTAACGGCCGCCCGGCGCCTGCCCGGGCCCGAGAACCGCTGCGGCGATGCCTCAGCGGTTCTCTTTGAGGATCCCGGTGGTCATCGGGCGGTCGATGGTGAAGCCCAGGCGGTCGTACATCCGCAGCCCGACGGTGTTGTCGCTGTAGACGCCCAGGGTGATGACGTCACATCCCTCGGCGAACATCCGGCGCATCGCCCACGCGGTGATCGACGGGCCGAGGGCCCGGCCCTGGGCGCCTGAACGCACGGCGATCGCGGAGATGTGGCCCACTCCCGTGACGGCCGTGGTGTCGGCCAGGCAGGCGAGCAGGCGGCCGTCCTCCCAGATCCCGGCCCAGCGGCGCACCTTGGGGTCCCCCGGCCACGCGGACGTGCCGGGGCTGACGAGCCTCAGCAGTTCCGTGACGGCCTCCTCGTCGTCGCACCGGGCGGCGGAGGACTCCGACGGCTGCTCCGGCGGTTCGTCGAACGTGGCACGGAAGTTCCAGGCGGTGGGCTGGGAGAGCGGGAGCGGGGTGTCGCGCGGCACGATCACGCGGATGCCGTCGGGTACCCGGTCGCGGACCGCGAGGACCAGCTCGGACGTCTCCTCAGGAGGGCCCAGCGCGACCAGGGAGCGGATGCGGCCCTCGGCGTCGTACGCCGTGAAGGCGACGGCGCGGCCGTCGGCACTGCGCCAGGCCGGTCCGCGGCTCGCGCCGCGGACGCCGCGCGCGAGCGGGTCGCCGCCGGTGAGGGAGAGGACGTCGGCCATCGAACACGAGAACATGGCCTCTAGCGTAAGGAGCGTAACCATCGGACGCTCGTCGAACCTCGCCCGCCCAACGCACGCGTGCCGTGAGGTCCGGCCGGGCGGATAGTGTCGGCACCGTGGCGCGCAGGGACGACGAACAGGCCGACAGCCTCTTCGACACGCAGGCGGAGCAGGCCGAGCGGGCGAACGCACCGCTCGCGGTGCGGATGCGCCCGCGCGGGCTGGACGAGGTGGTCGGCCAGGAGCATCTGCTCGGTCCGAGCACACCGTTGCGCCAGCTCGTCGAGCGCGACGTGGCGATGTCGCTGCTGCTGTGGGGGCCGCCGGGCACCGGGAAGACGACGCTCGCCTATGTCGTCAGCCAGGCGACGGAGCGGCGGTTCGTGGAGATCTCCGCCGTGTCCGACGGCGTCAAGCAGGTGCGCGCCGCCATCGAGCAGGCCAAGACCGATCTCGGCATGCGCGGCCGGCAGACGGTGCTGTTCGTCGACGAGGTGCACCGCTTCAACAAGGCCCAGCAGGACGCCCTGCTGCCCGCCGTGGAGAACCGCTGGGTGTCCTTCATCGGCGCGACCACGG
>JAOPYG010000202.1 GCA_025964685.1 Actinoallomurus sp. | reverse complement strand
TGACCGAGCGAAGCGAGGGAACCGGCAAGCAGAGCACCTTTGGTCATGAGGCCGACGAAGGAGGCCTCATGACCGGTACCGGCCCTTCCTCGCTCGACGTCGGCGCGCAGGCCCCCACCCGGGACTTCGGCCCGCTGACCACGCGGATGTTCGCCCGCTACGCGGGCGCCTCCGGGGACTTCAACCCGATGCACTACGACGACACGCTGGCGCGCTCGGCCGGCCATCCGTCGGTGTTCTCGCAGGGCATGCACTCCGCCGCGCTGCTGGCCACCTACGCCGTGGACTGGCTCGGCGCGGCCAACGTCCGCCGCTTCGCGGTCCGCTTCCAGGAACAGGTCTGGCCCGGTGACGTGCTCACCTGCTCCGGAGAGGTCACGGCGATCGAGCGCAGGACCGACGGCCGGCTCGTCACGGCCCGCCTGACGGCGACCCGCAGTAACGGTGGCGTCGCGATCGGCGCGTCCGCGGACTTCCTGCTGCCGATGTGGCCGTACTCTGAGATCTGATGGCCACACAGTCAGAAAACGAGACGCTCCGGCGCGAAGGCTACGGACCCACCAGTCTTGTGGTGGGTCAGCGAGGCGCGCGCACGCGGCAGAGGATCGTCGAGGAGACGCTCCGGCTGTTCGAATCGCAGGGCTTCCACGCGACCTCGGTGGACAGCATCGCCAAGGCGGCCGGCACCTCCCGTTCCACGCTCTACCAGTACTTCGAGAGCAAGGAGCAGATCTTCGTCGAGCTGCTCGACGAGTGCGGCAGCGCCCTGATGCGCGTCGTGCGGCGGATCGGGCCGCTGGGGCCCACCCGGCTCGGCTTCGACAACCTGCACTGGTGGCTCGGCGAGTGGGCCTACGTGTACGACAAGTACGCCACGATGTTCGTCCAGTGGGCGAGCGTCGACACTCCCGGCACGAGCGTCCGGCCGCTCGTCGCCGAGTTCTCCCGGTCCTACAACGCCAGGATCGCGCGCCGCCTGGAGTCTTCTGAGATCACCGGCCTGGACCCGCTGGACGCCGCGGTGGCGTTGACCGGCGCGGTGCACCGGTTCAACTACTTCCGGCACATGGGCTACACGCCGGGACTGTCCTCGGACCAGCTGCTGGACGGCCTGGCGGTCTTCGTCCAGCTGATGCTCTTCCCCGAGACCCCGGTCGAGATCTTCGACGTCGTGGAGATGCCGCCGCAGCGCCCGGCCCCGCCCGCGCTGCCGGCCCCGCACGCGGAGCCGCACGACGAGGCGCCTGAGATACCGGACCGGCTGGCCGGTCTGCGCCCGCGCGCGGCGGCCACGGTAAGGCAGCTGATCGACGCCGGCGCCAAGCTGTTCGCCGAACGCGGCTACCACGGCACGGGCGTGGACAACCTGGTCGCCGAGGCGAGCTTCGCCCGCGGCACGTTCTACAAGTACTTCGACGAGAAGCTCGACCTGCTGCTGCAGCTGACCCGCGAGTGCGCCGAGGAGATGCGCACCCTGGTCGACCGGTTCGCCGTCATCGACCCCGCCGCGGACGGCAGCGCGCGGCTGCGGGAGTGGCTCACCGGCTACCTGCCCTTCCACGCCCGCTACCTGGGCGTCATGCGCGCCTGGCTGGAGGGCACCTCACGGGATCCCCGCCTGCTCAGCGTGGTCCGCCGGACGACGCGGGAGATGCATGTCGCGGCGTTGACCGTGCTGGCCCGGGTGGACCGGCCGCATCCGCTGGACGCGGACGTGGCGGCCGTCATCCAGGGCGCGCTGCTCGAACGGATGCCCGAGGCGACGCTGGAGCAGGACCCCGACCGCCCGGCCGAAGAGGTCGTGGAGCTCATCGCGCGGGTCATGGAGCGCGGCCTGTTCAACACCGGCCCCGCCCGCTAGCTCCACTCATCGCAACGATGTGCGCTTCGCCACGTTGTTTTGACGTTCGCGTTTCTGACACTATGTATACATTGGATGCCGGCGCCTTCGGAGATGATCTGCCGACTCCGCAGGCTGATCACCCCCGGCACATCTGACGAGCCGTACACCTCACGTGGCGCGCAGTCGGCGCCGGGACAGGACGTCACGGATGACCGCGAACACCATGCGGGACCGCTCCCGTACGCTGCGCGTCTCGCGCGTGGTCGAGGAGACGTCCGACGCCAGGTCCCTGGTGTTCGAGGTCCCGGAGGCCGACCGGGAGCACTTCGCCTACCGGCCGGGCCAGTTCCTCACGCTGCGGGTGCCCAGCGAGCGGACCGGATCGGTCGCCCGCTGCTACTCCCTCGCCAGCTCCCCCCACCACGACGACGACCTCACCATCACGGTGAAGCGCACGTCCGGCGGCTACGGCTCGAACTGGCTCTGCGACAACGCCGGCGCCGGTACGGAGATCGAGGTACTGCCGCCCAGCGGGGTGTTCACCCCCAAGGACCTGGACGCCGAGCTCCTGCTGTTCGCCGGCGGCAGCGGTATCACACCGGTGATCTCGATCGTGAAGTCCGTGCTCGCCGCGGGATCTGGGAACATCGTCCTCCTCTACGCCAACCGCGACGAGTCCTCGGTGATCTTCGGCGAGCAGCTCGCCCGTCTCGCGGCCCGCCACCCGCGACGGCTGGCGGTGATCCACTGGCTGGAGTCCGTCCAGGGTCTGCCCGGACGGGGGCAGCTCCAGGCGCTGGCCGCGCCGTACGCCGGCCGCGAGAGCTTCGTCTGCGGACCGGCGCCGTTCATGACCGCCGTCGGCGACGCGCTGTCCTCGGCCGGGACGCCGAGGGCGCGCATCCACACGGAGGTCTTCACCTCACTGTCCGGCGACCCGTTCGGGCCCGTGCCGGAACCGGCCGGCGACACCGAAAGCGGGATCACCGTGCCGGTCGAGGTGGAGATCGGCGGCCGGACGCACGTCCTCGACTGGCCGGTCACCACTCCCCTGGTCGACCTCCTGCTCGGCCGGGGCATCGACGCCCCCTACTCCTGCCGGGACGGCGAATGCGGGTCCTGCCAGGCCACCCTGCTGCAGGGCCGGGTCACCATGAAGCACAACGAGGTGCTGGACGAGGACGACGTCGCCGAGGGTTACATCCTGGGCTGCCAGTCGCTGCCCGAGCCGACCGGCGAGACCATCAGGATCGAGTTCTGAGGTTCACCGCCGTACGCCCAGGCCGGCGGCGGCCTCGCGCAGCGCGACGCGGTCCGTCTTGAGCATCGGCGTCAGCGGAAGACTCCCGACGATCTCGACGTGGTCCGGCGCCTTGTAGTCGGCGAGGCGGGCGCGGGTCCAGTCGCGGAGCTCGTCGCGGCCCGGCGGCCGGGCCGGGTCGGCGGGCACCACGAAGGCGACGCCGATCTCGCCGATGACCGGGGCGGGCGTGCCGACCACCGCGACCTTGGCCACGCCGGGATGCTCGGACAGGACGTTCTCCACCTCCAGCGGATACACGTTGTAGCCGCCCCGGATGTAGAGGTCCGAGGCGCGGCCGGCCAGCACCAGGTCGCCGTCGGAGGTGATGTGGCCGAAGTCGCCGGTCCGCAGCCAGCCGTCCGGGGCGAGCACCTCGGCGGTGAGGTCGGGCCGGTCCCAGTACCCGCGCATGACGCAGCCGCCGCGCACCCGGACCCGGCCGGTCACGCCTGTCGGCACGGGCCGGCCTTCGTCGTCGGTGACCTGTACCTCGACGCCCTCCTGCGGGCGGCCGACCGTACGGAACTGCGTCTCGGGCGGGTCGCCCGGTTCGGTGCCACAGATCGTCGGTGACTCGGTCATCGCGTAGCGGACGACCAGCGCGACGCCGAGGCGTTTCACCGTGCGCTCGACGAGTTCGGGTGGTGCGGGGGCCGTGGCGGCGATGCCGACCCGCAGGTCCGGCGGCGGACCGTCGTCGGGCTCCTCCAGCAGCTTGGCCCACTGCGTCGGCACGGCGCCGGCCACGGTGATCCGCTCCTCGCGCAGCAGGCGCGCCATGGCGGGCGCCGACCACGGCGCCGGTGAGATGACCACGGTCGTGCCCCAGGCCAGCTGGTCCCACAGCTTCGCCATGTAGCCGGCGTGGGCGAACGGGGTCGCCACCAGCTTGCG
>JAOPYG010000192.1 GCA_025964685.1 Actinoallomurus sp. | reverse complement strand
GACCCGGCGGCCCGGGCCGGGTACGGCGAGCACCCGCCCCGGATGGGCTTCTTCACCGACACGTCGGTCTGCATCGGCTGCAAGGCCTGCGAGGTGGCCTGCAAGGAGTGGAACGCGGTGCCGGAGGACGGGCTGACCCTCACCGGCATGTCGTTCGACAACACGATCGGCCTGGGCGCCTCGACCTGGCGGCACGTCGCGTTCATCGAGCAGCAGGTGCCGGCGACCGCCGTCGGCCCGGCCGTGGAGGGTGCCGCCGCGGACGTGCTCGGCCAGGCGGCGGGGGGTCCCGGGCAGGCCGAGACGCAGTAGGCGCATCCGTTGCAGATGTCCTGCTGGACGACCACGGTGGCGAACTCCGTACGGCACAGCGCACCGGTGGGGCAGACGTCGAGGCAGGCCGCGTGCGTGCAGTGCTTGCACACGTCGGAGGCCATGAGCCACCGGGTGCTGTCGCCGTCACCGACCTCGTGTGGCTTGGACTGCTCGACGAACGCCACGTGCCGCCAGGTGCTCGCGCCGAGCTCGGCGGTGTTGTCGTAGGACATCCCGGTGAGGGCGAAGCCGTCGTCGGGGAGGGCGTTCCACTCCTTGCACGCGACCTCGCAGGCCTTGCAGCCGATGCAGACCGACGTGTCGGTGAAGAACCCGGCCCGTTCCGGCGGATCGGCGTAGCCGGCGTCCTGCGCGACGTCGTGGAGCGGCCCGTGCAGGCTGTGGCTCATGTCAGGCTCATCTCAGTCTTCGGGGATTCCGGCGAGGCGGCGGTAGCGGCGGACGAGAGCGCCCAGCGCGGCGCCCTGTGGCCGGCGTCCGGGCCGGATGTCGCAGGTCGCGGCCTTGCTCTCCTGGATGTGGGTGTTCGCGTCCAGCACGATGGGCAGCAGGTCGTTGGCGGAGTCGCCGCGCACGACGCCGGAGGAGCCCCAGTGGTACGGCAGCCCGACCTGGTGCACGGTGCGGCCCCTGATCCACAGCGGCCGCAGGCGGTCGGTGACGAGCACGCGGGCCTCGATCGCGGTGCGGGCGGTGATGATCGTGGCCCAGCCGCCGTTGACGAGGCCGCGCTCGGCCGCCAGGGCGGTCGAGACCTCGCAGAACATCTCCGGCTGCAGCTCCGACAGGTACGGCAGGAACCGGCTCATGCCGCCCGCCGTGTGGTGCTCGGTCAGCCGGTACGTCGTGAAGGCGTACGGGTACACCGTGTTGCCCACGGGGTGGTAGCGGTTGTCGCGGCGCGGGTAGAGCTGACTGGCCGGGCTCTCCTGCTGCCCGTAGAGCGGGTTGTCGACCGGCGACTCGTGGGGTTCGTAGTGGGCCGGGAGCGGCCCGTCGACGAGTCCCTTGGGCACGAACAGCCAAGCCTTGCCGTCGGTCTGCATGATGAACGGGTCGGCGCCGCCGATGGCCGCCTGCGCCTTGGCGTCCGGCGGCGGGACGTACGAGGGCGCCTTGCCCTTCTCGAAGTCCGGGACGTCGTGGCCGGTCCACTGCTCGCCGTCCCACCAGACGTAGGCCTTGCGCTCGCTCCACGGCCGGCCCTCGGGGTCGGCCGAAGCGCGGTTGTAGAGGATCCGGCGGTTCATCGGCCAGGACCAGCCCCACTCGGGCGCGACCCAGGACTGGTCCTGGCCCGGCCTGCGGCGCGCGGTCTGGTTGACCTCGTCGGCGTAGCTGCCGGAGTAGATCCAGCAGCCGCTGGAGGTCGAGCCGTCGTCCTTGAGCCCGGCGAAGCCGCTGAGGGCCTTCCCGTCGGCGTCGTAGCCGTTGATCTCCCGCAGCACGGCGTCCGCGGACGGGTCGTCATGCGGACCCTCGACCGGGTAGTCCCAGGTCAGGTCGAGGACAGGCCGGTCCTTCGGGTCCTGGGAGCCGGCCAGCCGCTCCCGTACGCGCAGGCCGAGGTGGTACATGAACCACAGGTCGCTGCGCGCGTCGCCGGGCGGTTCCACCGCCTTGTGGTGCCACTGCAGCAGCCGCTGGGTGTTGGTGAAGGTGCCGCCCTTCTCGACGTGCGAAGCGGCGGGGAGGAAGAAGACCTCGGTGGCGATCTCCTCGGGGCTCGTCTCACCGGCGGCGACCTCCGGGGAGTTCTTCCAGAACTCCGCGCTCTCGATGAGGTTCAGGTCGCGGACCACGAGCCATTCGGTCGCGGCCAGGCCCTGACGCTGCAACCGCCCGCCGGCCGAACCCACGGCGGGGTTCTCTCCCATGAGGAAGTACCCCTTGACCTTGCCGGCGATCTGGTCCAGCACGGTGTGGTACGTGCCGTGGTCACCGGTCAGGCGCGGGAGGTAGTCGAAGCAGAAGTCGTTGTCCTCGGTCGCGGCGTCGCCCCACCACGCCTTGAGCAGGCTGACCATGTAGGCGCGCTTGTTGCCCCAGAAACCGGTGTCGCCGGCCGCCCGCTCGAGGTAGGTCTCCAGGTCCTCGTGCTCGTGCGCGGACGGCATCGGCAGGTAGCCGGGCAGCAGGTTGAACAGCGTCGGGATGTCGGTGGAGCCCTGGATGCTCGCGTGGCCGCGCAGGGCGAGGATGCCGCCGCCCGGCCGCCCGATGTTGCCCAGAAGCAGCTGCAGGATCGCGGCCGTGCGGATGTACTGCGCGCCGACGGTGTGCTGGGTCCAGCCCACGCTGTAGACGAGCGCGGTGGTGCGCTCACGGCCGGAGTTCGCGACGAGCGCGTCGGCCAGCTCGGCGAACTCCGCCGGGCCGATGCCGCACATCTCCTCGACCAGCTCGGGGGTGTAGCGCGCGAAGTGGCGCTTCAGGACCTGGTAGACGCAGCGCGGATCCTGGAGCGTGTCGTCGTGAAGCGGTGCGTGCCCCGTCTCGGACGGGGTCGCCTCGAACGTCGCGCCCGGGCCGTGCTCGTGGGAGCGGTCGTCATCGCCTTGTGCCGAGGGGGACTCGTCCCGCTCGCCGGCCGCGGGCTGCTCGTCGCCCTCCTTGTACGCCCAGGACGTCGGGTCGTACTCCCGCTTGTCCGCGTCGTACCCGGAGAAGATCCCGTCGAGGTCCTCGGTGTCGCGGAAGTCCTCGTTCAGGATGGCCGCGGCGTTGGTGTAGTTGAGGACGTACTCGCGGAAGTCGTGGCCGCCGCTCAGCACATGGTTGACCAGCGCGCCGAGCAGGACGATGTCACTGCCGGCCCGGATGGGCATGTGCCGGTGCGCCACCGCGCTGGTCCGGGTGAACCTGGGGTCGATGTGGAAGATCTTGGCGCCGCGCGCCTTGGCCTCCATGACCCACTGGAACCCGACCGGATGGCACTCGGCCATGTTCGAGCCCTGAATGACGATGCAGTCGGCGTTGGCCAGGTCCTGCTGGAACGTCGTGGCGCCGCCGCGCCCGAAGCTGGTCCCCAGACCGGGGACGGTGGCGGAGTGTCAAATACGGGCCTGGTTCTCGATCTGGATCGCGCCGAGCGCGCTCCAGAGCTTCTTGATGAGGTAGTTCTCCTCATTGTCGAGCGTCGCCCCGCCGAGGCTGGCGACGCCCATCGTGCGGCGGACCTTCTTGCCGTCGTGGGTGTCCTCCCAGCCACGCCGCCGCGCGTCGATGACCCGGTCCGCGATCATGTCCATCGCGTCGTCCAGGTCGAGCGACTCCCACTCGGCGCCGTGGGGCCGTCGGTAGAGGACCTGGGTCTGGCGTCCGGGCGAGGTGACGAGCTGCTTGCTCGCCGAACCCTTCGGGCAGAGCCGCCCGCGCGAGATCGGTGAGGCGGGGTCGCCCTCGATCTGGATGACCTGCTCGTCCTTGACGTAGACCTTCTGGCCGCAGCCGACCGCGCAGTAGGGACACACCGAGTCGACGACCCGGTCGGCCTGAACGGTGCGCGCGCGCAGCGCGTCCGTGGCCTTCGACCGCGCGGCTTCCCCCCGCCCCAACCGGTCCGAACCGGTCAGCTGGCGAAGAATCGGCCAAGATTCGATGCGCACGTGCCCTATTCAACATCCCTTTGGGGTGATCTTGCCACCACCCCCACCCATCAAATGTCACCGCCGCTCCGCGGGGGTAACGTCGGGGCCATGGGTCGAGTGACGGTACGACGGCGGATCTCCCACATCGACGAGCGCGGGACCCGCGCACGTCCGGACACGCTCGTGGTCGAGGAACCGCTGGAGATCCGCCTGTCGGGGCGGGCCCTGTCGGTCACGATGCGGACGCCCGGCGACGACTTCGACCTGGTCGCCGGCTTCCTGCACGGCGAGGGCGTCGTACGGGCCCCCGACGACATCGCGGCCATGCGCTACTGCGCCGACACCGACACGATGAACGTGATCGACGTCACGCTCGCCGAAGGGGTCGAGCCGCCCGACGCGTCGGTGGAGCGGTCCTTCTACATGACCAGCGCGTGCGGCGTGTGCGGGAAGACGAGCATCGACGCCATCCACCAGCGGTCCTGCTATGACGTCCGCGCGGACACCACGCGCCTCGACCCGGCGGTGCTGGCGCGGATGCCGGACACACTGCGGGAGGCCCAGCGGGTCTTCGAGCGCACCGGCGGGCTGCACGCCGCGGGGCTGTTCGACACCTCGGGCACCCTGCTCGCGCTGCGCGAGGACGTCGGACGGCACAACGCGGTCGACAAGGTGGTGGGCTGGGCGCTGAAGGACAAGCGCCTGCCGCTGACCGGGCACGTGCTGCTCGTCAGCGGGCGGGCCTCGTTCGAGCTCACCCAGAAGGCGCTGCTGGCGGGCATTCCCGTGCTGGCGGCGGTCTCGGCTCCCTCCTCGCTCGCGGCGGACCTGGCGGAGGAGTCGGGGATGACCCTCGTGGGATTCCTCCGTGGCCCGTCGATGAACGTCTACACCGGCGCCGAGCGACTCTCGTCCTCACCTTGACCCCGGGAGGCGGCGACGGCATATTCGACGCCGTGTCCAATGACGCCGAACTTCAGGCCGTGGTGACCGAACGACGCGTTCGCGGCGACGGCGTCGACCTCGCCGTCTTCGAACGCGGGCAAGGGCCGACGGTGCTTCTGGTCCACGGTTTCCCGGACACGCACGCGGTGTGGAACGCGGTGGCCGAGCGGCTGGCCACGCGGTTCCGCGTCGTCGCCTACGACGTGCGGGGCGCGGGCGCGTCCTCGCGGCCGGCCGGGCGGGACGCGTACCGGTTCGAGCATCTCGTGGCCGACATGCGGGCCGTGCTCGACGCGGTGAGCCCGGGCGCTCCGGTGCATCTGGCCGGGCATGACTGGGGTTCGATCCAGTCGTGGGAGGCGGTCAGCTCGATGCCCGAGCGGTTCGCCTCGTTCACCTCGATCTCCGGTCCGTGCCTCGACCATGTGGCGCACTGGATGCAGGCGGGCCTGCGACGGCCCGCCGGGATGCGCGCGGTGGCGCGGCAGCTCGCGCACTCCTGGTACATCGCCGCGTTCCAGCTGCCGGTGCTGCCCGAGCTGGTGTGGCGCCACGCGCTCGCGCGCCGCTGGGGCGGCCTGCTCGAACGCACCGAGGGCGTGCTCGAGGACGGCCATCCGGCACCGACCCTCGCGGAGGACGCCGCGGCCGGGGTCAACCTCTACCGCGCCAACATGCTCGGCCGTGGGCGCACGCCCGGCGATCGCCGTACGAACGTGCCCACCCAGGTCGTGGTGGCCACCGGCGACACGTTCGTGACGCCGGGGCTGGCCGCCGAGGCGGCCCGGCCGTTCGCCGACCGGCTGCAGGTACGCCCTGTCCGCGCCCCGCACTGGGTGCCGCTGACCCAGCCCGGCGAGATCGCCCGCCTGATCGGCGAGCACATCGCCCAGGTCGGCCGGGCCACGCCCTAGGGGTCAGGCCTCCAGGCTCAGCGTCGCGGAGGCGATCCGGCGCACCAGCGCTTCGTCCACCTCGTGTCCCAGTCCGGGCGCCGAGGGCACCGGAACCTGGCCGTCCGTGGCGCGGATGGGCGGCTCCACGACGTCGTGGGCGTAGTACTTGTCGGAGCCGGAGACGTCGCTGGGCAGCGTGAAACCGGGCAGTGACGCGATCGCGACGTTGGCGGCGCGGCCCACCCCGAACTCATGCATTCCGCCGCACCAGACCTGCCAGCCGCCCTCCACGGCACGGTCGTGCGCCGCCCTGGCGGCCGCCAGCCCGCCCATGCGGGAGACCTTGATGTTGAGGACCCGTCCCGCGCCGAGCTCCAGTGCCGTATCCAGTTGGTCGAGGTCGTCGACGGACTCGTCCAGGCAGACGGCGGTCTCGAGCCGCGACTGCAGGCGGGCGTGCGCGGCGAGCGCGCCCGGCGCGTACGGCTGCTCGATCATGGTGAGGCCGAAGTGGTCGAGCGCGGTGAAGACGTCCTCCTGCTCCTCGGTGTACGCGCCGTTGGCGTCCACGTGCAGGGCGAGTCCGGGATGCGCCTCGCGCACCGCACGTACCGGCTCGACGTCCCAGCCCGGTGCGATCTTGAGTTTGATCCTGCGGTACCCCTCCGCGGCGTACCGGCCGGCCTGGATGAGCAGATCGGCCACTGCCGGCTCGATGCCCAGGCTCACCCCGGCCTCGATGGTCTGCCGCTCACCGCCGAGGGCGCCCGCCAATGGCAGGCCGGTCCGGCGTGACCAGAGGTCCCAGCAGGCGATCTCCGGCCCGGCCTTGGCGAAGTGGTGACCGCGGATCCGTGCCCACAGGGCGCCGACCTCGGTGGGCTCGTCCCAGGCCGCGCCGAGCAGGGCGGGGCCGAGGTAGCGCTCGAGCGTCAGCCAGCAGATGTCGGCCGTCTCCGGGCAGTAGTACGGATCGCTGGGCGAGGCGATCTCGCCCCACCCCACGGCACCGTCGGCGTCCCGCACGCGGACCAGGATGTGCTCCAGATGGGACTTGCGGTGCGAGCTGGTCTGGAAGGCGTGCACGAGCGGCAGGCTCACGCGGAACGCCTCGATCGCGGTGACCCGTGGCACTGGCCTCAGCCCTCCCGTCCGCTCGGCCGCAACCGGTAGACGGCCGTGTGGTCGTCGCACGTCTGGCAGGAGATCGCGCGGTACCCCTCACCCGTCAGCCGGGTCAGCTCGGCGGCCACGTCGTCGCGCAGGTCGACGGCGGCGCCGGGGTCGCGCGCGACGAGGGCGTCCCAGTCGCGGGGCATGCCGAGCAGCACGTCACCACCGGTCTCCCGGCGCGCCTCGCCCCAGCCGGCGGGTGCCGGACGCGGCAGGTCCCGCGCGGTGTCGTCGATGAGATCCCACTCGACGATCAGCCGGTCGGTGCGCATGCCCGGGTCACGGCCGGAGTCCTCCACGCCGTACAGGTCGCGGGTGAACCAGCGTCCGGTGGCGCCGAGGACGTCGAAGTTGAAGTGGGCGTTCTGGGTGCGGACCGGGTCGAAGGCCCAGCGCATGACACTCACGCCGGTGGACAGGACGTAGTCGCGCTGGCTCAGCTTGAGCCCGCGGCCCACTCCCCTGCCCTGCCAGGCCGGGAGTACCGCGGCCACCTGCGAGTAGTGGTAGACCGTCGAGGTGTCCGACCCCAGGAAACCGTACGTGAAGCCGACCAGCTCGTCCCCGGCGAAGGCGCCGATCACCGATCCGGCGTTGCGCGCGAGCGCGGCGAGCAACCGCGGGCTGACGGCGGGGTCGGTCGCCGAGAGCGCGAACGCGGTGCGGTAGACCTCGACCCCGGCGCGCATCTCGGCGGCGGTGGTCAGCGGTCGTACGGTGATGGGCGGGGAGAGAGGCAAATCCTTCTCGTCTCAGGCCGTGTGACGATCAATATGGTCGCGACATGGCAAGTTTAGTATCAAATGTATGGAACCGGACCTGACCGCCTCCCTGCGACGTGCGGCCGGCGAGCTGCTGCCCTTCGGCCGCGAACGGCTGCGCGAGTACGCCCTCGCCGAATCGCCGTCCGGTGACGCCGGCGCCCTCGCCCGATGTGCGGCCCTGATCGAGGCCGGCCATCGGGAGGCGGGCGGGCGCGTCCGCCGCGAGAACGGCCACCTCGTCACCGACTTCGGCCCCGCCGACGGCCCTCACCTGCTGCTGGTGGGCCACTACGACACGGTGTGGCCGATCGGGCGGCTCGCGTCGATGCCGTACACCGACGACGGCACGACCATCGCCGGGCCGGGGACCTACGACATGAAGGGCGGCCTGGTCGCGGTGGAGATGGCCCTGCGCGCCCTGGCCGCCGCCGGCACCGCGCCCGCTCGGCCCGTACGCCTCGTGGCGGTCTGCGACGAGGAGGTGGGCAGCCCGGCCGGCCGTACGGTGATCGAGCGCCATCTCAACGGGGCGGCGGCGGTGCTCGGCCTGGAGTCGCCGCACCCGGACGGCGCCCTGAAGACCGCACGCCGGGGAAGCACGCGCATCCTGCTGACCGTCCACGGCCGCGAAGCGCACGCCGCGCTCGACCCCGACAAGGGGATCTCCGCCATCGACGAGCTGTTCGACCAGGTGGCGGCCGTCCGCGCGGTCGTACCGGGCGACGGCACGACGCTGTTCAACGTCGGGCGCATCGAGGGCGGCACCCGGGCCAACGTGATCGCCGGGACGGCGTCCGCCGAGATCGGCCTGCGGTTCACCTCCGCCGAGGCCGAAAGCCAGGTGCTCGACGCTCTGGCGGGGGCGGAACCACGCCGGCCGGGCGCCGTCGTGGAAGCCACCGTGCTGTCGAGCCGTCCGACCTGGCCGGAGCGCGCCGACGACCCGCTGCTGGCCGAAGTCGCGCGGATCGGCGCCCTGCTGGACCAGCGGATAACCGGCCGCCCCGCCGCGGGAGCGGGCGACACCAACCTGCCGGGCTCCCTCGGCCTTCCCACCCTCGACGGCCTGGGCCCGCGTGGCCGTGGCGCACACGCGGCGGACGAGTCCATCGAGGTCGCCGCCCTCGCCGAGCGGGCCGTCCTGCTCGCCGGTCTCATGGCCCTGCCCTCGGATTCCCTCGACACCGGGCCCGGCGCCTTTACGTTGTAGATCACGCCAGGGCCTACACGTACGCGGGGCGGGCCGGTGGGCCTTCGGTCGCGTCGTGCGCGGCCGTGGCCAGCCGGGCGACGGCCTCCTCCAGCCGCTCGGGCGGCAGCACGTACGGCACCCTCAGGTGGTCGTCCAGGACGCCGTCCACGCCGAAGGCGGTGCCCGGCACGATGTGCAGGCCGTGCCGGGCGGCCGAGGCGGCCAGCGCGGTGCTGGACGTACCCGGCAGGCGGACCCACAGCGACAGGCCGCCCGGCGGCACGTCGAACTCCCACGCCGGGCACTCGCGGCGCAGCGCGGCGACCAGCGTCGCGCGCCGCTCGCGCAGCATGGCGCGGCGCGCGGCGACGATCGCCTCCATCCGGCCGAGCAGCTCGGTGACGATCAGCTGCTCGAGCACCGGGCTCGCCAGGTCCACGGTCTCGCGCGCCTCGGCGAAGCGGCGTACGAGCGCCTGCCCGGCACGGATCCAGCCGATGCGCAGGCCGCCCCAGAACACCTTGGCCACCGACCCGATGCTGATGACACGGCCGTCGATGTCGTGGGCCGCGAGCGGGCGCGGCCTCGTCACGTCGTCGACGGCGAGCTCGGCGAAGGTCTCATCGGCGACCACGTACGCGCCCACCTCGCGGGCCGCGGTCACGAGTGCCGCGCGGTCGCCGTCGCCCATGAGCCGGCCGGTCGGGTTCTGAAAGTCGGGGATCACGTACGCGAGCCGCGCGGCGGCCTGCCTCATGCCACCGGCCATGAGCTCCAGGTCCCATCCGGCGTTGACGCCGGCGGGGACGAGGCGGGCTCCCGCACGGCGCAGCGCGTCGAGGGCGTGCGGATACGTCGGCGACTCGACGAGCACCGCGTCACCGGGGTGGACGAACACCTGCAGCACGAGGCACAGGGCGTTCTGCGCGCCGGTCGTGACGAGGATCTGCTCGGGCAGCGTGGGCACGCCGCGCGTGGTGTACCGCTCGGCGATCGCCTCCCGCAGCCCTGCCAGCCCGAGCGGTTCGTAGCCGGGGCCGCCCGTGTGGCGTGGCAGCTCCGCGACGGCCGCGGCGACACACTCGTCGAAGCCGGCCGGCGCGGCCGGCGAGACGCAGGCCAGGTCGATGAGCGTCCGGTCCTCGGTGAGCCCGTGGCGGGCCGCGACCGGGGCGCCGGGCAGTGCCGTCCAGCTGCCCGCGCCCTGCCGGCTCTCGACGAACCCCTCCGACCGGAGCGCGTCATAGGCCGCGGTGACCGTCGTACGGCTCACTCCGAGGACGGCCGCGAGGTCGCGCTCGGCGGGCAGGCGTGTGCGCAGCGGAAGGCGACCGTCGAGCACGAGGCCGCGCAGCCCCCCGGAGATCGCCGCGTAGTACGGCCGGGCCGCCGGCGCTCCACCGAGGAGCCGGGCGAGCGTCGTGGCGTTGATGGACCGGATCGACATAAGGCCACTTTTCACGATTGGCTCTTATCTTTCAAGCCACTCGTCTGACTCAATGGCATGCGTCGCACCAAGGAAGCACTTTGACGGGGAGGCGAGCCATGCTCGTACGCCGATTGGCCCAGCTCTACGTTGGATTGGCCCTCTACGGCCTCGGCATCGCGCTCCAGGTGGCCTCACGGCTCGGCAACGACCCGTGGGACACGCTCCACCAGGGGCTCGCCCGCCGGACCGGCCTGTCGATCGGCACCTGGATCATCATCGCGGGCGCCCTGGTGATGCTCCTGTGGATCCCACTCCGGCAGCGGCCCGGCCTCGGCACGATCAGCAACGTGGTCCTCACCGGCGCGTTCGCCGACGCGTTCCTGTGGCTGCTGCCCCATCCTGGGCCGCTCGCGCTGCGCTGGGCCTACCTGGTCGCGGCGATCCTCGTCGGCGGGTTCGCCACGGGCTGCTACATCGGCGCGGGCTTCGGCGCGGGTCCTCGCGACGGCCTGATGACCGGCATGGCCGCGCGCGGCCACTCCCTGCGGCTCGTCCGCATCGGCATCGAGGTGACCGTGCTGGCACTCGGCTGGACGCTGGGCGGCACGGTCGGCATCGGCACCCTCCTGTACGCCGTGACGATCGGCCCGCTCGCCCACATCTTCATCCCGCTCCTGAAGGTCGAGCGGCCACGGCGTGACTCAGGCGGGAGCGGGTCCGGGACCGGCGCCGGGGTCGAGCTTGTCCCCCAGGCGGTCGGCGGTGCGGCGGACGGCCGACAGGGGCGCGGCGATGTCCTCCAGTGAGGTCTGCTCCGCCTTGACGCCCCAGAACGCCGCGACGATCCCAGCGATGATCATGATGCCGGCGGCGATGAGGTAGGCGATGAAGAGGCGGCCGGGGTTCGGGTGGTCCTGGTCGCCGATGAGCGAGCCGAAGATGGTCGGGCCGAGGGCGCCGAAGACCTGCGCGATGGCGAAGAACAGCGCGATCGCCTGCGAGCGCAGTTCCATCGGGAAGATCTCGCTGACCGTCAGGTAGCCGGAGCTCGCCGCCGCCGAGGCGATGAAGAAGATGACCGACCACAGGATCGTCTGCGTGACGGCGGTCAGCGCGCCGATGTTGAACAGCCAGCCGCTGAACGCCAGCATCGCGCCGGACAGCAGGTACGTGCTCGAGATCATGCGCTTGCGGCCGATCGTGTCGAACAGCCGTCCGATGACCAGCGGCCCGAGCAGGTTGCCCGCCGCGAAGGCGAAAAAGTACTTGGCCACGTCGTGGTCGGCGACACCGTAGAAGTGCTTGAGGACGAGCCCGTACGTGAAGAAGATCGCGTTGTAGAGGAACGACTGGCTGATCATCAGGGTCGCGCCCAGCACCGAGCGCTTCGGGTACTCACGGAACAGCGTCCGTGCCACCTGCGCGAACGAGGTCGACTCGTGCGCCTCGACCTCGATGTACTTGTTCTCGTCGACCTTGGGCAGCCGTACGCCGGACGACTCGACCTCGCGCTCGATCTGGGCGA
>JAOPYG010000185.1 GCA_025964685.1 Actinoallomurus sp. | reverse complement strand
TCGCTTTGTTGGGGTAGTGGGCGGGACCGGCTCTGCACAGTCGTGCGTGACGGGGTGCGGGGTGTCCGCCCCCGAACCCGGTCCACTCGGGGCGGCTCTGCGACTCGGCGGCCTTTGCGGCCGTTCTTGACCAGGGTCGCTATCCGCGGGCGTGTGCCGCGTCAGCCGTCTAGCCTCGGTCGCCGGCCGTACGGATGTCGTTGCCGACGTTGATGTTGTCACCGCGGTCGTCGTCGTCGCGGCCCCCGCCGCGCTCCTCGTCGTCGAACCGGTTGCAGCGGAAGCCGCAGCGGCGGTGCCGGAAGAGCCCGAAGTCGCTGTCGTGTTCGTGCTCGCCCTCGCGGCCCGCGAACGCGGTGTTGACGTTGTGGTTGCGGACGTTCACGCGTACGACGACCCGGTTGTGATTGCGATTCCAGTTCGTGTTGCGGTTGTAATTGCGGTGACTCGAATAATGATGGTGCCGATGTCCTTGCACCAGGACGCCTGCGTTGGCGGGCGAACCGGTGAGCAACACACCGCCCGCCGCGGCAACGGCCAGACCGGCAAGGGCGAATGTCTTCTTCTGCACGTCGTCTCCTTCTTGCGGAAATGGTACGAAGGCCACTGATGCCCGATTTGGGCGCCATGGCGTACATTCCCGCTCAGTTTCGAGACGGTGCCACGATGGGGTAAGAGGGCGACAAAGACTGCAGAAATCCACAGATTTGGGCGCCGGAGCGGTGCTCCGGCGCCCGGTCTACGGGCGGTCCAGCGGGTGTTCTCCGCTGCGGACGTTGGACGCGCCCGGTATGTACTAATTTATGGCGATCACGGGCTCACGTTGCCGGTCGTGCCCTCGTCCAGGGCCGGTGCCGGGGCCGCGCCGGTCGCGCCGCCGGTCGTGCTGGGCGCTCCGGCGGTGCCGGTCGATCCCCGGTCCGGCGTGCTGCTCACGGGAGCCGAGTTCGATGAGGCGGGAGCCGAGGCCGCGCCTTCGTTCGCGCTCGCCGGCGGCCGCGCGGCCACCACGCCACCATCGCCGATGCCGAGACCATCGTCGACCCTGGCGCGCCTACGCTCGACGGGGAAGGGATCCCGGATGACCGTCGTGCGCCGCCGCTGCTCCGGCCGCGCCACTGCCACCGCGTGGTTGGTGTTCTTGTTGTAGATGTAGATGCGGATGAAGATCCGCCCGTGGTGCGAGTTCCCGTTCCAGTTGCGGTTGTGGTGGTGGGAGCGGTGGTGGTTGTGGACGGACGAGCCATGCACCAGGCTGTCCAGGGCGTACGCGGGCGAGCTCGTGAGCAGGGCGCCGGCGGCTGTGACGATCACCAGCCCGGTATAGGCGCTTGTCTTCTTCAGCACGTCGGTCTCCTAATTCCCGATCGGCCCGAGGGCCTCGTGAAAGGGCGCTCGTTCGAGGCGTCGAAAAGGTCAGGCGCCACGGATCCAATCGTGTGCTCTGATTCCAGTCCGCATCACGCGGCTGGCCGTCATCGGTTCTCTCGCGGCCGGCGTGGTCGCCGACGAGCGAAGGGCGCCGGAGTCGTCACCCCGGCGCCCGGTTCAGGGATGGGTGGCTCAGCGGCCTCATGGGCGCGCGGAGTCACCCTGCCGTCGGCTCGATCAAACCGGAGCGCCGATCGCGGGCGGGGCCAGTACGATCGGGCGGCCGTCACGCTCCCGCTCCCGCCCCCGCTCCTCCTCGGTACGGGCGACGGCGATGTTGTTGTTGCGGTTGCGGAGGTGGAGCCGGATGTGGTTCAGGTTCTCGGACTCGTTCCCGTTCCAGTTCCGGTTCCGCGCGTGGTGGAAGAACCTGCTGTTCGAGCTGCTGCAGCAGCCGCCGCCGCCCCACGTGGGGACCTCAGCGAACGCAGGCAGGCTGGTGATGATGGCGCCGGCGGTGGTGGCGATCAGCATGCCGCCGGCCACACACGTCTTCTTAAGCACGTTCGGTCTCCTCTTTGATCGGAATGGCGCGATGGCCCCTCGAGCTGACACTCTTGAGAATCAACGTGAGTGTCGCGCCTTCTAGCATTCCCTGCCGCATTCGGCGCAATACAATCGCCGGGTAAGATGAGAATAAAGACGATTATTGACCGCGGACGGGAAAAGGGCGTCAGAGCAATGGCTCTGACGCCCTTTCTTTCGGGCGACCCAGTGGCCCTGACGGCCGTTTCCCGAGTCGTGTTCAAAGCCTCACTCCGGGCCGGCGACCTCAGCCGGCCTCCGGGCGAGTCGATCAGGTGGTGCCGCCGGGCGCGCCGATACCGAGGCCGTCTTCATTGTTACGACCCGTGCGCGCGGTCGCGATGTTGTTGTTGCGGTTGTGGATGCGCAGCCGGATGTGGTTTGAGCCTTCGTTCTCGCTGCCGTTCCAGCTGCGGTTGTGCGAGAAGTGGCCGAAGCGGCTGTGGGAGCTGGCGCAGCAGCCACCGCCGCCCCACGAGGGCACCCCGGCGAACGCGGGCACGCTGGTGAGGATGGCGCCGGCGGCCGTGGCGATCAGCATGCCGCTGGCGACGCACGTCTTCTTGAGCACGATGGGTCTCCTTGCTATCGAAATGGCGCGATGGCCTTCACAGGCCGACGCTCCAGCGTGTTAATAGAGCGTCGTGTTTGTAGCATTCCCTGGGTTTTTCGCGGCAATACAGCCGGCGAGTAAGATAACTTAAAAAGGAGAGTGGTAAATGAAGGGCGCCGGAGCAATGGCTCCGACGCCCTTCGCCGCGTTCAATCAGCGGTCGTCATGGCCTTCTTCCGCAAGAAGTTTCGCGACCGAGTGCTGGCGGCATGAACGATCCGGCGTCGGTTAATCCCGTCGGACCGTCTTTTCGCTATCGGCGCTCTTCGGGGTCGACTCGAGCGACGGCGATGTTGTTGTTGCGGTTGTGGATGCGCAACCGGATGTGGTTCAGGTTCTCGTTCTCGTTGCCACTCCAGTTCCGGTTACGGTGCGACTGGAAGAAGGCGCCGTGGGAGCTGGCGCAGCAGCTGCCCCCGGTCGGGGCGGCGGAGGCGGTCCCACCGGTGACGGCGGCGCCGGTAACAGCGGCGGCGAGGACACCGCCGGCCGCGATCATCTGCTTGAGCACGATAGGTCTCCTTCAATATTCGGAATTGGCGCGATGGCTCTCTCACCAAAAGGCAGTCCCGCGTTTTCACGAGAACACCTCGCTCTGTGATATTCCCCCGTGTTATCGGGTCAACATCGTTAACGAGTAACATGGCAACAAAGAGCGCCTGGTACTAAAATTTAAGGGCGCCGGAGCTTATGCTCCGACGCCCGACCGTCCACGCGGCTACGTATTCCTGCGGCCGCCGGGACCGAATGATCTGGTAGCCAGATCTCTGTCGCCGAATTATCAGCCAACCGCGACGGGCGGCGCGGTCGTGGGTGCCCCGATGAACATCGGGTCACGCCGCTCGCGCTCGCGCTCGCGCCGAGGCGTACGGGCGACCGCGACGTTGTTGTTCCGGTTGTGGATGCGCAGCCGGATGTGGTTGTAGCCTTCGTTCTCGCTCCCATTCCAGTTCCGGTTGTGGTTCGAGACCAGGTGGGTGGGCGCGGCGAACGCGGGCGAGCAGGTGGTCACTAGGGCACCGGCGGCTGCGGTGATCAGCAGGCCACCAGTAACGGCCGTCTTCTTCAGCACGGTCGGTCTCCTTCTTTGTCGGAATGGCGCGATGGCTCTCACGAACCCGGCGCTCCTCTGCGCTTATCCGAAGCGCCGCACTTTCTAGCATTCCCTGGTGCTTTCCCGGCAAGATAATCGCAAGGTAAGATGACCACAAAGAGCGTACGTGTCATTAAATATGAGGGCGCCGGAGCATTTACCCCGACGCCCGATATATGGGGCGAACCGATGACTCGATGGCTTTTGTGGCCATCCTTGAGAGGAGTCGCGGGGCCGCGCGGCGGCGGCTTCGGCCGCTCCTGGGGCGGTGACCGCCCATTGGCCGGATCAGCCCACCGGAACCGTACCGGTGGTTCCCTGCTCCGGTGCCGCTACGCCGCGGTCGGCGCGTTGGACGCCTTCGGTGCGTGGGACGCGTTGCGCGCGTTGGGCGGTCAGAACGCCGCCCGGCGACCCGAGGAACGGGCCGTCGTCACGTGCGAACGATTCGGGACGAGCCTCCCGGCGCTCCGGGCGTGCGATGGCGACCGCGTGGTTGTTGTTCTTGTTGTACACATAGATCCGGATGAAGATCCGTGCGCGGTGCCGGTTGCCGTTCCAGTTACGGTTCCGGTGGTGCGAGTGGTGACTGGAGCGGTGGTGACCGTGCCAGCCCCGCAGCTGGTTCGCGTGGGCATACGCGGGTGAGCTCGTGAGCGGGGCGAAGAGGGCTGCGGCGGTGGCCAGCCCGAGAGAGGCGCTCGTCTTTTTGAGCACGTCTGCCTCCTAGTTGCCGAAATCGGCCTTTTTGTGTGGTGCTCGCGGTGGCGAGTGAGGGGCGCCGGAGTCGTCACCCCGGCGCCCGTTTTGTGAAAAACGGGCGGCTTGGCGACTCATCGGCTCATGCGGCCGTTCTTCGAGTCGTGGACGCGTCTGGATCGCAGCGGCGTCCGCCGTCCTGTAAGGGCGGGATCAGTCGTCGTCGCCGAGGCCACCACCGAGGCCACCGATGCCGAGGCCGTCGCCCCCGCGGTCACGGCCGGTGCGGGCGACGGCGATGTTGTTGTTCCGGTTGTTGAGGTGCAGCCTGATGTGGTTCAGGTTCGAGTTCTCGTTTCCGTTCCAGTTGCGGTTGTGGTGCCGCGAGGAGTGGTGGAAGGAGCTGTGGGAGCCGCAGCAACCGCCGCCCCACGTCGGAACCTGAGCAGACACGGGCGAGCTTGTGAACAGAGCGCCAGCGGCGGCGGCGACAAGCAGCCCACCAGTGGCACACGTCTTCTTCAGCACGTCGGTCTCCTTTTTTGTCGAAATGGCACGATGGCCCTCACGAACCGGCACTCCCTGAATGTCCAAGAAGGGTGCCGTGCTTTCTAGCATTCCCCGCCCCTTTCTCGGCAAGATAATCACAAGGTAAGATGACAACAAAGAGCAGCGAATTCCTGAAATGAGAGATCTCGTCTTTTATTGTGCGAGGTAGCATGCAATGCCCGGTATGAGCGGTATCGGAATCATGAGGTGAAGATGGGTTGCTGTCGCTATAGCGCGGTTCCGGAGGAATGTCGGAGAGATGGGCCATGGGCCTGGGGGCGAGCCCGTGTGGGGTCGGCCCTATGTGGGGGCGGCGAACCGGTCGCACCAAAACAGGCGAAATGGAGTCAGTGCACCCGCTGACCACATCCCGCTCGAAGCGTCGGGTACCGGTAGCCCCGAGGCCGTATTAGGCGTTCGCCGCGCAAGGTGTGACCCGCATCGTCGTGGGCGCCACCTCCACCGAACCGGGCGAGCAACGCGACCAGCTGTCCGCGTTCGCCCAGCGGTTCGCCCTCCGGCGCAACCCGTACGCGCTCAATGAGCCGGCGGCACCGCCCAAGGATCAGGATTCGAGGGCGGTGTTCTCCTCGCCGGCCGGGGCCGGGGCCGGTTTCGCGGGGCGGGAGCGGCGGCGGAGGACGACCACGGCGACGGCGAGTGCCGCGGAAGCGATCGCCGTGGCCACGATTCCGCCGCTGGGGGACCAGCCGGCGGTCACCAGCATCACCTCCGCGACCGAGGCCGCGAGGGCCACCGACGCCGTACCGGCCACGATCGCCCGCGCGAGGGCGTCCAGGCCGGGAAGCAGCAGTGCCACGCACAGCGCCGGCGTGAACAGGACGAACAGCAACGTCAGCGGTCCGGTCACCGGGGAACGTACGCCGGCCAGGGTGAGGGCGGTGCCGGTCAGGCCCGCGACCACGGGAGTGCCGAGCAGGATAAGGGCGCGCATCACTACCCCAATGTCAGGAAACGTTCGACGATGACGACGGCGAGCACGATGACGAGGAACGTCGACCACACGGTCAGCGGCTGCAGGCGCCACCGCTCGTTCGGGCGGATCCGGATTCGGAGCACCTCGCGGGCGACCAGGACCACGATGAGAAGCGGGATTGCGCACAGGCCGATCGGCGTCCACGTCGTGTGCCGTACGCCGAAGTGCGGGGCGCGGGCGGGCGGCGCCGACAGGCCCGCCGGTGGCTGGCGGAGGGCGTACACGGCCGCCTCGTCGGTCACGCTGACCGGCCGGAGCTGCGACGACCCGGCCAGCGCGGTGCGCATGCGGTCCGCGTACGACAGGGGCAGGCCGTAGTTGTAGTGGTTGTACGCCTCGTTGCCGCGCGTCGTCACGAAGTAGCCGCCGGGGCGGTCCAGGAGCGACTTGACGACCTCGGTGATGTCCGAGGGGTCCGCCGGCGCCTTCACGGCGGAGTAGTCGAAGTGCTCCATCCTCCGGGTGCCCCACGGCATCATCGGGAAGTATCCGGCGTCGTCCTGCGGGTCGGCCAGCCACACCACGTTGATGGTGTTCTTCGGGGTCTCCCGCAGCATCGCGTCGAACGCGTGGACGTCTCCCGGGCGTACCTGTTCGAAGTTCTCGTTGCCGAAGCGTACGAACAGGAAGCCACCGGCGATCATGAGACCGCAGACCGTCGCGGTGAGCACGGCGAGCGTACGGCGGGGTGCCGTGAACGTCGTGGGGAAGAACAGGTAGGCGGCCAGGATGCAGGCGCCGGGGATGACGAACAGGTAGACGCGCAGCGCGATCTCGCCGCCGTAGCTCTGCAGGCCCGCCGCGAGGAACGGCACCACCAGCAGGACGAGTGCGACGCGGTCGTCGATGCGCCGCAGCCGCCGCCGGAGGAGGCCGAGCATGGCGACGAGCATGACGGTGGCCGCGATCAGGATCCGGCCGGTCTGGACCTGGGCGAGGGTCGTGCTGCCCTTGCTGACCCGTCCCGCGACGCCGCCGGTGAGGTTGGACAGCAGCGCGCCCGCACCGGAGAACAGGTCGCCCACGTGCCCGACCCAGTACGGCGTCGTCATGAAACTGACCCAGCTCGCCACCATGACGCCCAGGAGCACGGGCAGGCCCCGGGCCGTACTCCGCCTCACCAGGACCAGCGCCCCGCAGACGAACAGGATGAGGAACGGGGTCAGCTGGTGGCTCGCGGTCGTGACCGCGAAGACCACGACGAGCACGAACAGCAGGACCGTACGCTCGCCGGCCGACGTCTCGGGGGGCGGCCGCTCTCCGGAGGCGAACGGGCCGCGGACGAACGACCGCAGCCGGCCGGTGTTGGCGACCCACGCGGCGGGCCGGGCCTGCGGGCGGAACCAGTTGAGCAGGATCGCGATGAACACCAGGTACAGCAGGTACCCGAAGCCCTGCGGGGAGAAGTAGTCCTGGCCCACCCAGTCGGCCGCGGCGAACAGCCACGCCGCGAGCCACTGGGCCCGCCAGTTCGCCCGCATGACCCGCAGGATGAGGTACAGCGGCGCCAGGTAGAGCAGCTGGCTGGCCACCGGCGCCCAGTGCAGGAGCGGCTCCAGGTTGTGGATCCCGCCCGCCCGCGTGACGAACGCGATCAGGGCGAAGAAGCCCGGCCAGCTGAACCGCGCGTCGAGGGCGTAGTCCGCCCCGCCCGTACGGGTGATGTACTCCACGAAGCCGTTGTGCTGCCAGGCCGTCTCGGGCCGCGCGTAGGTCTCCAGGGCGGGCGCCAGCCCGTGCAGCGACACGATGATCGCCACGAGCTGCAGCAGCAGGAGGACGCGGTGCTGGCGGCGCAGCCACAGCGTGAACATGAAGGCGACCACGAGCAGCGCGCCGCCGACGAATGTCGCGATCGGCAGCACCGACACAAGGCCGTAGCCGTCCATGTGGGACATGTCGACGTGGCGTAGCGGCAGCCAGTAGAGGGCGAGGCCGCCGAGGAACAGCGCCCAGGCGATCGCGGCACCCCACGGGCGCTTCCCGGAGGGTTCCTGGTCCGGCAGCTCCGCGAGGTCCGCGGGCTCGTCCTTGACGAGACTCACGAACGGCGGCTGCGGGAGCGTGGCCGGCCCCGCCGCCTCATCGGCGTCGTGGAAGGCGGCGGGCTCCACCGGGATCGGGCTGGCGGCGCGCAGCAGTGCGGGGAGTACGGCGACGGCGACGGCGATGGTGACGGAGAGCACGGCGTAGCCGGGGCCGGTGATGTCGGATCCATCGGTGAGGATCAGCACGAGTGCGAGTACGCCCGCGAAGCGCACGGCCTGCAGCAGCGCGATGAGTCGCGTGCGGCGCTGCACGCGCAGCACCCCGATGAACACCTCGATCAGCGCCTTGGGCAGGGCCGCGAGGGCGAGCAGACGCAGCAGCGGGGCACCGTGCTCGGCGTAACCGGGGCCGAACACCGAGAGGCCCAGGTGGGCGCCGAAGAAGATCACCAGGGTGATCGGCACGAGGATGAGCGCCATCCGGCGCAGCGCGGACCGGGTGGCGACGGCAAGGCCGGCGGTGTCGAAGGCGCCCTCGACCGTGAGTGACATCGCCATGTTCACGGCCAGCACGTCGACCGTGGCACCGAGCACCCAGGCCATGTAGAAGTAGGCGTTGTCATCGGCGCTCAGCGTGGCCGCGACCACGACCGGTACCAGGTTGCACAGCGCGTAGTAGAAGAGCGTGCCGGTGTAGTCGCCGGCGAGGTAGCGCCCGATCTGCCCGCCGGAGGGAATGGGCCGGTCGCCGGAGGTGTCCGTGACGTGTCGTGGGATGAGACGCCGCTGCACCAGGAGCTCGACCGGCAGGAGCAGCGCCACCGCGGACAGCACCCACGACACCGTGATGCCGTCGCCGGGCAACTCCGCGGCCAGTGCCACCAGCAGCACGACCTTCAGGCAGGCGAACAGGGTGTTCTTGCCGAGCACCCAGGTCGCCCGGCGCAGTCCGGTCAGCAGGCCGTCCTGCGCCGTGAACAGGCTCCAGGACACGACCGCGAGCACGAAGAAGAGCCCGTGTCCCGGACCGGACAGGTGCGCGAACGACGGTCCCCACCACTGCAGCGTGAGCAGGAACCCGGCCGCGAGCGTGCCCGCTGCCAGCGCGCCGGCCAGATAGGTGCGCAGCGCCAGCGCCCTGGTCCGGGGCCCCATCTCCGGGATGAAGCGCATCAGGATGAAGTTCAGCGCGGTCAGGCCGCCCAGGAACATCATCGCCTGGTTCTGCGCGGACTGCCGCCCGACCTGGGCGGGATCGTAGATCCGCGCGGCGAGCAGCCAGTAGCCGAGCCCCAGGACACCGGTCAGCCCGCCGTTGATCATCAGTGCGTACGCGTTGCGGAACAGCGGGTTGGACAGCTCACCCCGGAGCGCCATCATGCGCTTCAGTCTCGCGTCCCCTCGCGTACGCGCAAGCACTCGCGGGCGCGTCACGCGACTCCCCGCAGCCGACGGGCCGCGTACCGGGACCGGCGTACGACGGCATATCCCTTGGTCAGCGCATGGTCGGCGCGGAAACCGAGGCCGTCGAGGGCCAGGCCGAAACGGCTGAGAGAAGTCCCGGCACGTACGGTCAGCCGGGGCACGGCGAACGGGTCGTGCCGCCCGGTCATGACGGCGTTGGCCACCGCGCAGGCCGCGGTGTAACCGCAGGCCCGCACCTCCCGGCGAACCCGCGCGCTGGAGTAGCCGTACGGGTAGGCCATCGTGGGGACGCGGCGGCCGAGCCGGTCCTGGAGCAGGTCCTGGCTGTGCCGCAGCTCGTCGCGCAGCGCGGCGTCGCCGAGCTGGTCGAGCTGGGCGTGGCTGTGGCCGTGCGCGCCGATCTCGACGCCGGTGGCGGCGACCTCCTCGGTCTGCCGCCAGGTGAGCATCCGGCCCGGCGGGGACCCCGTGGCGTACGGCCCGGCGTCGTGCAGCCAGCCGGTGGTCACGAACACCGTGGCGGAGAAGCCGAAGCGGTCGAGTAGGGGCAGCGCGTGCTCGTGGAAGTCGGCGTACCCGTCGTCGAAGGTGATCACCACCGGCCGCGTGGCGGGGCGCGTGCGCTCGCCGAACCGCAACGGGGTGAAGCCGTTGTCCTTCAGATAGGCCATCTGGTCGGCGAACGCCTCGGGCCGTACGGCCAGCCGGTCGGTGCCGCCGATCGAGTGGTACATCAGAACCGGCACGGTCCCGGCTCTCGTCGATTCACCGCTCACTGTGCCTCCCGTTCACGCCGGCCCCCCCGGCCGGCGCGGATCTTCACCCGTGGCCGGTGATCCTTACGCGCCAGGATCGACCCGGCGGCGTAACCGGCCGTGGTGAAGGCGAGTCCCGCGACGATGGTCGCCGCGCGGCCCAGTCCGGCGGGATCGCCGGTGACGGCGGCGCGCAGCCCGCGGGCGACGCCGCGTGGCAGCGCCACCAGCGCGTGCCGGCGTTCGCTGGCCAGGCCGTCGCCGACCCCGACACTCCGCGTCACCATCGCCTTCGACAATCCCTCGGCGTAACAGCGGCTGCGGAAGTAGGCGAACCGCGCGCGTTCGGCCGGCACCCGGTGCCAGATCACCGCGCTGTCGTCGTACAGCAGGACCGTCTCAGGGGCGGCCTGCCGCAGCCGGATGCAGAACTCGGTCTCCTCACACCCCAGCGGCCGGCCGCCGGCCGAGCGTCCGATGCCGCTGCGGAAACCGCCCGCGACGTCGAACGCCTCACGCCGGAACGACGCGTTGCCGCCCATGAGGTTGCGGATCGGCCCGCGGACCATGCCGCGGTACGTGCAGCCGACCACCCAGGCGAACTCCTCGGGGAACCAGCGGGGGACCGCCGTGCCCCACAGCGGCAGCGTGAGGCCGCCGACCCCGGCGACGTCCGCGGCGTCGTATCCGGCGGCCATCGCCGTCAGCCACCCGGCCTCGGCGACGGCGTCGTCGTCGAGGAAGGCGACCACGTCACCGCGCGCTGCCGCGACACCGGTGTTCTTGCCCCCCGACAGGCCACGGGGTCCGGAGTTGGGGATCACCTTCACGCCCGGCAGGACCGGCCGCAGGCGGCCCAGCAACGCCGGGTTGTGGTCGATCACCAGGATGATCTCGTGCGCCGGCAGGCTCTGGGAGCGCACCGAGCCGACCGCGGCGAGGACGTCGTCCCAGCGGTCCTCGGTGTAGGCACAGATCACGACGGAGATCCTCACGCGGCGTCCCCGGTGCCCCGGCGCATGCGCGCGTACGTCTTCAGGACCCGGTCCGCCCGCGCGTAGAGGGCGGGGTGGGCGAGCACGGCGCTGCGTGCCCGCCGCACCGGGGCGTCCTTGACCCAGTGCAGCCCGGACACGGTCTACGCACGTGCGACCCGGCCCTCGGCGATCGGGAACACGCCGGTCTTCAGCCAGACCTTGGATTCGCGTCCGCCGCGGCCCATGGCGATCTGCGTGACCCCGTCGGCCGCGGC